>NZ_JALQDB010000032.1:0-416642 GCF_023631465.1 Caballeronia sp. GAWG1-1
GTATGCAGAAGCGAGACGATAGCCGTGGTCGGGAAGTACACGTGGTGAATGCGTTGTCCGGAATCGCAAAGCAACTGCTCCGTGCGCAACTGGACGAGTTCCAGATGGGGAGCGAGAGCCTGCCATTCCTGAGTCGGAAGTGCGGCCAGCAGATGGTTGCCATGCAGATCGGATTGAAGGGTCAACATTTTTTATTCGCTTTATAAGAGCGCTTTCGCGCCGTACTTTTATCTGGTCCGCTCGCAGGTTTCGTGAGCGCATCTGGTGGCGTACATCGAAACATGTGGGGCCAGCCCCGTGAGCCTTGCATCGCCGCTTCGTGCCGTCACCGGCTACAGTGATGTTCGTGCTTTGTCGTACATAAGCGAGAGACGTGCCAGGAAGTGTCCGATCTATGTCCGATAAGGCATAGACGGCGATGCACGGAAGATGCGCGGCCGGCGGCCAAGCGCGCGATGCATTTTTGATTCAATTCTGAACATTTGCTGAAGGGGCGCAAATGGCGGGGCACTACCGGCCGAAACGGCTTTTGTCTGTGGGATGCCTTGCCGGGCTTAGCTTTCCGGCGCGTTTCACCTTATCAAACGCAGATTGCGCGCTATGCAAACGTGCCTGGGAGCACGCGTCAGCGGGAACGGCCAAAAATGTTGCAAACCTGTTCATTCCGCGAAGGCGCGAGTCGCGGAGTACGAGCAAGAATGCGGCCAGTAGCCCGGTGAGGCGCGTTCGGCGCGACTTCGACCGTTTGCCTGGCGGGTTGTGAACGATGCCAGGCGGCCCGCAAGCGAAATTGCTGAAAGTGTTGCATCGCGCACAAGAGCGCCGCGGCTCTTCCGCGATATCGGCAAAAAGTGTTCAAGACTGAACCACTTTTGAGGAGAGCAAGGTTTTGTCGAAGCGCGAAGGTCCAATCGGCATCGCGCGTCCATGTTGCTCACTCCACCAGTTCGCCTTCGAGAACCGATGCCAGAATCATCGCGTGGGCGTTGCGTGGCGCGGTGCGCCGACTCGGCCGATACACCGCGTCGCCGATCAATACCGGCTGGCCGCTCATTGCGCAGACGCCGGTGGTGCGTGCATGCGAGACGCGCCACATCTGATCGCCATAACAGCAGTGCGTGGAATCGCGCCACGCGATGATCGCCGTCGTCGACGAAGGACGTTCGATCAGGCTGATCGACAACCCGCGCTTCTCCAGCAGATCGCTTTTGGTCAGACGCTCGGGCGGCTTCTTCAAAATGCCGCTCAAACTCGCGTCTTCTGTCTTCACGCCCAGCATGAAAATGGTCCGTGCCCACGGGTCCATGATCTTCGCGCTTGCCTGCATGGTCTGACTCCTCAAAAATGGATGAACCTGCTCGATTGAGAATTTGCAAATGGCGTATGAAACGTCAGCCCAGAGCGCGCGTCTTCACGCGCCCGCTGATGACGTGGCGCTGACCGTTCGCTTGAATGCCGAGGTGTGACGAGGCTGAAAACGAATACCGCACGAAAGCGCGATATCGATGATGTGCTGCGATAAGAAGAGCAGTTCTCGCGCCTGTTCGATGCACCGCACCGAATGACGTGCGCGCTTCGCGATGCGGTGACGCGCATCGCCGCTGCCTGAAGTTTCCTGGAAGAGAATCATGGCGAATCCGTTCGTTTCCTTGAGGCTTGCCGGCTCGGTCGGAAGACCGGAACCCATGCATCAAAGTTAATCAAACGGACCCGCTGCGACTAGCCGTACCTTGGGTTGCCGGCGTCGCTGAAAGGTTTGGACAACCTATATCAAGGTTTAGTGTGGTTGATGCTCAGGTGCGCTGCACGCGCGACGGCGTGGTCGCGGACGCGGATGGCTTCACGCCGAGCGCTTCGGCCTTGAGCACGAAGTCGGCGAGCGAGCGCGACTCCATCTTCTTCATCGCCGCACCGCGATGAATCTTCACCGTGATCTCGCTCAGGTTCATCTCGGCGGCGATCTGCTTGTTCATCAGACCACTCGCGACGAATGCCATCACCTCGCGTTCACGCGGCGTAAGGCGAGCGTAGCAGCGGCGCAAGTCCGCCACGGAGCGGTCTTCGTTGCGCCGCACTTCGTCTTTCGCGAGCGCGTTCGCCACGGCGTCGAGCATGTCCTGGTCGCGGAACGGCTTGGCGAGAAAGTCGATGGCGCCGCCTTTCATCGCCTTCACCGACATGGCGATATCGCCGTGCGCCGTGATGAAGATGATCGGCACGGAAAGGTCGCCCGCCGCAATCTGCTCCTGCACGGCAAGCCCGCTTTGCCCTTTGAGGCGCACGTCGAGAATGAGGCAGCTTGGAACGTCCGGCATGTCGAAGGCCATGAACTCCTGCGCGGACCCGAACGCCTGCACCTGCAGGCCGACCGAGCGCAGCAGCATGGTGAGCGCGGTGCGCATGGAGTCGTCGTCGTCGACCACGTAGGCGATCGACTGGCTCGCGCCTTCCTCAGTTTCGTGGCTCACTGCATGTCTCCTCTTCGAGCGGCAAGACGAACTGCATCGACGCGCCCTGACCTTCCTGCGATTCGGCCCAGATGCGGCCGCCGTGTGCCTCGACGATGGATCGGCAGATCGACAGCCCCATGCCCATGCCATCTTTCTTGGTGGTGAAGAACGGGTTGAAGAGCGAGCCCGCATCTTTCTCGCTGATGCCAATGCCCGAATCTTCGACCGAAAGCTGCGCGTGACGCTCGTCCGCGAGCCGGGTGGCGACGCGCATGACGCGCTTGCGTCCGCTCACGCCGGACATGGCCTGCACGCCGTTCATCAGCAGATTGATGACGACTTGCTGAAGCTGCACGCGGTCGCCGCAAACCACTGGCGCGGGCTCGGCAAACGCAGCGGAAAGCTCCACGCGCTGACTTTGCAATTCGCGCCGCACGAGTTCGACCGATTCTCTCACGATCATATTCAGATCGACCAGCGCGGGTTGCGGATCGCGCTTTTGCGCCATGGAACGAATCTGGCGAATGATGTCCGTCGCGCGCTTGGCGTCGCTCGTCATCTGACTGATCGACTGCACCGCCTCGTGCACATTCGGCGGCTGACGGTTGAGCCAGCGCAACGCGGCGTCGCCCGCGGTTACGATGGCGGCGAGCGGCTGCGTGACTTCGTGCGCAATCGACGCGGCCATCTCACCGAGCGTCGTCACGCGCGTGACATGCGCGAGTTCCGAGCGCGAGCGGTCGAGCGCCTGTTCCGCGCGCTTGCGTTCCTCGATGTCGGTGTTCACGCCATACCAGCGCACGAGATTGCCTTCGGAATCGCGCAGCGGCGCGGCACCGATGTGCATCCAGCGAAACACGCCGTCGCCGCGCCGGATGCGCGCCGTCACTTCGAAGCCGCTGCTGGTGGCGAGCGCCTCGCGCCACGCGGCCTGCAACGCGGCGAAGTCTTCCGCATGCACGATCTCCTGCCAGATGTCGTGGCCGTCGTCCGCGAGCTTCACGCCGTACTCGTTCCAGCGGCGGTTGAGATAAATGAGGCGGCCATCGTTCGATGAACTCCACACCATGCCGGGAATGGCGTCGATGGTCGCGCGCAGTTCGTTCTTCTGGCGCAATAGCTCGCCTTCCATGCGCTTGGCGTCGGTGATGTCGTTGTTCGTCGCGAGAATGGCGAGCGGCTTGCCCCATTTGTCGCGCGAAAGCGTCCAGCGGCTCGACACGACCACCGTCTCGCCGCTCTTCTTCACGCGCTTGAGTTCGCCTTGCCAGTTCCCACGCGTAAGCGTTTCGCGGCGAATGTCGTCGACGGGCATGGCCGCATCCGTCTGCGTGAGTCCGTGAATGGGCTGGCCGATAGCCTGCTCGGAAGTCCATCCGTACAGCCGTTCCGCGCCCTGATTCCAGAACGTGATGCGGTCGTCCATGTCGTACACGACCACCGCGTCGTGCGTGAGATTGAGCAGTTCGACCTGCTTGCGCAAGGTGGCGGTGCTCGTCTGATTGCGCAGCGCGAGAAACGACACGGTCAGAATGGCGATGAGACTCACACCGCAACGCGCGATGGAACTGCCAGGGTCCTGCGCGTTGTGCGAGAGCATGAAGCCGAGCACCGTCGCCGCGACGCAGGCCCACGCGACTGCAATCGTGACAGGCCGCGATGCGACCGAAGCCACGAGCAGCACCACTACGACATAAAGCACGGCAATGGCGATATCGAGCGGCGTGAATGCGTCGATGAGAAACACCGCGAGGCCGACTACCGTGGCCATCGCCTTGAGGGTGGTGGGATTGCCGAGGAAAGACTGCTCGGCTGCCTGATCGAGCTTCATCGCGGCCTCATTGCGGAAAGCGGCCGCTCATTCATGCTCGATGGCCCGAGTAACGGACTGCCCAGATTCACATTGCGCGGATCTTTCATAGGACGAGAGAGCCTGAGCCCGGAAAGCGGGCCACTTCAAGGATGAGCGCCAGCGCCGCTGGCCCGGATGTCGTCGAGACAGTGCATTACCTGTGCACCGTCGACAGGCTTGCCGAGCACGCACAGCGCGCCGACGTCCAGCGCCTGTTTGCGCATGGCGTCCGAAGCGAACGCGGAGATGAAGATGATAGGTGGCGCGACGCCGCGATCGACGAGTCTGCGGTACATCTCCACGCCCGAGATGCCTGGCATCTGGACATCCGAAATGATACACGCGACATCCGCGATCGAACCCGAATTCAGGAACGCTTCGCCGGAGTCGTAGAGCCGAACCTCCCAGCCAAGCGAGCGAACCAAGCTTGAGGTCGCGATGCGGACGGATTCGTCATCGTCGATGATCGAAACGACTGGGTTATTGAACACGCAACAAAGTCCTCGAGCCTAGTGTGCGGTGGCGGCGATAAACCAGGCGGCGGGCCGTCGACCGTGATGCCATGTTAAGTAAAAGCATCGGACGTGAGAATCATATTTATGTATGAGACGAAGCCGGTCTAATACCTTCGTATGAGCCGTCTAACCTTGCGTCTCATACCGCTTCATACGCACGGCCTAACCATTCGGCGCAGGCAACGACGCCGTGCCGACTACTCATGCAAACGTTTAGGCGCGTCATCTCTAACGGCCGCATGAGCGAACGCACGTAGGGATAGGCTCACCGCGCATCCGGACATAAAGTTACTCCAAGGTCGCAGCAACGAAAGCTCCACCGCTCAAGCAGACGACCTCATCGTATGCGAAGCCAGTGAATCGGTTTCCTAAGTAATGCCATCTGTCCATTACGTCATTCGGCTCCACACGGAAACGCCGAGCCTTTAAAGGAGTATCACAATGAACAAGTTTCTCGTCAGTCTCGCTTTCGCAGTCAGCGCCGTTGCCGCTCCCGCCATGTCGTATGCGCAGTCGAATCAGCCGGTGACGCGCGCCGAAGTGCGCGCCGATCTCGTGCGCCTGGAGAAGGCCGGGTACAAGCCCGCAGTGAACGACGACGCAACCTACCCCGCAGACATTCAGGCAGCCGAAGCCAAGGTCGCGGCGAGCTACGCGGCCACGCACGGCACGAGCGATGTAGGCGGCGTGGCATTGACCGGTGCGTCCGCCAGCGGCTCGAAGGTGTCCGCCGCTTCCAGAAACTGCGTCGGCCCCGCGGACTACTGCGTGCCGTATTTCGGCAGCTAAAGCCAAGCGGTCTGGCGCCGGTCACTGCGGCATGCCGGACCGCACACGCGTACTGAATGCCACTCGGAGTTCCACATGAAAAACCTGTTGCTCTCTGCCGCGATGTTCGCGGTATCCGCCGCTTTTCTCACCTCGGCGCCCGTCATGGCGCAAGGCGAAAAGCCCGTGAAGAACATCGTGCTCGTGCACGGCGCCTGGGTCGACGGTTCCGGCTGGCAGCCGGTCTACGACATTCTCAAGAAGGACGGCTACCATGTCAGCATCGTGCAGGAGCCGCTGACTTCGCTCGATGACGACGTCGCCGCCACCAAGCGCGTGCTCGACTTGCAGCACGGACCGACGATCCTCGTCGGACACAGTTATGGCGGTTCGGTGATCACCGAGGCAGGCGAGCATCCGGATGTGGTCGGACTCGTGTACGTGGCCGCGCATGCGCCCAATGTCGGCGAGGACGAAAGCACGCTCGGCAAGGGCAAGCCGAGCTTCACCTCGAAGCAGGCCGGCGCGATCGAGAAGACGAGCGACGGTTATACGTTCCTGAATCCTTCCGCGTTCCCCAAGGACTTTGCCGCCGATCTTTCTTCAAAGGAAGCGACCTTCGAAGCGCATTCGCAAATGCTGACCGCAGCGAAAGTCTTCTCGGAGCCGCTCACGTCCGCTGCGTGGACCACGAAGCCGAGTTGGGGCATCGTCGCGGGCGCGGACAAGATCATCAATCCGGATCTGGAGCGCTGGTACTACGAGCGAGCGCATAGCCACATGACCGTGATTCCGGGCGTGAGCCACTCGGTGTACGAATCGCAGCCGGTTAAGGTGGCCGCAGTGATCGAGGACGCCGCGAAGCACGCGCAATAACCTGCAATAACGCGACCTTGGATAGACGAGACATCGACACTTCAAAGGTGCCGATGTCTTTTGCATGGCGCTCGAGCCGCGACTGTGCAGGATTCAGGCGCGGTTTTTCTTCTGCTGTTAAATTAGGGGCCAGCCAAACCACCGATCGAGAGAATCCGATGGCTGAACAACCCGCATCCCCAATACGCCCGCTCATTCTTATCGCTATCGTCGTGGCCGTCGTGGTCGCCGCGTTCGCGTACACCGCCGGCTGGCTGTCGCCTACGCGACTCACGCCTGCGAAGATCGTCAACAGCCTCGCGCCACCGGGCGGACCCGCGCTCGGCTTCAGACGCAACCATGCGAAGGGCGTCTGCTTCACGGGCGACTTCGAGTCGAATGGCGGCGCGGCTTCGCTATCCAAGGCGCAGCTTTTCGCGCCTGGCAATTACCCCGTGACCGGCCGATTCAACCTTGCGACGCCCGACCCGAAGACCGCCGATTCATCGGCGCGCGTGCGCGGACTGAGCTTGCGAATCGTCATGCCGGACCACAGCGAGTGGCGCTCCGCGATGATCGACGCGCCCTTCTTCCCCGTCGCCACGCCGGAAGCGTTCTATGAACTGCAGCGCGCATCCGCCCGCAAGGACGATCCCGACGCGATGAAGCAGTTCGCCGCCGCGCATCCGGAGATCGGCGCATTCGGCAAATGGGCGTCGAGCGCGCCGTTCACCGGCTCCTTCGCGGACGATCAGTACAACAGCCTCAATAGCTTCGTCTTCACGGACGCCTCCGGGCAAGACCGCGTCGTGCGCTGGTCGTTCGTGCCGGTGGCCAAGCCCGAGACCTTGACGGGCGATCAGCTGAAGCAGAAAGGCGCGAACTTTCTCGATGCCGACATCACGCAGCGCGTGCAGAGCGGGCCGCAACGCTGGACCATGGTCGTGACGGTGGCCAATCCCGGCGACCCCACGGCGGACCCGAGCAAGGCGTGGCCGGACGATCGCCAGAAGGTCGAAGCGGGCACGCTGGTCGTCACCGCGATCGAGGCCGAGCCGGATGGCCCGTGCCGCGATCTGAATTTCGATCCGGTGGTGCTTCCGCCCGGCATGCACGTTTCCGACGATCCGTTCCCTGCCGCGCGTTCGGCTGCCTATTCGGTGTCGTTCAACCGGAGAACCGCCGAGGACAAGGACTATCCGCATCAACCGGCGCAAGGAGCGAATCAATGAGCACGATCCACACACGCTTCTCGCCCCTACAACGCGCGCTGCACTGGCTCATGGCGATTTGCATTCTGGCAATGCTGTTCATCGGCGTCGGCATGGTGTCCACCGTGCGGCCCGACTATCTCACGCTGGTGTCGATCCACAAGCCGCTCGGCGTGACGATTCTCATGCTCGCACTGATCCGGCTGGTCGTGCGGCTCGTGCGCGGCGCGCCGCCGTTGCCCGCCAATATGCCGGAGCCGATGAAGCTCGCCGCCCACCTCTCGCATCTCGCGTTTTATGCGCTGATGATCGGCTTGCCGCTCATCGGCTATGGCATGTTGTCGGCGGCGGATTATCCGGTCGTGGTGTTCGGCGTGCGATTGCCCTCCATTCTTCCGCATAGCAACTCGCTGCATTCGCTGCTTTGGGACGCGCACAAGTACCTGGCGCTTTGCTTCTTCGCGCTGATCGTCGTGCATCTCGCGGCGGCGCTGTTTCATGCGCTCGTCCGGCGCGACGGCGTGTTTCAGGCAATGGCGCCGTGGAGCGATCGCTGACGCGTACACAGGCGGCGCTTCTGTATGATGGCGGGCCACCATCATTCGAGGATTCATCGCCATGAGCGCAGCATCGCAATTCGATCAGGTTTCCGTCATCAAGCGCGCGAACGTTTATTTCGATGGCAAGTGCGTCTCGCATACGGTGCTTTTCGCCGACGGCTCGAAGAAGACGCTTGGCGTGATTCTGCCCGGCACGCTCGACTTCGGCACCGATGCGCCGGAACTGATGGAAGTGCAGGCGGGCCAATGCCGTATCCGTCTTCAAGGTAGCGATGATTGGAAGACCTACGGCGCCGGCGAGTCTTTCTCGGTGCCGGGGAAGAGCCGCTTCGATATAGAAGTGGTCGAGACGCTGGATTATGTTTGCAGTTATCTTTGACCTGGTTTAGAGGCTAGGGGCGAAGCGGCTGATCCGGCGTGATTGGCCGTTTTTCTCGGCGCCTGCGGTCAGACAGCACCGATCATCGACCAGACGCTGAAGATGAGAATCGTGAGAGAGACTGCCGACGCTATCCAGCCGGCCATCGCGCTCGTTCCGCCGCGCAGCTTCAGTTGCTCTGCGCGCTCGCCCGGCAGCAACACCTCAGCCTTGATCCGTTCGACTGCTTTCTCGACATGCGCGCGATAAATCAAGTTGCCTGAAAAAGCCCACGCGAACATCAATGCGTAACTCGACACCTCGCCAAGTGAATCGCTGATCAAGCCGAGCAGCAGGTTCAGAAACGTGCCGCCAACGAAGACCGCGACCGCCTGCCAGTACATCTTGCGATACGCAAACCATACGGGACCGCCAAAGAACGCCGCGACATTCCACGTCGGCTTAATGTTTCCATTTTTGTCCTTGGCTGACCACTTGCCCGCGTAATACTCCACGTTCTTTCCGACAAAAGCGGCCATATCCTTATCCAAGCCAGCCGCTGCCGCAGTCGTAACCGTTCCCTTGATGCCTTCGTTGTTATCGAATTCCATGTCTTGCTTTAGTTGCTGTTGCATCTGTCCGCATGGAAGCGGACTCGAATTACCGAATGCGAACGACGTTTAGAACGCGTTTAATTCGGGCAGCAGACAATACACGCGCGACCCGCACTTGAAAAGTCAGGACGCGCGAGCCTTACAAAAATTTGCGCTTGCTTGTCGCCGTGTTCAGGCGAGCTTCGAAGCCAGACCGCTCACTGAAACACCACTGGCACCGGCCTCGTCAGCAAGTCCACGTACAGCTTGAAGAATCGATCATTATCGAACTTCGTGACATACGTGATCTTTTGCGGCGATGCCCCCGCAGCAGGCGTGTCCGGATACACCCGCACATGACCCTGATCCTCGCCGGGCGTCGTGTCGATATCCAGGTATGCGCTCTGCGTCTGCGTCGCGTAAGTTGGATCGCTGAAGTAAGCGATGGTCAGCGTGTCGTAGAGATCCGTGCTCGATGCGAACGCACCCGCATTCACGGTTGCATACGCCTTCGTCACGGCCGTCTGCCCGGTCGGCGGGTTGACGATCTGGTTGTAGATGCTCTCGGTCAACGGCACGGTGTTGGTCACATCGAGCGGAATGACAGTTTGCGGAATCGACGTCTGCAAGAGCATGCGCACCGCGAGCGGATCGAACCACCAGTTGAGCTCGCCGACTGCATTGGCGTTGCCCGGCACGTTCATCGCGCCGCCCATGTAGACGATCTGCTTGATGAGCGGCACGATCTCCGGCGCCTTCTGCACCGCCGTCGCGAGATTGGTCGGCGGCCCGACTTCGAGAATCGTCACTTCATGCGGATAACGTTTGATCGTGTCGATGAGAAAGTCGGCGGCGGCTTGCGTCTGTAGCTTGGTCGAGGTTGCGAAGCCGTCCGGCGGCGCGGTGAGCTGGGCTTGCGAAGTCGGCTCGGGACGCGACCACGCGCCGAAGTATCCGTTCGGATTCGCGGCCTGCTGCGCGCGGATGCTCGTCACATCGTATTGCAGCGGATAATCCGCGCCGCCATACACGCCGACCTTGTTCTGCACGCCCATGCGTTCGACGGCCTTCAACGCATCGGCTTCTTCTTGCAGCAACCAGTCGTTCCCCGTCACCACGCACAGGCCGAGCAGATTCACCTTGCCCTGTCCCATCAACTGCGTGGTCATGGCGAAGAGCTGGCCGTCGTCGCCCATGGTGTTGAAGTCGGAGTCGATCACGATCTTCGGCGCGTTCGTGTATGCGTTGTGGTCGTCGGATGAGCCGCCGCAAGCGGCAAGCACCGCGACGACGCAAAGGGAAAGGGTCAAGCCTGCTGCAGTGCAACGTCGCATGATGCTGTCTCCGGATCGTTATATTCGAGTGATCACGTCATCGCGGACGGTGATTCATTCTACGACCGTTTGAGCAGATACGACTACGCTTCGATCGGCGAGCCGTCCTTGCGCACGAACCGGCCATCGGCGTTGGCACTCATCATGTCGATGTCGGAACACGTGGTGAGATCGGGCCACGCGCGCGAGCCGACTTCGAGATACACGGCCATTTCCCGCGACCGGTTGATCATGTGATGCCCGTTGCCCGTGCCCTTGGCGAACGCGGCGCAATCGCCCGCACGCAACATGGTTTCGCCTTCGTCTTCGATCAGCACGAGTTCGCCCTGCAGCACATATACGAACTCGTCCTCGTGCGAATGCCAGTGACGCTGACTCGACCAGCTTCCCGGCGGCAAGTGCATCAGATTCACGCCGAAGTCCGTCAAGCCGCCAGCATCGCCAAGACGCCGACGGATGCGCGCGGCGCATGGTTGATCGTAAGGCGGTGGATAGCCGGAGCCTTGGTGCTCGGGCACATTGGCAAGATCGATTTTCGGCATGATGCGGCTCGTTCTGGAAAGTCGCGGAAAAAGCGCTTGTGCAAGGGTGTAGAAAGAATACGCTACGATGCACGTTTTCTTCGCAAGCCCGCCGTATCTTCGTGACCGCTTCTGAATTCAAAGCCCTGGCGCGCGCATTCCTCGTTCGCCTTGCCGTCAAGCTTCGCCCGCATGCGCATGTGCGCACGCTGCTGCTATTGCCCGCGCTTTTCGTGCTCTATGTGCTGGTGCTGATTCCCTTCACGCCCGGCATTCGCGACCTGCGCCGCGCGAAGGTGGATCAACCCGCGCAAATCTATTCCGCCGATGGCAAGCTGCTCGCCGAATTCAAGCCAACGCATCGCGAATGGGTGAGCCTCAAGGACGTCTCGCCGCAAGTGATCGACGCGCTCATCGCAACTGAAGACAGGCGATTTCATGAGCATCATGGTATTGACTGGCGACGCACGGCATCGGCCGCGCTGCATACGTTCAAAGGCCAGAAACAAGGCGGTTCCACGCTTACGCAGCAGCTCGCGCGCAATCTTTATCCCGATGACATCGGCCGCTCGCAGACGCTCACGCGCAAAGTGAAGGAGGCCATCACCGCGTTCAAGATCGAAGCGGTCTATTCGAAGGAAGAGATTCTCGAAACGTATCTGAACACGGTGCCGTTCTTGTATAACGCGTATGGCATCGAGATGGCCGCACGCACTTACTTCGATAAATCCGCGAGCGAACTCGACGTGCTCGAAAGCGCGACGCTTATCGGCATGCTGAAGGGCAACAGCTACTACAACCCTGTGATCAACCCTGAACGCGCGCTCGACAGACGCAATATCGTGCTCGGTCAGATGGTGCGCTTCGGCCATCTCGCGCCTGCGAAGCTCGAAGCGTTGCAGAAGAAGCCGTTGCGCATCGACTTCGAACGTCAGACCGAGGAGCCGGGACGCGCGCCGCATTTCGCGCAACAGTTACGCAAGTGGCTTATTGCGTGGGCCGACGACAACGACTTCAATATCTATTCCGATGGTCTCGTCGTGCGCACGACGCTCGACTCGCGTTTGCAGACGATGGCCACGCAATCGCTTACGTGGCAAGGCAATCAGTTGCAGTCCATCGCCAATGCGGCTTGGGGCGGGCGCGGTGGCTGCGCGAATGCGAACGCGGACCTTGCACATGCGTTCATCCGCGAGACGAGCGAGTATCGCGTGGCGCGCGATGGCGGCGCGAACGACGCCGACGTCATCAAGAGCCTTAGCGCGAATCGCACGTTCATGCAGGCGTTATGCGAGAACAAGACGCGCGTGCAGGCCGGCTTTTTAGCGCTAGATCCGCGCAACGGGCAGATCAAGGCGTGGGTCGGCAGCCGCGACTTCACGCAAGACCCGTTCGATCATGTGCAACAGGCGCGCCGTCAGCCGGGCTCGACATTCAAGCCGTTCGTGTACGGCGCGGCTTTCGCGCGCGGCTCGAAGCCCACGGATACCATCATCGATCAGGCGGTGGAGATTCCCATCAAGGGCGAGGAAACCTGGCGTCCCACCGACGATTCGCCGCCAAGCGGCCGGCCAGTAAGTCTGCGCGACGGCATCGCGTATTCGAAGAACCGCATCACCGCGCAACTGATGCAGCAAGTGGGTCCGGCGCGCGTGGCGCGACTCGCGCGCGACATGGGCGTGCGCGAAAGTCATCTCGACGTGGTGCCTTCGCTTGCGCTCGGCACGAGTCCGGTGACGCTCAAGGAGATGGTGGCGGCTTACGGCACCATCGCCAACGACGGCAACTACATGGAGCCGCTGCTCGTGACGCGCATCGAGAACAAGGATGGCGAGGTGCTCGCGCAATTCGAAAGCAAGCCGGAACGCGCGCTGTCGGTCGATGCCACGCGCAAGCTCGTCGACGTCATGCGCGATGTCATCAATCGCGGCACGGGCACGCTGATCCGCACGCGCTTCGGCATTCGCGGCGACGTCGCGGGAAAGACCGGCACGACGCAAGACAACGCGGACGGCTGGTTCATCCTGATGCAACCGCAACTCGTGGCGGGCGCTTGGGTCGGCTTCAACGACAGCCGCGTGACCTTGCGTAGCGATTACTGGGGACAAGGCGCACACAGCGCATTGCCGATGATCGGCGACTTCACGCAACGGGCGATGCGTTCGCATCTGATCGATGCCCGTGCACGCTTCGATACGCAGGAAGTGCCGGGCATGTGGGACATCATGGCGACGCGTGTGAAGACGTGGTTTGCCGAGACGTTTTCGAAAGCGCCGAAACCCGCGCAGACGCCTCAGCACGCACCGCGCGCGCGTCGTTCACCCGCCACGCGTACCGCGCCCGCTGCTGAAGTCACGGAGGAAAAAGCGCAGCCGCCCGTCTTCGACACATTGCCGCCGATACTTCCCGCGCCTGCGGAACCGGCCTCGCCGACACGTCAGGAATAAGGTTAGCAAACGTTTTCTAAAGTTTCCTTGTACCGCTCCGTTAACTCGGATGTCTCCTGACATGACCGCGTGAATCATGGCGTCCGCCTCTCCGGCGGCAATTCTTGCCATATCGCACAGACGCGCTCGGGTCTTATCCTCAAGGAAATCTTGCAATGATGAAAACGTTGGTCGCGCTTGCGGCGGGTATCGCCGCGCTTTCCGCCCCTCTCGCGCACGCACGCGAAATCTATGGACAAGTCGGCACCGAAGGCGTGGGTATCGGCTATTCGGAACCGCTTGGCACTCGTGATAACGTGCGGGCCGAATTCAACGGCATCGCCTTCTCGCACAACTTCAATGCGGGCGGGCTGCATTACGACGGCACCGCGCACATCTATCACGGCGGTCTTTATCTCGACTTCTTTCCCGCACCGAACACGGTGGCCTTCCGCCTGACCGCTGGCGCGCTGATAGGCGGCGACAACGTGGACGCCGTCGCGACGAGCCCGACCGACACCTACACGTATCACGGCACGACCTACAACGTGGCCGGCGAGCAGATCCACGCGAAGGCGCGATTCCCGACGGTGCGCCCGTATGTCGGCATCGGTTTCGGTCACACGCCGGTGGCGCAGAAAGGCTTCTCCGCGTTCTTCGATGCAGGCGTGGCTTTTGGCCGTCCGCATGTCGATTACGACGTGCCCGCCGAAGTCGTCGCGATCACTGGTCAGGCTTTCGTCGATCAGGAAAAGCAGGACTTGCAGGACAAGGCCGACAAGTTGCGCTTTTATCCGATCGTCAAGGTCGGCGTGACGTATCGCTTCTAAGCGGCTTTCGCTTCAGATCCACAAGTCGTTCGGCACCGTGCGCTCGTTTCGCGAGTCGCCGGTGTTGACGACGCCGCGCGGCTCGATCAGCATGATCTTCACTTCGCGCGCGGCATGGGGTTTGTGCTCGACGCCCTTCGGCACGATTCCCATCTCCCCTGCTCTCAGCACCATCTCGCCATCGCGAAAGTCGATGCGCAATTCGCCTTCCAGCACGATGAACGTCTCGTCGGTATCGGCGTGCGCGTGCCACAGGAACTCGCCTTCCAGACGCGCGACCTTGAACTGATAGTCGTTCATTTCAGCGATAACGCGTTGCTGCCAGAAGCCGTCGATCAAACGCGCTTTTTTTAATGGATCGATGGCGGCGCGCTGGCCACGTGTCGCTTCGGCTGTCCCTGCGTGTGTTTGCATGATGCGGCTCCCTGACGATGAATTCGTTCAAGGCTACCGCTGTCACACCTAAAGGGTCTTGAACGATCGTGCAAGCTCTAACGCGTACTAACACAGGCCCGCCAACGCGCGGGCGGCATGCCGAAGGTGCGTGTGAATTGCCGCGTCATATGGCTTTGATCGGCGAAACCGGCGCTCGCGGCGACATCCGCCAACGATGCGCCCGTGAGCACGAGACGGCGCGCGACATCGAGACGGCGCATCGTCAGATAGCGGTAAGGGCTCGTGCCGAAAAAGAGCCTGAAGTCGCGCGACAAGCTGTAGCGGTCGCGTCCCGTCGCGCGTTCGAGTTCCTCCATCGTGACGATACGATCGCAATGGGCGTGCAGAAAGTCCTTCGCCAGCACGGCGCTTGCGTAGTCGCCCGTGTCGCGCGAGGTGGTCACGCCCGCTGCTTGCGCCAGCGCGAATGCGAGTTCGGCGAGCGCATCGTTTTGTGCGAGCGGTTCGCGCAGCGTCTGTGCGAGCAGCGCTTCGGTGGCGGCGCTGACGCGCGCATCCATCGTCGTTCCACCGGCGATGAACGGCAACGCGCGACCGCCGAGCGCGGCCTGGATCATCGCGGGTTCGACATAGAGCATGCGATACCGAAAGCCATCGCCGGTGCCGGCGTGGCCGTCATGTGCTTCGTCGGGATGAAGCACCATCGTCTGGCCGGGCAAGCTGTGACGCAATTCGCGCCGGTAATTGAAGCTCTGCACGCCCGTCATGGTGCGGCCGATGGCATAGGTGTCGTGCCGATGCCAGCCGTATGCCTTGCCGCCGAAAAAGGCTTCGATCCAGTTCGATGCCCGCCGATGATTCGGCATGGCGGACCCAGTCGGAATTCTGTGGAGCGGTGCGTCGGTTCATGGTTGCGGTATCGCAGAGACGATACGCAATGATATGCCCGAACGTGAAAAACGCCGCGCGAGACTGTTCGCGCGGCGCGTCGGCGCGACTAGCCGCCCAGTGCCGGATCGCTCAGGCTGTCCTTGCCCGTTTCGACGTGGCCCGCAAAACGGCGCAGAAAGGCGCTGTCCGTGTCCACCTTGACTTCGATGTCGTACCAGCCGTGCGCGCTGCGCAAATCGAGATACAGCTGCGCGGTGTCGCCGCCTCGCACACGCTTGGTGATGGTCTTCGCGGCATCGTAGGCATTCACGATACTGAAGGTGCACGCGCCCGAGCCCTTGTTTTCCAGCCTCAATTGCAGATTGCCGTTAGCGACGTCGTAGCCTTCCGCGACTTCCGGCGCGGCGTCATCGTGCGACCACCAGCCGCCATGTTGCGCCTTCGCCTTGCCCGCGACACGGCGCAAGAAACCGTTCGGCCCATGCACGACGAAGTCGAAGCTGCCATCCGCGTTTGCATCGATACGATCCGACAGGCGCTTGTGCGCTTCGACCGTGTAAGTGTGCGGAACAGCAGTACTGGCATTGCGATACAGCAAAAAGACCGCGCCTGCATCGCCCGTGTTGATGAAGTCGAACGACACCGCGCCCTTCGATGCATCCGGCTTCGAGCGCACGAACAATTCGTAAGGCAATGCACGCGACGGACGCACGCCGGGCTCTTGCACGGGCAATTGCTGATCGACGGGCGGCAGCGGCACGTAATCCGGATGACGCGCCTTGTCGGGCGGAACGTAAGAGGTCGTGGCAGGCAGCGTCGGCAGCTTGCTGTTGGGATTGCGGAAGTCGAACGCGGAGGTCAGATCGCCGCAAATCGCGCGACGCCACGGCGAGATATTCGGCTCGGCCAGTCCATGCGCGCGGCCGAAGCGCTTCTGAATGAAGCGGATCACCGACGTGTGATCGAACGTCTCCGAACACACCCAGCCGCCTCTGGACCACGGCGAGACGACGAGCATCGGCACGCGTGCGCCGAGGCCATACGGGCCGCTCGCATACTTCGCGCTGCCGGGGAAAATCTCGAGACTCGTATCGACAGTGGAAAGACCGTTCGCGTTCGATGAAGGCGGGAACGGCGGGACGATATGGTCGAAGAAACCATCGTTCTCATCGTAGTTGATGAGCAGCGCCGTCTTGCTCCACACCTCCGGATTCGCCGTCAGCACTTGCAGCACTTGATCGATGTACCACGCACCATAGTTTGCGGGCCAGTTCGGATGCTCGGAGAAGGCTTCGGGCGCGACGATCCACGAGACTTGCGGCAGCGAGCCGCTCTGCACGTCGTTTTTCAGAATGGAGAAATAGTCGTCGCCCGCGGCGGCATTCGTGCCGCGCCGCGCCTTTTCATAGAGCGGATTGCCGGGCTGCGCGTTCTGATATTG
This sequence comes from Caballeronia sp. GAWG1-1, assembly GCF_023631465.1. Taxonomy (NCBI): domain Bacteria; kingdom Pseudomonadati; phylum Pseudomonadota; class Betaproteobacteria; order Burkholderiales; family Burkholderiaceae; genus Caballeronia; species Caballeronia sp. GAWG1-1. The sequence continues at coordinate 17,002 of NZ_JALQDB010000032.1, forward strand.
CGTGAAGTAGAGAAGCGAGTTGTCGCCGTAGTTGCCGATATAGGCGTCGTCGGTCCAGCCCCACGAACCTTTCGAATCCAGTCCCGTGCCCTGATCCTGATAGACCTTCCACGAGATGCCCGCACGTTCCAACACTTCGGGAAACGTGGACCAGCCGTAGCCCGCTTCTGCGTTATCGACCACCGGGCCGCCGCCCGTGCCGTCGTTGCCCACATAACCGGTCCACATGTAATAGCGATTCGGATCGGTGGATGTATTCGTCGAGCAGTGATACGCGTCGCAGATCGTGAAGGCGTCGGCGAGTTGATAGTGGAACGGAATGTCGTCGCGACGCAGATGCGCCATCGTCGTCGTGCCCTTGTACGGCACCCACTGATCGTAAAGACCGTTATGGAACGCGCCCTGTCCGCTTACCCAGTCATGCGGCAAGTCCTGCAGAAACTGCAAGCCGAGATTCGATGCGCCCGGATGAAACGGCAGCACTTCGCCCGCACCCGCCGCGATAGGCTGGTGATAAACCGGCTTGCCGTTCGGCAGCGTGACGGCGGCTTTATCGCCGAATCCGCGCACGCCGCGCAAGGTTCCGAAGTAATGATCGAACGAGCGGTTCTCCTGCATCAACACGACGATATGCTCGATATCCTCGATCGAACCATGTCGCTGATTCGCTGGAATGGCAAGCGCCTGGCGAATGCCGAGCGGCATTACGTTGAGCGCTGCCGCTGCGCCTGCGGCCTCCATCGCCGTGCGCAGAAATTCACGTCGGTTCTTCGTCATTTGAGTAGTGGGGAAGTAGAAGGGATGCTAGTCGACCGTATGGATCACCGGGGTTGCGAGCGCTTCCGATGAAGCCCGCGCAATACCTCTTTGCTCGGCTTGCACCGGAGCACCGGACGTGGCTTGTTTCGCCCAGTCCTCGAGATCGCTCGTTGCGTTTGTCGTGGGCGCTTCGCTGCTGGCTGCTGAGACGGATGCCGGCGGCTTGATGTCGGTCGAGTTCGAATCGCCGCAGCCACTCAGGCCAACGATTGCGCAGGCGCAAATAGCGAAGCGCGCCACGCTGAAGTAGCGACGTGATGAAGTCGACATGATCTGGCTCCCGCAAAGCGCGTGAAGGTCTCACAGCGCCGGGAAGCTTATCGGTCGCTTATGTAAGCAATATGACGATTCTTTCCCGCATCATTCAATTCTCAAATGTAACGAGGTCGATACATCTCGGCCAATTGGTAAATTGATTAGTTTTCCGATTTATTAATTACCGGATTCAACGTGTTCCCACTGATGATATGACCAAGCAAAAATGGCTGGTCGGTGACGGAATAATGCGTAAAAAATGTGACATCGGTTTACATCGAGTTCCGGAGGCAGTACTCTTTCGACCGCTGCAGGAGTTTCGGCAAGCCTTGCCGAAGCAGCGGGAAAATCGGTAAATCTTCAACAGCAACATTGCTGTTTGCAGTGCGGTACACGGGCGGGCTGCCATGACTGGCGGACTTCGCGCGTATCTCCTCGACCGTCTTGCACGACCTTCGACGAGCCTTTGAAGACATGCGCTTCACAGGCTGTCATCCGTCGGGCAGCGGCAGGCATGAGCCGCATCAGCACATACGTATTGCCGCCGCGGTTGCCCGCCAACGTTTATCCGTCTGGCGCAGGTCAGCCCCTTTTCAACTGCAGAAACGAATCGTTCGTTCTGCTAACGACCGTTCGCATCCCGTAGTAATGGGACATGTGGTTGGCGGTCGTCGAGGCATCCATCCTGCCGCATGCAGCATCGGCAAGCGCCTTTTCGCGCATGGACGCCCATACTTTCATTAGTACGCCGAAATCTTATGAAGAAACTTACATCGCTTCCGGTTTTTCCTTACTTCGCCACGCCTAAGGCCACGGTTATCGCTGCAGCCGTCGCGACGAGCCTGTTGCTCGCGGCATGCGGCGGCAGCAGCGACAGCGCGGTGGATGCCGCCACGGGCAAGAGCGCGTCCGAGCTCAAAGCCACGTCGAAAGCCGCGAACAATGGCTCTATTTTTTACGGCATGAATGGCCACAACAACGGCGGCGGCGCCTACGACGCATCCAGCCCCCAGCAACAGTTGTCGCAATTGCAGGATTTGGGCGCGAAGATTTATCGCAACGAGGTGTACAACCAGGCATCCGCGACGAAGCTCGCCGGCATTGCAAAGACGATGGCCGACGGCGGCGTGACGGTGTATCCCGTGATGATGATGGGTATCGACTTCAACAGCGAAGACGACGCCTACAACGCCGCGTTCACGCTCGGCCAGCAAACGGCCAACGCGTATCACTACCCGTACTACGAGATCTCCAACGAACTCGAAGCCAATACGCTGAATGGCAACGTCGACGGCGTTTTCTGGCAGCAGTACAACAACCACCAGTATCAGGTTGCACGCGGTGTCATTCGCGGCCTGATTGCGGGCGTGCGCTCGGTGGATAGCGGCGGACAGATCGTGCTTGGCGGAACGTGGCTGCACTACTCGTTCTACCAGATGCTTGCGGACGGCTCGCAGCCTGACGGCACATGGGGCCATCCAACGGTTAGCTGGGACATCACCGCATGGCACTGGTATTCGAATGAAGGCGACATCACGAACGCATGCGGCGGCACGGGCTGTCACGATGTACTCGCCGTGCTTCACAACATGGGCAAACCGATCTGGATCAACGAGTTTGGCGTGCGTCCGAACTATGGCTCGGATCAGCAGATCGCGTCGTATCTGACGGGCAACGACATGATGGCGCAGTTCGTAAGCGTGGCGTCGAAGTACAACATCCAGTCGATCCAGGCGTACGAGCTATACGACGACAGCGAAGGCAACTACGGCATGCTGCAAGCGGACGGCAAGACGCAGAAGGACGCGTACTGGGCCTACCGGAGCTTCGTGCAGAGCAACCCGAGGTGATGCAGAGAGCGGGCGGACCGCGCCGGCTTCAGAAGTCGGCCGGTCTGCCCGCGCCGAAACCCTTGTTCGCCCACGGCGGTGCACGGCCCACGCTGCCGTTGATACCGGCGGCGCGTGCAAGGATCGCCTTGGTGCCGGGCGTAACCGGCATGGTGTGCAGCAGGGGGATGTTGACCCAGCGCACCTCGTCGACGCCCTGCCCCGGATTCGTGAACAGCCGAGCATCCGCTGGAATGGCGACGCGAAAAACGTGGTGCAGATGCTGCGCGGATACGTGCTGCCACATAAAGGCCGCCGCGCTCGCCTCGGCGCCGGTTCCCTCGTGCAGTTCGCGGATCGCCGCGGCCATCACCAACTCGTTATGCCTTACTTCACCGCCCGGCAGATACCACGGGCCACCGCGTTGCCTGACGAGCAACACCGCGTCATGGCGAACCACCAGCACAGTTGCGCGAACCCTCATTGTCCCCGTCTCCCAGTCGTGATTTGCATGCTTGCTTTGGCCGCGCTCGTCTGAGAATGATTCCAGATTCGGCGGGCATCGTTTCTTTTAACGCAGAACGTGCATGCGATGCAATCCGTGACGCCGCTATGGCCGTCATATTGACCGAAAGTAACTTGATATGAGGCGTATTTGCCGGGTCTTGCCGCTTGTTATGCAAACACGGCGGACGGAACGTTGCACAACAGTTTGAAGCACACGCCACTTGCGCCATAATGCGCGCACCCTCACGAGCCGCCACCGCAGAGACCATGATGTTCAAGCCGATCCTGCTCGTCGAGGACAACCCGAATGATCTCGAACTCACGCTGCTTGCGCTTGCAAAGACCCATCTCGCCAACGACATCGTGGTGGCGCGTGACGGCCAGGAAGGCCTCGACTATCTTCTTGGCGATGGCGAGTGGCGCGAACGCGTGCCGGGCAATCCCGCCGTCATCCTGCTCGATCTGAAGCTGCCGAAAATCGACGGACTCGAATTGCTGCAGCTGATCCGCGCGAACGCGTCGCTGAAAACCATTCCCGTCGTCATGCTGACTTCGTCGCGCGAAGAACGCGATCTCATCCGCAGCTATGAACTCGGCGTGAACGCCTACGTCGTGAAGCCGGTCGAGCTTGCCGAGTTCTTCCGCGCGATCAGCGATCTGGGGATGTTCTGGGCCGTGCTCAACGAGACGCCGCCCGGTTCTCCCCGCCGCGAACCATAAGGCTCAACCTCCGCCGTTCGACGCGCCGCTGTCTTTCACCGTCGATCCGAACCGATCTGGAATCTCTTTTTCGAAGGTTTTGAGGTAGCGCGCACGGGCGGCGCTCGCCTCGACACCGAGCATCGGTTCATATGGTGCCGACGCGCTTCCCTGCGCCTGCATGGCAAACCACGCGCTGGCGGCATCGCCTATTCTCGCTTCTTGCTCTTCCGAAAAGACAGCGCCCGCGTTCGTTACCAGCGCAGCGCCCATCAAGCTGAATATAAGCCGTTTCATTTTTGAATATCCGCGTTAAACAGAAAATTCGGACGCACGTGCCAAATCAACGCGCGCCGATATATGTTTTATCGGCTGATTCAAGCCAAAAGACAGGATTTACAACAAGACAAGTCTTTGAAAACGGCTAATCGGTAAAAACGAAGTAAGCGTTAACCATGCGGTCCAAAAATTTCCACAAAAAACCTAATGTCCTCAAGTTGACGGCCGTAATCAAAAATATGAAGTCAGGTTGCGGTTCCGCCAGCAGCATGCCGAACTCGATAACCGTTACTTCTAGTCGTCCGACATAGCGGGCGAGAGTAATACCAGAGCCTTAGAGAGGCCTGGGCATTAGACGAAGCGTCTGCGCACACACAAACTTCGGATCCGTCAACTGAGAGAGGCGGCTACCGATGCAGACGAAGAATCCCGTGCACCGGGCAGAAGACAGCAAAACGTAGAACCCGAGGATCATCATGACGCACTTCTTCAAGCGCTATCTCAAGGATACGCGCGGCATTACCGCCATTGAATACGGCCTGATCGCCGGCGTACTTGCGCTTGGCATCATGACCGCTGTCGGCGGCCTTGCCGGTCAACTCGAGACCACTTTCAACAGCATCACGGCCAAGCTAGCGACCGTCCATTAAGTCCGGACGTCGTACTCCCGCCATTTCCGTCGGGAAGCGCCTTGCCGTCGATGAACCGCGATCACAAGTCGCGGTGGTCCGTGCACGCCTGTAGCCATTCCGCAGGCCGGCGCGCGTTTATTTACGCGCAATCGAAACTCCGATTTCATCCGCGCGCAAATGACGTGCTTTTAAAAAGCGGCATTCAAACCGGTATTTGCTCGATGCAATTACCACGGATAGCCGTCGAATCAAAAATATATATCTGAGAGAAAAATGAAGACATCCAGTCTCAAAGGCGAAACCATTCGCATGACCGGGGCAGCCGCGGCCGTGGCCCTGCTTCTGGCGTTGAGCGCCTGCGGGGGCTCGGGCTCGGTCAACAAATCGACGGGCGGAGCAGCCAGCCATCCGGCTGCCACCGCTTCGACCGACGGCACGCAGCAGGAGCATCCCACCACCGGCGCACGCGATACCAGCACCGCGTCGAACACCGACGCAAACGCCACGACAATCGAAGCCAGCGCAGGCGGTACTGTCGGCGCGACGGTCAAGACCGGTACGGGCGGGGGTAACGGCGGTGGCGGTAACGGTAACGGCGGTGGTGGTAACGGCGGCGGAGGCGGTGGCGGCGGCAATGGTGGCAACGGCGGCACGCCCACCGTCACGCCGCAGCCGGTCGCGCAAGTGGTCGACAAGGCTAGCAACATCGTGACCGCCGCAGGCGAAACCGTCACCGGTCTCGGCACGGCTGTTGGCGGTGCAAAAGTGCCCGGCCTTTCTGACGGCACCACCAAGAACCTTGGCGGCGTCGTGCAAAACGTGGGCGCGGCGGTCTCGACGCTCGGCGACGGCGTGGGCAATGGCATCGGCTCGCTTGGCTCCAACCCGAACGCAGTCGGCACGACCGTGACGAGCGTCGGCGGCGTGGTGCAAAAACTCGGCGATGCCGTCACGAGCGGCGGAAGCGCCGTCACGGGCCTCGGCAGCGGCCCGCTTGCTCCGCTCGCCGCCATCACGACGCCCGTTGGCGCGCTCACGAGCGGTGTCGGCGGCGTGGTCTCGCAAACCGGCGGCAATCTGACGGCCGCGTTGTCCAGCGCACCTGTCCAGCAACTGACGACGCAAGCGACGACCGCCATCGCGCCGATCACCTCGATGATCGGCACCGCGACGCAGACCGTCGGCACGGCAACCGGTGTCGGCGCACCTGCCGCTGGTCTTTTGACTGCGCTCGGTTCGAACCTCGCCGCGGGCGGCCAGAAGCTGACCGCGAGCTCGAATCCGGTCACGTCCGGCACGGGCACGCTGGTTTCGGCTGTCGGCACGACGGTCGCGACCACGGGCACGCTCGTCGGCGGCAAACCGGCAACGACGCTCGGCACTTCGCTTGGCAACACCGTCACCGGCGTGACGACTGCAACCGGCACCACACCGGTCGCGGGCGTCGTGAGCGGTGTCGTATCCACCGTGGCGGGCACCGTCAACACCGTGACGTCATCGCCTGCGACGACCTCGCTGCTGGCTCCGGTCACGACCGTGGTCAGCACGGTGCTCGCGCCGGTCACAAGCGGCGTAAGAACCGCGCCCGCGACGACGACCGCGCCCGCAGCCGCCGCCACGACCACGACGGCAACTGTCACTGCTGGCGTGGGCGCAACGGCGAGCACGGGTTCGACCAACGGCGGCGTCGTGGGCGGCCTGCTGACGGGCGTCACCACGACGCTCGGCGGCGCGCTCGGCGGCCTGCGTCGCTAAGTCGAAGCAACGAAGCACGAAGCAAGACACGCAGCCTCGCGATCCTGCAAATGACCGCAACTTCGCGAGGCGTGCGTCGCGCGATCAACAGTCAGACGACATACGAAGAGAATCGGAACTGAAATGGGTACCTGGAAAACGACCGCACTCGTGGCCGCACTCGCAATGACGCAGATTGCGCACGCCCAGACACCGGCCGCCGCGCCGCGCTCGAGCGTCGGCAGCAACCCGCTCGACGCTTTACCGCAAGTGAACGCTCCGGCGCGACCGCCCTCGGTCGAAGTCGAAGTCAAGGCGCCGCAACAACAGCTTCAGGAGCTGCTCGCGCGGCACATCACGCCATCGTCGATTCAGATCGAAGGCGTGAAGTCGATTCCCTTCGATGAAGTCGCCAAACGTTTCACGTCGTTCGTGGGCACCGACATCACCATCGGGCAACTGGTGGAAACCGCGAACGGCGTGACCGCGCTCTACAGGGAACGCGGCTACGCACTCTCGTTCGCGTTCGTGCCTGCGCAGACCTTCGAGAAAGGCGTCGTGCGCGTGACGATCGTCGAGGGCTACGTATCGGACATCAAGATCAAGGGCGAGCCCGGCAATCTCGAGAAGCGCATTCGTGCGATCGCAGAGCGCATTGCCGCCGACCGTCCCTTGCGTCAAGCCACCTTCGAGCGCTATATCAACGTGCTCGGCATGATTCCCGGCGCGAAGATCGATGCCACCGTCGCGCCGCCGCAGAACACCAACGGCGCCACGACGATGGAGCTCAACGTCACGCGCAAGCGCTTCAACGTGAGCACGGGTATCGACGTGAATCATCCGGGGCTGCAGGGCATTTTCAGTGCGACGGAGAACGGGCTGCTGGGACTCGGCGAATCGATCACGGCATCCGCGCTCGCACCGAAGGGCCGCAACGATTCGACTTACTACGGCATCAATGCGATGGCGCCCGTCGGTTCCGACGGCTTCGCAATGAAAGTCGATGCCTCGCACTACTACGGCCATCCAGTCGATAACCCCGGCCTGCCTTCGTATATCGAACGCACGGTGGTGAACGACAAGCTCGCGCTGTCGGCGATCTATCCGTTCATTTTGAGCAACTCGAAGAGTCTGCTCGGCACGGCGACCGTGTACGCCACGCATGACGAAGACCGCTTGAAGAACATGATTGTCGCGGGCAATCCGCAACTTACGCAACGTTCGCAAATTCGCGTCGCGCAGTTGTCGCTCGACTACACCGGCATTCAGACAGGCGTCACGCGTCGTGTGAATGTTCAGATAGCGAAGGCATTCGATGTGCTCGGCGCATCGAAGACGGCGGAAAGCAACATCGTCGGCCTGCAACTGCAGAACCCGGTTTCGCTGACCTTCCTGCGCACGGGCGCCACCTACACGCAGACCAACGACTGGCCGTTCAAGATCGGCACGGTGGTCGCCATGACGGGGCAGTTCTCGCCAGATACCTTGCCGACCTCCGAACAGATTTCGTTCGGTGCACAGCGCTTCGCGCTGGGTTATCAACCGGGCGAAGTGTCGGGCGATTCGGGCTGGGGCGCGTCCTTCGAAGTGAACCGGCCGCTGCCACTCGAATGGGCGTATTTGAAATCGCTCACGCCGTATGCATCCGTCGACATGGCGCGCATCTTCCTGCATGGAGGTACGCCGACGCCGCGTCGCTTGTCTTCGGTGGGCATCGGCTTCCGCATTTCGGATGCGAAGCACTACAACATCGACCTCTCGGTGGCGCGTGCCATAGGCGATGCGCCCATCGAAAGTTCATCGCGTAGTCCGCGTGTCAACGCGACATTCTCGTACCAGTTGAATTGAGCGATAAGGCCTGTTTCTACGGCGTTTATCGCGCTCAAGGACAGGTACTCAGTACCGTTAAGTAGTTATTAGCAGTCGAACATAACAGAGCATTGGCGAGCAGAGAACCATGAACGACACCACGATCCGAAACACGCACGACGAATCGACCGCAAGTCGCTTCGTGCCGCGTTTCGCGCGTGATGAAGAAGGCGCCACGGCCCTCGAATTCGCGATCGTGTTTCCGCTCTTCTTTCTCATCTTCTACGCGATCGTCACCTATAGCCTCATCTTCGTCGCGCAGCAGTCGCTCACGCTCTCGGCGGAAGAAGGTGCGCGCGCCGCGTTGCGTTATCAGCGTGGCGCGACCACCGCGGCGCAAGCGCTCGATCTACGCACAGCTGCAACCTGCACCACGGCTAACGGCCTGAAGAACTGGCTCGGCTCTGCATCGACGTGTACGGCAAGCCGCGCGCCGTGTACCTACGACACGACGATGCAATGCGTCGCCGTCGCGCTGTCTTACGACTACGCATCGAATCCGCTCGTACCGACGCTGCCGCTTTTATCGCTAGCGTTGCCGGCGAAACTCACGGCGAACGCGAGCGTGCAACTCAATCCCGACAGCGTGCTTTGAACGCTGACTTTTTTTGAAGAACCGATGTCATGGCCAACGTTTCCCGCATCATTGCAATCGCACTGTTCGCGCTGGCTGCACTGCTCGGCCTCTATGCCGTCACGTTGACGCGCGCCGCGCCCGCGCCACGCGCGCCACTCGTCATGCCGGCTGCTTCGCCCGCGGTGACGGTGATCGTCGCGGCGCACGATCTCTTGCCCGGCAAGGCGCTCACCGCCGACGATCTCACCATGCAGGCGCAAGCCGTTCTGCCCACGGATGCATTTAGTTCGGCATCCATATTGCTTGGCCGTGTGCCGGTTGTACGCGTCCCGGCTGGCAGCGCGTTGACCGATGGTGCGCTCGCGGGCGGACTCACGGCGGCTATAGAACCGGGCGAGCGCGCAATCGCGATTCGCGTCGACGAATCGAACGCGGTGAACAATCTCGTGAAGCCGGGCGATGCCGTCGATGTCTTCGTCGTGTTCAAGCGCGATTCCGTGACGGACGGAGAAATCCCCGCGAGCCACGCACGCTTGCTGCTTTCGAAAGTGCGCGTGCTCGGCTTTGGCGACAGCGTCATCGCGGGCGATGCGGCCACTAATGCCGCTAACGCCACCAACGCAACGAACCATGCAACGGCCGCGCGTACCGCCGTGCTCGGCGTGCGCGTCGACGACATCGACACGCTCACGCTTGCAGAAAACAGCGGCCGTCTCTTGCTCGCGCTGCGTAATCCCGCCGATACGGCCAGCACGGACTCGCAGGCACGCAATGCATCCGCTCAGTCGCCCATAGCGCGCGCTGCGGCGGGCGTCTCGCTCGCGACACTTTCGGGCGGCACATCGCGCCCTGCGCCACCAGCTTCCGCAATGCTCGCCGGCGCGCCGATGCTCCCGCCGCTTCCCGCCGCGCTCGCAACCGGCGGTGCAGTTGCGTCGCGCAAGGTCGCGTCGGCGAGCGGCATCGAAGTCATTCGCGGCTCGCATAGCGAAACCGTGTCGAACCCCTGATTGGCCATCGAGATCATGTATCAACTTCCTCTTTCCCGCGCCGCGCGTCGTATCGCATTCGCCTGCGCACTCTCGATGCTTGCGGCCACGCCCGCAGAAGCGCGTCATTCGCACGCGTCCTCGAAGAAGCCGAACGCACAGAAGCCGCAGACGACGCCAAACCAGTCGCCCGCGCAAGCCGAAGCCATCAAACTGACCAGCGGCGCACAGAAGCCGCTCATGCTGGGACGCGCGTTGCAACGCGTCGCCGTGGGCGATCCAGCCGTCGCGGACGTGCTCGTGCTGAAGGGCAACGACGGCGTGATGCTGGTCGGCAAAGCGCCCGGCAACACCGACGTCATGCTGTGGGAACCAGGCCGCAAGACGCCGCTCACCTGGCATGTGCAAGTCGAGTCTCAAGCAAGCGCGGCACTCGTCGATGGCGCGACGCCCACCGTCAACGTGCTCGGCAACACGGCGCTCGTGCAAGGCTCGGCCGCGACGATGGAAACGCATGAACGCGCGGTCGCGGCGGCGAAGGCATCGGTGGGCAAGGACGGCGCGGTCGTCGATACCTCCATCGTTGCCACCAAGAGCGTCGTTCAGGTCGATGTCAAAGTGGTCGAGTTCAGCAAGTCGGTGTTAAAGGAAGCGGGCTTCAACCTGTTCTCGCAGAACAACGCGGGCTTTGCGTTCGGTACGTTCGCGCCGAGTTCACTCGGCAGCGCGTCGCGCAATGCGGGCGGCACACTCGATGTCACGTCCGCCTCGCCCATCGGCGCCGCGTTCAACCTGCTGCTCAATTCGAGTTCGCGTGGTCTGTTCGCCAATTTGAGCCTTCTGGAAAGCAATAATCTCGCGCGCGTGCTCGCGCAACCGACGCTCGTCGCGCTCTCCGGACAAAGCGCCAACTTCCTCGCAGGCGGTGAAATTCCCGTGCCGGTGCCGCAGTCGCTCGGCACCACGACCATCACGTACAAGCCGTATGGCGTGGGTCTCACGTTGACACCGACCGTGCTCGGACCGCATCGCATTGCGCTCAAGGTCGCGCCCGAAGCAAGCCAGCTCGACTTCGCACACGCCATCACGCTGGATGGCGTCTCGGTGCCGGCGCTCACCACGCGCCGCGCCGAAACCACCGTCGAACTCGGCGATGGCGAGAGCTTCGTGATCGGCGGACTCGTGGATCGCGAGACCGCGTCGAACGTGAGCAAGGTGCCGCTGCTCGGCGATCTGCCGATCATCGGCACGTTTTTCAAGACTTTGCAGTACTCGCAGACGGATCGCGAACTCGTGATTCTCGTCACGCCGCATCTCGTCACGCCTATCGCGAAGGGCGCAGCCGTGCCGCCGTTGCCGGGCGCGTCCGAGCAACGCGACGGCAACGTGTGGCGCAGCTTCGCGGCAGGCGCGGCATCCGATGACGAAGCACCGGGATTCTCCAAATGACCGCAGCCACGCAAAGCTTCGCGCCTGAAGCCGTATCGGCGGATGAGCGCGCACGACCTCGACTTCTGTGTGCAAGCGCGCAACCCGGACGCATCGCGCGTCTCGCCGCCGCGCTCGCCACGGTAGGCGAAGTCATGCTCGCCTCGACCGTTGCCGCGCAACTCGTGCAAGAGATTGCATCGGCCGCGCCCGCGCTCGTGTTCATCGACTTCGATACGCCCGTGGAAGCCACGATGCTCGTCGCCGAGGTTCATCGCGCGTTTCCATTGCTGCCCGTGATCGCGCTCGGTTCGGAAGCCGTCGGTGAAATCGCGCTTGCCGCAATGCGCGCGGGCGCACGCGATCTGCTCGACATCGAACCGCGCCACGCGACGCCCGAAGCCATGCAGATCGCCGCCTTGCGCGCGCTCGACATGGTGAGCCGCATCATGGCGCAAGCATCGGCAATGAGCGCGCCTGCAAGGCGCGGCAAGCTCACGGTACTGCTCGGCGCACGCACGGGCGCGGGCGTCAGCACGCTTGCGGCGAACCTTTCGGTGCTGCTGCAAAAACGCCTTGGCAAACGCAACCAGGGCGCGGCGCTGCTCGACCTCGGCCTGCCCGCCGCCGACAGCACGCTGCTGCTCGACACGCGCAGCGAACTGCATTTTCACGACGCGGTGCACAACCTGCGCCGCTTCGATGAAACCTTCGTGCATACCGCATTCGCGCGTCACGCGAGCGGCCTTGCGTTGATGACGCTGCCCGCCGATCTCGCCGAGATGCGCACCGTCTCTTACGCGGCCGCGGTCAAAACGCTCGAACGCTTGCGCGCGTTCTTCGATCATCAGGTCGTCGATCTCGGTGGCTTCTCGAATCTCGAATTCGTGAGCCATCTGATCGAAGCCGCCGACACGCTCTGGCTCGTCTGCGATGCCAACATCGCGTCGGCGGTATCGGCGGCGAGTCTTTGCACGGCGCTCGAAAGCGCGCGCGATGCCGAAAGCACGAGTCATCGCAAGCCGGAACTCATCGTCAACAAGCACGATCCGGCCTGCAATCTCGGACCCGAGGCACTCGCCGCGCGTCTTGGGCTGCCGCTCGTGGCGACGTTGCCCGCGCGTGCGCAAGCACTCGTGCGCGCGGTGAATCAAGGTCAATTGCTCGGCGATACCGCGCCCGCCGATCCCTACGTCCGCGCCGTCGATGCCCTCGCCGCGCAACTCGCGGGAGAGCCCGTGCGCGCGTCGAACGATGTCGCGCCCGCAAGCCTCGCCCGTTTGTCGGCCAGACTTTTCAAGCGAGCCTAAGCGATGATCTCTTCCTTCGATCAGGATGTTGCCTTCGCGAGCGAAGCAGGCCCCGAAACCGTGGCCTTCGCTCACTCGCAACAGTTCCAGGATGTGGCGAGCGCCGCGCACGAGCATCTGCTTACGCGCATCGAGGAATTGGGCGCCGAGTTCGGCCGCTGGTCGCGTCAGGCGATTCAACAGTTCGTCGATACGGAAATGGACAGCTTCGTGCGGCAACGGCGCATACCGCTCAACGAAAGCGAAGTGCGCCTGGTCGCCGCCGCGTTGACTAAAGAGCTCGCAGGTTTCGGTCCGATAGAAGACTTGCTCGCCGATGCCGCCGTGGAAGACATCCTCATCAACGGCTATAGCGACGTGTACGTTTCGCGTCACGGCATGCTCGAAAAAGTGCCCGTGCGTTTCGCGGACAATGCGCATTTGCTGCGTATCGTGCGGCGCATTCTCGCGCCTATCGGCAGACGGCTCGACGAGTCGAACCCGATGGTCGACGCGCGTCTGCCCGATGGCGGCCGCCTGAACGTGATCATCGAACCGTTGTCGATAGACGGACCAGTGATCTCCATCCGCAAGTTTCGCCGCGACCCTTTGCGTCCCGACGATCTGCTAGCCAACGGCACGTTCGATGAAAACATCTCGGCGGTGCTGAAGGCTGCCGTCGAAGCGCGCTGCAATATTTTGGTCTCGGGCGGCACGAGTTCGGGCAAGACATCGCTGCTCAACGCGCTCGCGTTCTTCATCCCGAAGCACGAACGCGTCGTGACTATCGAGGACACCGCCGAGTTGTCGCTCAATCATCCGCATGTGGTGCGGCTCGAAAGCCGTCCGGGCGGCTTCGATGGCGCGGGCGTCGTCGCTATCCGCGATCTCTTGCGCAATACGTTGCGGATGCGGCCGGACCGCATCATCGTGGGCGAAGTGCGCGGCGGCGAAGTGCTCGAAATGCTTCAGGCGATGAACACCGGCCACGATGGCTCGATGGGAACCGTGCACGCGAGTTCGCCGCGCGAGTGTCTTTATCGACTGGAGATGCTTGCGGGTTTTGCCGGCTTTCAGGGCACCGAAGCCAGCTTGCGCCGGCAGATCGCCAATGCCATCGACTTCATCGTGCAAATCGGGCGGCTCTCGAACGGCAAGCGGCGCATTCTCTCGGTGACGGAAGTGACCGGCCTGTCCGACGACATCATCGCGACGCAAGAGCTTTATCGCTATGAAGCGGTCACGTCGGCGGATGGCGCCGATACGGACAATTGGGCCTCGCTCGGACTGCAACCGCATTCACCGAAGCTTGCGAAGTTCCGTCAGTCGCTTGCCGCCTTGACGCGCGCCGAAGACTTCCCGCCGCAGGAAGGCCGCTTCAATTTCAGCGGAGGCTTCGGTGTCTAGCGGAATCGCACTCGTCTGCATGATCGCCGTGCTGTGCGCCGCAAGCGGCATGCTGCTGTGGATGCGCGGCTTGCAAAAACGCGACGCACGCCTCGCGCAGCATTTCTTCACGCGTCAGATGCAAACGGCAGGTACGCAGACACCGTTGCCGCCGCTTTCCGCGCGCGTGGCGCAAGCGCAGCATCGGCAAGCGGGTGAAGCCGTCGCGCCGCGCAGCGACGTTCATCGCGCGATAGAGCGCGTCATGGGCGAACTCGGCGCGCTCTTTCACCGCGCAAGCGTGCGCAAGCCGCGCGCGGCGCTCACCATGTGGGCGGCGTTCACCGGCGTGGCGGCGCTCGTATGCTGGACGCGTATCGGCATGGTGATGGCGCTCGTTGCCATCGCGATGTCGGCGGTCGGCTTCTACGCGATCCTCACGTGGCGCGCGCAGAAACGCAATCAACGCATCGTGCGCCAGTTGCCTTCGTTTCTCGAAGGCATCGTGCGGCTCGTGACCATCGGCAATAGCGTTCCGGCGGCTTTTCAAGGTGCGGCCGCATCCGCCGACGATCCATTGCGCGAGTGCCTCGAACAGGTCATGCCGCGTCTGAAGGGCGGCGCGGATATCGATCAGGCGTTGACGGCCGTCGCGCGCATGTATCGCGTGGAGCAGTTCGAACTGATCGGCTCGGTGTTGCGCATCTCGGTCAAATTCGGTGGCCGCTCGGACGTAATGCTCGAACGCATGGCCGCGTTCATGCGCGATCTCGAACAGGCGGATCGTGAACTCGTCGCGCTATCCACCGAGACGCGGCTTTCGTCGTGGGTACTCGGCTCGCTGCCGGTCGGACTCGGCGCCGCGATCATCCTGCTGAACCCCGCCTACTTCGATGCAATGTGGACGGACGTGCTCGGCAAGAAGCTCGTCTACGGCGCGTTCGCTCTGCAGACGCTCGGCGCGTTCCTGCTGTATCGCCTCGCGCGTCTGCGCGATTGAAACAACACATGGACAACAGCATCGTGCCCGCTCAATTCGTTATCGCGCTTGCCGCCGTCGCCGCCGCACTCGGTTGCGTGCTTATCGGCGTGAACGCGTTCTCGCGGACCTTACGCTCGCGCCGCGCGTCCGGCGTGCTCGAACGCGCGCTCGACCGTCAGAGTGCGCCCGTGCAAAAAGACGACGCAAACCGGCGACCATTTCCGCGCTTTTTCTCGCTCACGGGAATGGCTCATGTCGTCGGCTCGAAGTGGCTCGAATCGCGGCTCGGACGGATGATCGTCGCCGACGAAGACCGCCGCCTGCTCGACCGCTGCGGCCATACCGATGCAAGCTCCCGCGCCCGCTTTCTCGCCGCGCGGCTCGTTGCATCGTTCGTGCTACCGGCCTTCGTCGTGTTCGCATCGCACGGCAATGTGCACGGCTCGCGCTTCATGCTGACGTGCTTCGCCGCGCTCCTCGTAGGCTTCATGGCGCCGAAGTGGTATGTGAAGCGCAAGGCAACGAAGCGGCAACGGTCGATCATCGGTGAATTGCCGATGTTCGTCGACCTGTTGCGCATTCTTCAGGGCGTGGGACTTTCGCTCGATCAGAGCATCTCGGTCATCGTCAGCGACTTTGCCAAGGTGATGCCGATTCTCACGCAGGAACTCGCGCTCGCGCAACGGCAATACGCAACGGGCCGCACGCGTGAGCAGGCCATGAAACGCCTTGCCACGAGCTACGAAAGCGACGATCTCGCCGCCGTGCTGCGCCTCATGATTCAAATCGAACAGCATGGCGGCGCGGTGCAGGAACCGCTGCGGCAATTCGGCGACCGGCTGCGCGAAATGCGCCGCACGGGCCTGCGCGAACGCATCGGCAAATTGACCGTGAAGATGACGGGCGTGATGGTGCTGACGCTCTTGCCCGCGCTTCTCATCATGACGGCGGGGCCGGGCTTCATCGCCGTATTCCATTCGCTGGCCGGCTTGCACAGGTAACGCGGCCAACCTTTTCAACGAGATCAGACATGAACTTCACGACCCACGCGCGCATCGGCGCCATTCTTCTCTGTGCCTTGCTTGGCGCATGCGCCTCGAAGCAGGATCGCGGCTATGGTCTCGGCGCGCAGGCCGAGCACGAAGCAACGCTCGAACGCACGAACCGTGAGAGCGCGTTGCCCGACACGCCCGGCATGTATCTGGCGTTGATCGACAAGATGCAGAGCGAAGGGATGTTCTATGCATCGCTCGCGCATATCGACGCTTACGAGAAGCGCTTCAACCGCTCCGCCGATTCCACCTTGCGCCGCGCCGATGCATTGCGGCAGACGGGACAAGCGGCCGCGAGCCGCGCCGCGTACGAAGCGCTTTTGTCGACGCCGCTCGCCGCGCGTGGCTATCGTGGACTGGGCTTGCTGTCGGGTCAGTCAGGCGATTTCGACGCGGCCGCCGCGCAATTCGCGCACGCCTCCGATCTCGCCCCGACCGATGCGCCGATTCTTTCCGATCTCGGTTATGCACTGCTGCGTGCAGGCGATGTGGAGGGCGCGCGCGTGCCGCTGATGAAGGCGTCCGAACTCGCGCCGAACAGCACGAAGACCATGAGCAATGTGGCGTTGTATCTGCTCGCGAGCGGTCAGGCCGCGAATGCGCAGAGCCTGATGACGCAGCAGAAGTTTTCGCCGAACGCGCAGCAGGCTATTGCCGACGATGCAAAACGCGTCGCGGATGCGGCGCGCTCGCATCGCCCGGCAAGCATGGCCAGCGCAGCGCTGTGAGGAACTACGCCGCGGCGCTGACGGCCGCCATGCGCCGCGCCGCGAGTTCGGCTTCGGCCGATATGGGCGCGAAGCGAAAGCCGTTGCGGCCCTTGCGCTTGGCTTCGTACATGGCGCGGTCGGCTTCCGCGAGCATCGTTTCCGTGGATGTCGCATAACCCGCCGCGCACATCGCGATACCCACGCTCGTGCCGAGCTGCGCCTCGCGCTGACCCAGATCGAACGTCTTGCCGATAGCGCGGCAGATATCCTGCGCGATACGGCTGCAAGCACTCGCCGATGCAATGTCGCGCGCCAGCAAGACAAACTCGTCGCCCGCGAGGCGGCAGACCAGATCGGTCGCGCGCGTCGCTTTCTTCAGGCGGTGCGCGACTTGTCTCAGCAAGGCATCGCCCGCGTCGTGACCGTACTGGTCGTTGATGGCTTTAAAACCGTCGAGGTCCATGAAGAAGAGCGCAAACGGAATTTCTTCATCGCGCGCGGAGTGCACCGCCAGCGACAGCTGCTCTTGTAACGCGCGGCGGTTCGGCAGGCCGGTCAATGCATCGAGCATGATTTCCGAATGCATTTGATTCTCGCGCTGCTTGCGCTCCGTGATGTCCTGCGACATCACATAGAAGCCGACCACCTTGCCGCGCTCCATGTCGGGAATATAAGTCGCGCTCCACACACGTCCGGATTCCACGTTGTAGACGATATCCTCATGCGTCACGCGCTCGCCTGCCAGCACGCGCTGGAACAGCGGATAACTGCGCTCGAAAACTTCATCGCCCACGGTCTCGCGAACAGACTTGCCGCGCAGCGCCATGGGATCGAAGCCGAATACATCGCGATACACCTCGTTGTTGAAGCGGTAGCAGAGATTCGCATCGACGTGAGCGATCAGAATCGGCAGGTTGTCCGTGATCGTCTGCAACGCCATGCGGCTGCTCGTCAGTTCGCAGGTGCGTTCGAGTACGCGGCGTTCAAGTTCCTGCTGATAGTCGCGCAAAAGCTGCTCGCTATGTTTGCGGCTCGTGATGTCCTGCATGACACTCACGAAGTGGCTCGGCGTGCCGTCGTGATCGCGCAATAGCGCGACGCTCAGGTGAATCCACACGGTGCCGCCATCTCGTTTGCGATAGCGTTTTTCAAGCGAATACGTTTGACGCGCACCACTCAGCAGTTCCGCGACGAGTTGCAAGTCGGCGGCAAGATCCGCTTCTTCCGTGATCTCCTGGAAGGTCATGTGCACGAGTTCGCTCGCGCTGTAGCCGGTGATCTCGCACAGCTTCGGATTCACTTCGATGAAGCGCCCGTCGAGATCGACGATAGCCTTGCCCGTCGGCGTCTGCTGGAAGATCGTATGGAAGCGCGTTTCCGAAAGCCTCAAACGGCGGCGGTCGTTCTCCTGGACTTCGCGCGTATCACGGGCCGCTTCGCGTTGCACGAGTTCGCGCTCGACTGTCGCCGCCAGATCGCACAGCGCGGCACGCAGATTGGCGGACAACGTGCGCGGCTTCGTATCGATGGCGCAGAGTGTGCCGAGCACGAGACCTTCGGCCGAACGCAGCGGCACGCCCGCATAAAAGCGCACGAAGGGCTCGCCCGTGACGAGCGGATTGCTCGCGAAGCGTTCATCCGCGAGGGCGTCATCGACGACGAGAAGCGCCTCGGAATGCACCGCATGCGAACAGAACGACACGTCGCGCGCGGTTTCGCACACGTCGAGCCCTACTCGCGACTTGAACCACTGCCGGTGTTCATCGACGAGCGACACCAGCACGATAGGCACCTGCAACAGCTCCGCGACGACGCGCGTAATGCGGTCGAATACTTCTTCTGGCGGCGTATCGAGCACGTCGATACTCCGCAATAATCGCAGCCTCTTTTTTTCGTTCGCGGGCAGCGGCGCTACATGCCATGTATTCACGATCGGTCGAATGCTCGTTACGGTTGCGATGAACCGTTGCGCTGTCTGGCGACGCAACGGGGGTTTCTTGCATCGCACTCTAACGTTCTCGAATGAAAACCAATTCGCCGATTAGGGGCTTTTTCACGCCGTTTATCCGGCGCTTCGTGGAGTTCAAACGTCGACGATCACCGCGTCGGGCCACATCAGCAGCTCGAATTGCGCGGGCGGCACGGGCTCCGAATACAGGAAACCTTGCGCGAAATCGCAGCCCACGGCCGCGAGGAAATCGCGTTGCTCGATCGTCTCCACGCCTTCGGCAATCACCTTCAGGCCGAGCTTGTGCGCGAGTCCGACCATCGCTTCGCAAAGCGCCTGGTTGTCCCGGTCGGAATCGAGGTTGTGCACGAACGAGCGGTCGATCTTCAGATAATCGATGTCGAAGCGCGTCAGGTAAGCCAGCGATGAATAGCCGGTGCCGAAGTCGTCGATGGAAATGCGGATGCCCGCATCGCGGAAAGCCAGCAGCTTTTCGTCGATGTTTGCTTCGGCATGCAGCAACAGACCTTCGGTGATCTCCACCGCGACGCTTTGCGCGGACATGCCGTGGCGGGCGAGATAGTCGGACCACTCCGTGCAAATCTGGCTGTCGTGCCGAATCTGCACCGGCGACATGTTGATACTGATCTGGAAGTCTTGATGAAAGCGCTCGCGCCAGTCGCGCGCCTGATGCGCCGCCTGCCTGAACACCCAGTCGCCGATGGGCACGATCAGCCCCGTATCCTCGGCAAGCGGAATGAACTCCAGCGGGCTGATGGTGCCGCGTTCCGGATGCAGCCAGCGAATCAGCGCCTCGGCCTTATGAATTTCCCCGGTCGCGAGATCGACGATCGGTTGATAGTAGACGCGGAATTGCTCTTCGGCCAAGGCGGTGCGCAGATCGCTCGTAAGCCGCAGGCGCTTTTCCGCTGCCACTTGCAGGTCGGGCGTGAAGTAGCTGAAGCGATTGCGCCCGGCGTTCTTGGCCGCGTACATCGCCTGATCGGCATTCTTGAAGAGCACGTCGAGTTCGCCCGCGTCGTCCGGATAAAACGTCACACCCACGCTTGCGGAAATGAACGCCTCGTCGGGACCGAGCGTGAACGGCTCCGCCAAGGTGTCGATGATCGTGCGCGCCATCTCTTCGATGCTTTTGCTGTCGTCATCCACGTTCGGCACGATCACCGTGAATTCGTCGCCGCCTAGACGGGCGACCGTATCGGTGCCGCGCACGCAGGACGTGATGCGGCGCGCGGCTTCGATCAGCAGGACATCGCCCGTGTCGTGACCAAGCGAGTCGTTCACTTCCTTGAAGCGGTCGAGGTCGATCAACATCAGCGCCATGCGCCGCCCCGACAGACGCGACATGCGCGCTTCGTATTCCAGCCGGCTCAGGAACATCTGCCGGTTTGGAAGATGCGTGAGCGCATCGAAGTTGGCCTGCTTCCAGATGGTCGCTTCGAAAGCCACGCGCTCGGAGATATCGCGGCCCACCACGAGCACGGAGATTACCTTGCCCGACCAGTCGATTTCCGGCGTCAGGCGAAAGTGCGTGCACTGCTCCTCGCCGTCGCTCGTCACCGCGCGCAGTTCGAATTGCGCGCTTCGTGCGCTCGCAATCACTTCGCGTACGCGTTCCTCGTAGAGTTGCGCGTTCGGACCGCCCGGAATTTCGGAAGGCCGCCTGCCGAGCAGTTCGCCAGGATTGCGCCCGGTCCACGCACAGAACGCCGGATTGGCATAGATACGCCTCAGATTGCGGTCGTATCGCGTGATCGTGTCCGGCGAGTTCGTGATGAGCGTGCGCGATTCCTGTTCGCGCGTCACCAGTTCCGCCGTGCGTTCGATGACAGCCTGTTCGAGCGTCGTGTTGATCTCGTTGATCTTCTGGATCTTCTGCTTGATCGCTTCGCGCATTTTCTCGAAGCGTTGCGCGAGCCGGCCGAGTTCGTCTTTCGCGTCGTCCGTATGGTCTTGCGAAGGCGCGCCTGCGTCGGTGCCGGCATCGTTCATCTTGCGCACGAGGTCCTTGAGCGGCGCCGAGATGCTGTAAGAGATGAAGTACGCGAGGATGATCGAAAGCAGAAAGCCCGAGATACCGACCAGCATGATCTGGTTGCGCACGGACTGCACTTGCGCGGTCAGTTTCTCCTCGGGAATGGTGCTGACCACGAACCAGTTGGTGCCGGGAATGCGCGTGTAAGCCGCGAAATAGCGGTCCTGCCGCGTGCCTTCAAAGGGCACGAAACCGTTCGGCTGCGCGCCATCCCGCGTGTGCGCGATCTTCTCGACGAGGTCTTTCGCGGCGGATGCATCGGTGCTTGCGCCGCCTTCCGCGCGCACGATCACCTTGTTGTTGCCGGCATCGAGTACATAGATTTCGGTCTTGTTGCCGAGCGCGACGTCGGAGAAGATCGTCGAGAAATGCTCGGGGCGAATCACCAGCACGAGATTCCCGATTTGCCGATTGTTGTTCTTGCCAAAGATCGCGCGCACCATGCCGAGATTTTGCTGGCCGACGCCGTCGTCATAACTGCCCCAATAAGGGCGTCCGTTACGATCGGGCACCTGAGCGACTAGACGCGTGACGCCGCGCGACAATTGCGCGAACGCCTGTGTATCCAAAATGCGGTTATGCTGATCCAGCAAATACTTCTGGTTGATATAACCGAGCGAACCATAGTGATCCAGCAAGAGGCGCGTCATGTCCTGCCGCGCTTCGCTGCGTTCCTTTGCGCTGCCATTCGCAGCCTTGGTCAATGCACCCTGCACGCGATCCGACAACACGAGCAATGCACTTTCCGTTTCCAGTTGCTCCATGCGCAGCGCGATATTGCGCGATACCTGCTTCACCACTTCCTTCGAAAACATCTCCGCATTCTGTTTGATCGCGGCCGTCGATTCCACGTAGGAGATATAGCCCGAAATCAGAATGGGCAGCAGCGCAACCAGAATGAATGCCGCGATCAGGCGATAGCGAATCTCGACGCGTCTCAGAAGATCTAGAGACAGCAATTCGAACGCGCGTCGTAGCGAACCAAGGATTGAGCTCATTTGTAATGCATCTTTGCTTCGTTCTTGACTGACTCATCCAGGAGGCGCGCGGCCTGCCGGGGCGTGATCTTTCCGAGCAGCACATCCTGCATCAGACGATGCAGCCGCTCGATCGAATTGGACGGCAGCACCGAATAATACGGGCTGGATGTCACGGGGTAATGACTGACCATGACGGTGTATTCGGCAATTTTCGGATCGCTCAGACTGGCGTCCGACGCCTGCGTGAATGGCGCGATATTGCGGCGTTTTCTCTGCATCACCGAAAAGCCCTTGCCCGCGATGAAATCCAGGAAACGCGTGGCAGCCGCTTTATTCGCCGTTTCGCAAACCGCGAAGCCCGTCTCGCTGCCGACGACCGGCACCGCTTCCTTGCCCGGCGCATTCCACGGCGGCACGAATACGCCGACTTCGAAGGGATTGCCGTGCAGCAAAAGACCGGCGGCCCAGCTTCCATGAAACGCCATCGCGACTTCGCCGTCCTTGAATAGACGGATGCCTTCGTCGTAATCGGTTGCCATATAACCGTCCTGCACGTAGTGACGCGCGGGCAATAAAAGAATCTTCGAGAAGATATCGGCGACTTCGGGCGTATTCAAATCGAGCGTACCGTCCGCGATTCTCGCTTTCCATGCCGGATCGCGGGCTACGACGTTATCCGCGAAGCCGGAGCCGAAAGGACCATTACCGAGCATGTTCGGAAAACCGCCGTTCCACATGATCGGTGTGAATCCCGCGCGTTTGAGTTGTGCGCAGGCGGCGAGAAACTCGCGGAAATTGGTCGGCGGCTGTTTTATGCCGGCGAGTGCGAACATCGCCTCGTTGTAATAGATGAGCGTCGTCGCCACGCCGCCGGATATGCCGAAGTGCCGGCCTTGACGGCTCGTCCAATCGCTCTTGAGCGGCGTGAGCATGGCTTTCCAAGCCGCCGTATTCCCGACATCCGCGAGAATGCCTTGATCGGCCAGTTCGGCGGCGTAAGCGTTTGGATTGACGCTCACGAAATCCGGCAGATTGCCCGATGCCACGCGCGGCTTGATATTTTCTTCAACGGAATTGCCGATCATGAACTGCACGTTCACGCGGATGTCGGGATTCAACTTGTTGAATTGCGCCGCGATCTGGAGCATTTCTTCCGTCCAGTCGGGCGCCCAGACGAGCGCGGAGATCGTCGTGACCTCGTGCGCGGCTGCCGCGTCATTCGCGGGATCAGCGGACGTGGCGCGGTCGTCCTGACGGCAGCCCGCGAAGGACAGCAGTATCAGGCTCAAGAAACCCGCCAGCAGGGAAGCAAGCCCGATTCGTCGCACTTGCGCTTCGCTCGTTGTGTTTGTGTTGTTGTTGGACCGGATCGGCTGCGGTGTTGCGACGCAATTTGCCGATGCAGCACCAGCACTGCTTATCGGCAAACAATTTCAGTTCTTTAGTGACAACGCGCCGCTATTGCGCGACAGCGATGCTCGTTGACTTCAGGCCGCGGACGCCTGGTTGCTCTCGGGCGTGGACGATGCGGCGCCGTTTTGCGGATCGAGCGCGCCAGTCGGTTTGCTCGCGGCCGATTTCTTTCGCGGTACCGCGACGCGCTTTGTCGCGGTCGGCGCCTTGCGTGCCGTCTTGCTTGCCGCGTTGGCTTTGGTTTTCTTTGCCGCTGTTTTCTTTGCCGCTATTTTCTTTACGGCGGTTTTTTTAACAGCCGCTTTCTTTGCTGCGGTTTTCTTGACGGCCGCTTTCTTTTCCACGGCTTTTTTAGCAGTCTTAGCCGCTTTGCCGATTAGATAAACAGAACGATCGCTTGCGCTTGCGATCCAGCCAGGTGCGCGGCCATGTCCGGTCCAGGTCGCGCCGCTTTCGGGATCTCTATATTGCGCGACGCCTGCGTTTTTGCTGGAAGCGCGCTTTTTGGCGCCCGTCTTGACGACGCTGCTCGCTAAAGCCTCGCTCTTATCAATCAGAAATTTGCTGCGATTCTTCACGCTCGCAATCCATTTCGGCGGTCTTGCGCGGCCGCTCCATGTTTCGCCGGTTTTCGGATTGCGATATTTGACAGCGACTTTGCTATTGCCAGCCGACCCGGTTTGATCGCCCGCGTCCTTCGATGCGAGCGCCGTGCCCTGTCTGCGTTTGCGCGCGGCGTTTTCAATGTCGGACGTAGTGAGCCCATGCTCGAGCATGAGATTGCGAATCTGGTCGACCACCTTCTGCGCCTGCTTTGCGATGATGGCATCGGCCTGCTTTTGCAGCTTTTGTATTCTCGATTGAATCTGCTTGATGGTCGTCATGGCGCAGTTCCTTTGGAATGTTTGTGCTGAACTATGCCATCAAATCGGGACGCATAAAAGCTTGCTTCATAAAGTCCATGACGCGGCGCCGGACTTTAAGCTTGCCCGTCACGCATATAAAGATTCGCTTACGTGAACACTACGCGAACCAAAGCGTGTTTTCGCTAAAGAGGACGAAGCATTTTTTAGCGCGCACTCGTGGACGACGCGCCTCGCAAGGCTTACCGCCTGATAAAACGGTCGCCACTATTTCTTCTGACGAATTAAAAAACCGCCAGCTTCGCGGCTATTATTCCCATTCATGCTTCTTGCGAAATAGAGCCTCAACTCTGCGCCGAAAGTGCCGTTAGTACTCGAAGCGACAGGACTTTTCCTGCGCAGAAAGTCTTAGCCGGAGGTCAAGAAGGCTGCCATGCGGCAGGACCTGCATCGCCCCACCCCGGAATGAAACGGAAAAGAAAGGCTCGATATGCCTGCGGCCTCCCGAACCAATCGACAGCTGTTCAGAACGACATGGCCCTTCGTGGCCGTGGTGGTCTCGTTGCTCACGCTCGTGGCGACGAGCCTTTCGATCATGTCGTCGGTGCGCGCGTATATCGGTGGCGAAAGCACTTGGTCGAAAGGCCAGAAAGACGCCGTGTTCTATCTCATCCGCTACGCGCAAACGGGCGACGAAGAGGCATATCGGCAGTATGAAAGCTCGATCGCAATCCCGCTCAATTTGAAGCGCGCGCGGCTCGCGCTCGACCGTGCTCATCCCGATGTCGAAACGGCGCGCGCCGCGCTGCTTGAAAGCGGCGTCTATCCCGCGGATGTCGGTTCGGTGATCTGGGTCTTTCGCACGTTTCGCCGCGCGAGTTACTTCGAGCAGGCCGTCGGCTACTGGACGAGCGGCGATCTTTACGTCGAACGGTTGACCGTCGCCGCGCGCGAGTTGCGCACGGCAAAGGCGGCGGGCGTTTCGGCGCGCAATGAAGTGGACTATTTGACGGGCGAAGTGTGGAACATCAACGCGTCCATCGCGCCAATCTCGCGCGCTTTCGCCGATGTTCTCGGTGCCGCGTTCCGGCAAACCGCGCTGCTTTTGTTCGTCTTGAATCTGCTGGTCGCCGTCATTCTGGTGTCGCTGTCGGTGTGGTACGCGCGGCGCTTCATCACCGGACGCATCGCCACCGAAAACGCCTTGCGTCGAAGCGAGGCACGCGCAAAAGCGACACTCGGGTCGATTGGCGAAGCGGTCATTTCAGTCGGCCCGATGGGACTGGTCGAGTTCATCAATCCCGCCGCCGAACGCCTGCTTTGCCGCGAGGCCGCCGCTTGCGTGAAGCGCCCGCTCACGGATCTCGTAACCATCGTCAGGGAATGGGACAGACGGCCTGTCGATCTCATCGAGAAGGCGCTGCGCGGCGCGGATCGCGAAGAACCGGGCGGCGATCTCATTCTGACTAACGTGCATGGCGTCGAAACCGTCGTGCAGGCCATTACGTCGCTCGTGCACGATACGTCCGAAACGATCACCGGCGTCGTGCTGCTCTTGCGCAACATGACGCGCGAGCGCGAGTACGTGTCGAGCCTTTCGTGGCAGGCATCGCACGATGGCTTGACGGGGCTGCTCAACCGCACGGAATTCGAACGGCGTCTCGCGGCATCGCTCGATCCGCAAGCGGA
The DNA here is from genome assembly GCF_023631465.1 of Caballeronia sp. GAWG1-1. Classification (NCBI taxonomy): domain Bacteria; kingdom Pseudomonadati; phylum Pseudomonadota; class Betaproteobacteria; order Burkholderiales; family Burkholderiaceae; genus Caballeronia; species Caballeronia sp. GAWG1-1. The sequence goes on from NZ_JALQDB010000032.1 coordinate 42,987, forward strand.
CAGCGCAACCGAACGCGCCTGCATGCTGATGATGCTCGATCTCGATCAGTTCAAAGTCGTCAACGACACCTACGGTCACGCAGCCGGCGACACCATGCTGCGCGAAGTGGCCGCGCTCATCAAAAAATGTCTGCGCGACGAAGATTCGCTCGCGCGTCTGGGCGGCGACGAATTCGCCGCGCTCATGTTCGACTGCCACGAAAACCACGCCTTGCAGATCGCCGAACGTCTGCGCAGCGAAATAGCCGCTTTCGAGTGGTCGTGCGAGACGCACACGTTATCGACGAGCGTGAGCATCGGCCTCGTCGATCTCAAGGGACTCGATGTCGAAACCGCCATGCGATTCGGCGATATTGCCTGCTATCTCGCGAAGGAACGCGGACGCGATCGCGTTCATCTCGCGCTGCGCGGCGACGCGGAACTCACGCGCCATGCAAGCGCGATGTCGTGGTGCGGGCGCATCAAGGACGCGCTCGCCAACAATCGCTTTTGCCTCTACGCGCAAGAGATTCGGGCGATTGCGCCCGAGCACTGCGAGTCGCATCCACGGCATGTGGAAGTGCTGCTGCGCATGGTGGGCGAAGGCGGCAAGATCATTCCGCCGAACTTCTTCATGCCAGCGGCCGAGCGCTATGGCCTCATGTCCGCCATCGATCGATGGGTCGTGCGCGCCGTGTTCGCGGTGCTCGCGAAGACCGGAAATCACGAGGGCGTGCAGTACGCGATCAATCTTTCGGGCGCCTCCATTGGCGACGAGCGCTTCCTGCAGTTCTTGAACGATCAGTTCGCGGTCAGCCATATCGCGCCTTCGTCGATCTGCTTCGAAGTGACGGAAACGACGGCCGTGGCCAACCTCGCGACGGCCGCGCGTTTTATCCGCGAACTCAAGAGCCGCGGCTGCAAGTTCTCGCTCGACGACTTCGGCGCGGGCATGTCCTCGTTCGGTTATTTGAAGCATCTTCCGGTCGACTACATCAAGATCGACGGAGGATTCATTAAGGACATGTTGAAGGATGCCGTTAACCGAGACATGGTGGCGGCAATCAACGATATCGGCCATTCGATGGGACGCTTGACCATTGCGGAATACGTCGAGAGCGAAGCGATCTTGCGCGCACTCGCCGCGATGGGCGTCGATTTCGTTCAGGGCTTTCACGTCGGCCGCCCGGCTCTCTGGGCGCAGAACGTCGAGTTCCTTGCGATCAACTAGGAGGAGTTTTGGATCCCACTTTTCAGCGGGTTGGTGACCTCAAGGACATTGCCAGCTATCCGGCATGGCTCGCGGATGTCCTGGCTGAAACACATGCGGCCAAGCAACGGGTCGTCGACCATCCCATTTTCGCGGCGATGCGTGAAGCGCGTCTTGAACCGCGTCAGGCCGAAGCGTTCCTCGTGAACGGCTGGCCGGTCGTCGAGCAGTTTCCGCAATACATGGCGATGAATCTGCAGAAGGTGCGCTATGGACATTCGCGCGGCGAAGATCTGGCGCGTCGCTATCTGACGCGCAACATTCGCGTCGAGCAAAACCATGCGGATTATTGGGTCGATTGGGCCGCGGCTCACGATGTCAGCAAGCGCGCGTTGATGAAGGGCAATGGCCCGTCGCTCGCTTATGCGCTCAGCCACTGGTGCTGGAAAAGCAGTAGCACGGATGCGCTGGCTGCGAGCATCGCCGCGACGAATTTCGCTATCGAAGGCGTCACGGGCGAATGGTCCACGCTGGTTTGCAGCACCGATACCTACGCAATGAGCTTTGCGCCTTCGATGCGTCGCAAGGCGATGCGCTGGCTCACCCTGCACGCCCATTACGACGATGCGCATCCGTGGGAAGCGCTGGAGATCGTGGCGACGTTGCTCGGCAATGCACCGGGCGTCGATGAAGTGCATGCGGTCAAGCGCAGCATCGAGATGAGTTACGAGTATTTCAAGGTGAGCCTCGACTGCTGTTTTTGAGGCTTGCTTTCCTTTGTGGTGCTCCGGTTCCGCAGGCGCTGCCTGAGCGGTTCGGATGCGCTCGGCCGTAATCCGAACCGAATCTGGAACAGCAGAATGAAGATCAAATTGATGGCATGTGCAGCAATGGCGGCGCTTTGCGCGACAGGTGCACACGCACAGGCCGCCGGGGATATTCAGCTCAACGCCGGCTGGATGCATTTCGCGCCGCAGGATTCGAGCGATCCGTTCAACATCTCGGCGCTCGGACAATCGATGACATCGCCGGGCGCGGGCGCTTCCGTCAGTAACTCGGACACGCTCGGACTCACGGCGGCTTACTTCTTCACCGATCACATTGCGGTCGAGGGAGTCGCCGGCGTGGCGCCGAAATTTCATCTCGATGGCAAGGGCACCCTCGGACGCCTGGGCGAACTCGGCACGGCGCGCGAGTGGAGTCCTACCCTCTTGCTGAAGTACTACTTCATGAGCGCGCAGAGCAAATTCCGGCCTTATGTCGGCGCGGGCGCGTCTTATGTGTGGTTCTCGGATGTAAAGCTCAGTTCGGCGATGTCAAATGGCGCGTTTCTTTACTCGCCGCAGTTTGGAACCGCGCTGACTGGACCGACGACTGCGCATATCAGCAGTTCGTTTGCGCCGGTGGTGAATGCGGGCTTTGCCTATAACTTCACGCAGCATTGGTCGGCGGCGTTTTCGGTGTCTTATATGTGGCTGTCGGCACGAGCGACGTTGACGACGAATTCAGCGGTGGGGACGGTGCGGAGTGAATCGAAGATCAAGCTCGATCCGATCGTGACGTTTCTTTCGGTGGGGTATCGGTTTTGATGGGTTGTTGTTTTTCGAGTTTGATGTTGTGTTGGTTGATGGCGTATGCGCGGGTGGCGATTTGGCGACGGGGTGAGTGCGTTGTTGCTGTTCGTGGATATGGTTGACGCTTCGGTTAGGGACTTTGATTCTTCGTGGGTCAAATTGGGTTCGGCGGGTGCTAGGGTATGAGCGGCGGTTTATCAGCGTCGCGCAAGGGCTTTGTATTGCGACGAACTTTTTGAATAAACCCGATGCGTGTGTCGCTGTTGGTGTCCAACTTTCCGAAGGACCGAGGCGCGAGTCGGCGAGAGTTTTGGTTGTTTTGTTGAACCGCAGATGTGTTGGTTCGCCGATCAGCGGTTGCTAATTCGCGTCGGAGCTCATACGAGGCGTCTTGCGCATTCTCAAATTTAAGTACGAAAAGCGTATTGTTTGATACGTCGAATTGAAATCAAGCGCTTGCATGTTGTTTTGCGTTCAGGTTTTGCCAAGTCGGCTAGTTCTGACCGGCCAAAAGCTGCATAGTTGCGTGAAACAACTTGCATTCATACGCTTAACTAACTGATTTAAAACGAATAATTTGAATTCACAGGGAGACGACATTGTTTCACGGTCGCGACTGTGCGCGCTTGCAGATGCATCGATATCTCAGCATTTCTTCAAGCGATTTTGGACTGCAAAGCTGTTTAATGGTCGAGAGTTAAACCGGTTTGGAGGCTTTCGCGGCACTCTCTGCTGCGTAGAGCTCATGACGCCTGATCGTGATCATCGTTTAACCCGACTACGCGTGCAAAAGCATTCCGCGATGCGAGTCTCGGTCTGGTGTTGTTCGTCGATCGACGGCTAGCCAGGCCTTTGTTAAGAGGCCTTTCTTCCTCTGCAGGATCATGCCTTAGTCGCCGACTAGCCGCTGCCTAGCTTCGTTCCTTTTAACCATCGACTGGCCATTACAGACTCAGCGAATGTGGCATGCGTCTCGCGCTTCCCCCAGCAGCGTTACAACGATATGCGAAGCTGTGCAAAGGTAGTTGGCGACTCGGCGCAAAGCCGCTGGATGCCATCTGTCATCGAATGCTAAATCTGCCAGTCGCTTTCTGCCTTGCTGTTTCACGAAGGTGCGGCGGTATTTGGTCTCTCTGATGCGGTGAAGCATTCATGGTCCCCGCCGTGATGCTGCGGCATACCTGAGGTGCCGTCTAAGCTCGCGCCATGGAAGTAGCCGTGCGTGTCAAATTCGGTGCGCATACAGGCGAGTCGATTCATAGTGTTTCTTAGCTGCCTTATTCGGCGAGGGGCGTGGAGGTTAAAGACACTCGAACCCAGCCAACCAAATGCGGCTGCTCTTTGCCGCCCCTCCCCTCTTCTCGAGCGCAACTCAAGTTGCGCGGCGTATTGCGTCATTAACTTAGTTTTACGGAGATAGCGTCGATATTGCTGTTATGCACATAGTTGCGATTGCACGCTTGGACTTCCTTCACTTTTGGCCAGTTGGAGCGGACAGAGCGCAGATTGAATGCGCCTGGGGCTTGCGTTCGGACACGCTTCGACTCAGTCAGCGCCGAGGAAATTGGTCTCCAACGCAGCGCTTGAGTTTAATTGTCCAGTCACTTACACAGCGCCGAAGTAAGTCCGAGCAGTCCACTCGCCTGAATATACGTACTCCCTTTGGATGAGCATTCATCCCCAACGTCATTCGACACATATCATCATCGACTTTTAAATGCGCTCTCTGCATTAACGTCTCGGCTACACGACCATGCAAACGTCATCTCGAAAGCCTGCTCTCGAGTTCCGGAGTCGTTGTTGTCCCGTGGGAGGACCGCGTCCAGTTTTGGCAAATTCACCGAGTACACGGCAGTGTCGGCATCGTTGTGATCGATTGTTAAGTCTCTGCGGGCAGGACGACCGACAGTTAGGGAGGTGGACTCAATCAGACGGCAACTGGGAGTCCAAGGCACTTAGGCAGCATTCGTCAGCGACAGGTATCCGACCTCACTGCCTCATGTACTCAAAAAAAGCAGCGGCGCTTAAGGAATGCGATTTTAAACGCGGATGGGAAATTACCGCCGCGCGAATGAACAAAATCCGACCACAGAAGGTTTCGCTGCCATATCTGTTTATCGCCCGGCGATGCCGGGACGCTTGCGCTAGATGAAAGCCAGGCCGACGCATACCCATCAGCCTTACTCAACGAACCCTGAGCAGCGCCGTGATTTCACATGCCGTGACATGCACTGGATTGCGTGAGTCACCTGTTGTTTCGCGTGCGCGATCCGGTGATTAATAGCCGTCGAAACTCGGGAAGAATCTGCGAGCATCAGGAAAGCCACCGTCAAAGTCGCGCAAGAAGATGACCATGCATGCCTCTTGGACGAAAGAACCCTACAAGCCCATGTTCGCGTGTCCGAATTCGGACACTAATTCACCCCGAACTGGTCGGCGTATCGCGCTATTTTGCTGCGTCCGTTCATGCGTTGCAGAAGCCTCAAGATCAGCTTATCAACTTCTCTCGCTGCCTGTCCGAATTCGGACACCCAAGGTCGGGCGCCTCAAGAGCGCTCATTCGATCCTCGCCCGTGGTGCGGAATCATCGGCGTGCAGCTGCACCCCATAACGGTCGGAGCGCTATCGCCTAAAGTTATGCATACACGCAATGTCAATGCTTCGAGATTTTGCGAGCGTGGCGTCATCCGTCCGGCACCGTAGATTGTGTCTTCGCGATGACGCGCGATCGTGGACTGGCACGTGTGTCTCGATCTGCAAACTTCGTTCGCGGACGAAACTGTCCGAATTCGGACAGTCATGAGAAGCGCGGGCAAGGTGAGAGGAGTGTGCTGCACGTTAACTAAAGCGCTCGCTAGAATTGCTCATTAGTTGTTGCTTCGTACCAGCGAAACGGCGCCTCGTACCGGTGGTGTGCAGGTCTCTTCAACTCGAATTTGCTTAAAGTATTGTTGGACAGCAGAGTGTTTGCGAGCGTCCACATCGATGCCGGCAGGGTAGCGGAGGAAAACCACGTCAGGCGTCACGCTAATGCTCGCTAAGCCGGCAGCGTCAGTCGAGATATTTTGTCGCGCGGAAACAGAGAGATCTATCTCGCTTGTACATTCATCGCACGACGGCGAGTAACCTTTCCGCACTCATCGCGAGAAATTGTTAGAACCTCCGTGCTCTTACGCGTCGACAATGCGCAAGAAGCACATGAGACTGCGAAGCGAAAATCGCCGCACCCGACCGAGTGTGACCCGCTTGCAAAAAATGACTTCGTACGCTGAAGTGCGCACGCGTATTCCGAACACTGTCCGAATTCGCACACTTCGATGCGACTTTGGAATGGCTCCCGCTAAAGTAAAAGCTTCGTGCGAAAAAAAACCCGCCAGCGGCGGGCTAAAGAGACTCAAATTATCACTCCGACCGGATCGAAAACATTTTCCCAATATGTTCCCTAAGCTGACTTTCCTGTTCCTCGGTCATCACACCAGACTTGAACTTAAACGTAAGTCCCTTGACGTCTTTGGTAATGCTTCCAGCCTGAACCTTCCCCGCGAAAATCTTCAAAATGCTTCTTCCGCCAGCATCCGTGGAAGAACCACGCTGCCCCGCCTGCGCGCTCAAACTAGCCGCGAGCTTTGTTTGGACTAGATCACCCGACACAACCTGCGGCCACAACTCTTCGAGGGCTCGCACTCCAGATTCACCGGTCTTCTTGAGCGCATTAACCGTATCTTGTGCCGATGAAGCACCCAACACCGCCGGATTCAAATCAAGGTCACGCTTCACAAAATCCGGCAGATCGTCATAGGCCAGAAAACGATATAGGTCGCTACGCGAGATACCCATCGCTTGCGCGAGTCGGGTTCGATTAGGAAACTCAGCTTCAGCCCGTCGAATCGAGATTGCGATCTCATAATCGGAAAGATCATCTCGCGTGACATTTTCCATCAGCGCAAGCGCCGCCATGTCTTGATCCGAACACTCGATCACGACCGCCCTGATGTTCTCGCGATTGATCAGCTTGTGAGCGCGAAGCCGCCGCTCGCCCGCAACCAACTGAAACCCATCACCCAAACGACGGACGGTAACAGCCTGCAGCAAGCCGACCTCATCAATCGAACGTGCTAGCTCCGAGAGCTTGGCTTCGTTGAACTGCCGTCGAGGCTGCCAGGGATTCGGTACGATCTCACTCACCGGAATCTCAGTCTCGACGCCCTTCCCCTCCAACTCCTGAATCCGAAGTTGGGCCGCCGCCAAGGCACTCGTAATTCCCGGCATGGTTTGCGGACCGCGCGCCGACTTGTCCTTCTTCGTCTCGCCTTTGAAGTCTGCCGGCTTCGGCAAGTTGGCCGTCTTGGCCATGAGTTGTTCTCTGATGTTATTGCTCATGCCGACTCCTTCCAGGATTTGACGAACATGTCATCTAGCCACTTGGCATACTGCATCATCGGCTGACGAACACGCTGAAGCGACTTGGCGATCGAGTGCGTGCTCACTACATCGAGCGCAGTCGAAAAGGACAAAGCTCCTCCACTCATGACAGAACTTGCCGGGATCTCGAACGGATCGAGCCACCGTCCATACGCACTCTGTGCCCACTGACGAACGACCGGAGCTGAAGACGTCTTCCCGTAATCGACCTTGGACAACAAGATCGAAATGAAGTCATAGACCTTGTCTTCCTCATAGGGCAGAAAGTCTTCCGCGACATCGGAGAACAGACGCCAAAATGCGAGCGAACTGATGAAGTCGAGGTTCTCGGGAATCATCGGCATGACAAGCGCATCCGCTGCGAGCAACGCGTTCAGATTCATATACGAGAGCGACGGCGACGTATCGATCAGTATGTAGTCATACTGCGCCTTCAAAGGCTCAAGACCTTCACGGAGGACCGCCCAAAAGCGATATCCCTGAATCGTCTTCTGACGCGCGGGCAGCAAGAACTCCGCGCCATAGAGGAACGTGTGACCTGGAATGATGTCGAGTCCATCCCAATAGGTCGACTGAACGCTTGCGCCCAGACCGCCTTCGACATTCTGGTCATATATGTAGGGGAGCACGGTGTCGTCTCCGGAGATTTCTTTCTCGGCGTAGAGTCCGCAAAGCTCGGAAGCCGATGCTTGCGGATCCAAGTCAACGAGCAGTACCTTACGTCCCAACAGCGTCAATGCCTGCGCGAGACATACAGTCGTCGTCGTCTTAGCAGAGCCGCCTTTGAGCTGTGCAGTCGTCAGCACTTTCCCTCGGAAATCGCTTTCGCCATCCGCGAGACGAGTCTGATAGATATCGGACGCCATCTTCACCCACAGACGAACCTCGGGCAGCGTGAACGTACGGCTGCGGCCGTTGCCGTTGAGCGTGCCTTGCGGCAAGCCGCCTTCGCCCTTGGTTACAAGATATTGAATCTGCTGCCGCGTTAGATTGCACATCTCCGCAAGCTCGCCGATCGTGTAATACGGCGCAAGTTTACGCGGACGAGGCGCTAGGATCTGTTCGCGAAGATTGTCCGAGAAGGGGTCGAGGTTATCGGCGAACTCCGCGACTTCGCGAAGCGTGACCCTGCGGTCTTCCATCGGTAGGGTGCCTACGTTGGCCATTCTGCGCTTCCTCCTAGTTTTGATGTCGAAGCGCAGAATACACGATAACGCGTAAACAAGGTTGTAGCGAAAATCGGAGCTAATCGCACACAGACACACGCACGGTCTAACTCCTTGTTTATTAGCGACTTATTGTCGCCGAAGACGCGTCAAACTTTGTCGCCAATGCCTACTATTGACCAATGACGCCCGCACACATCGTCCACCTTAGAACGGCTGCACAAAAACCACCCCGGGGTCGTTTTTTGTGCAACACGACTTAATCAATGATTTCAAGGACTTATATATCAAAATTCGAAGATCCCTATTTTCCGCGAGATCCGGTTTGTTCTGTTCTTTTGTAAACTTTAACCGGCAAACCTACAAACAGAGACCGAAAAACCGTTTCGAATCAGCGATCACCCCTGTGGATAGGGACGCTTTTTGTGCTGTACAGGGCGGTTTTTGTGCGCGATAGGCCGGAAAATGTGAACGACAGGGCGGAAATTGTGGGCGGTGGGGCGGAAATTGGGCAAGCCGTCCGACGGTCGGGGCGCTTTTTGTGCGGATCGCTTCGCACGCAACCGGGGTGGTTTTTGTGTTGACACGCCTTTGTTGCCTGATAGAGTGCCGGGGAATTGAACCGAACCAAACGCATGCAAGCTCAGGACCTCACCGCTACGCCGCAGCAACTCGCCTTGGACATCTACGAAGACATGTCCTCGCAAGGCTCGGCTATTTGCGAGTCCACGAGGGACATAGGCTTTCTGCGCAACAACATTTTCACGCGGGTCGGTGGCCTCGGCATCGCCGCACGCCGCGTGCTGGACGCCGCCTACTTCATCGTGGCCACCAAGGCGCCCGATGAACTGATCGACGACAAGGTCTACACCTTCACAGCCGACATCAACTACTTCAAGTGGCTGATGCGCTACGACAGCCGCAACCATAGCCACCTGATCGCGCAAATGCGCTCGGCGGCACGGGCGCGGGTCGAAATCATGACGGCGCCGTCTATCGAAGAACTCACCGAGAAGGATTCGTGGGGCACCATCAGTCTGCTCGGCGACTGCTATATCGAGCGCAACGTCGTTTGCATTCTGCTGGCAGGGCGCGTCATCAAGTACCTGATCAGCCCGTACAAAGCGCATTGGCTGAGCTTGCGCGCATCGACGGCATTTTCATTGTCGCTTGCGCGCGCCATCTACGACCGTCTGATTCCCTGCGAAGGGCACGGCGTGACCGAATGGTTTCCGTTCTCGGAAGTGATCGAGTGGCCCGGCAAGGTCGGCGAATCGCGAAAAGAGGTAAAGGAGTTCAAGAAGCGCTTTCTCGAACCCGCCATCGATCAGCTCAATGAAGTATCTGATTTCGATGTCAGCTGGGAACCCAATGCGGAACGCGTATCGGGCGACAAGCTGAAGATTCGTTTTCGCTTCACGAAGAAGCAGGGCGCCGATGCAGCCCGAGCCGGCATTCAGGACTCGATGTATCTCGTGCTCCACAACGAATTCGCCTTCGACACCCCCGACTTCGAGCGCCTCGCGAGCCGCCGCGACCTCTGGACCGACGAGCGTCTTCAGCAAGCTATCGAATACACGCGTTTCAAGCTGAACGAAGGCAAGGTCACGGTCAGTCCGCGCGGCTATCTGTTCAAGGCGCTCGAGGGCAATTACCGGATCGGCGAGGCGGATCGCAAGATGGCGTCGATCAAGGCGAAGCAACTCGAAGACGACAAGAAGACGCGCCGCGATCACACCGACGCGCAAGCGCAGCTCGAAGCCAGCATCCAGGCTCAGAACGACACGGCCCGCGCGAAGATGGGCGAAGAGACGAAGGCGGGCCGCGAGTTTTTCGAAGCCGCCGATGCGCCGCTGCGGCGGGAACTGTGTCAGTCGTTCGTGAGTCAACTGATTCCGCAGCGTCTCATCGAGAAGCAGGGCGTCTCGCGTGAAACCCTGAGCGCCGACAATATCCTCACCGTCAATCGCGTGGTCGCGGATGCATTCTGCTCGCACGTTTTCAACAAGATGAAGAAGGTCAGAGCGGGCTTGAAGCCAGCGTGACCGATGCCAGCGGGACAGCGCTCCCGCGTCTCAACAGGAAGCTGTATGCCCGCGAATCAGGATAGCGTCAGCATGGCGCTCTTTTGCGACTTCGAAAACGTCGCGCTCGGCGTGCGCGACGCGAAGTACGAAAAGTTCGACATCAAGCCCGTGCTCGAACGATTGCTCCTCAAAGGCAGCATCGTCGTGAAGAAGGCTTATTGCGACTGGGATCGCTACAAGGGCTTCAAGTCCGCGATGCACGAGGCAAGTTTCGAGCTGATCGAGATTCCGCACGTGCGGCAGTCGGGCAAGAATTCAGCCGATATCCGGCTCGTCGTCGATGCGCTCGACCTTTGCTACACGAAGTCGCACGTCGATACGTTCGTCATCATCAGCGGCGACTCGGACTTCTCGCCCCTCGTCTCGAAGTTGCGCGAGAACGCGAAGAAGGTGATCGGCGTGGGGGTGAAAAACTCGACCTCCGACTTGCTCGTCGCCAATTGCGACGAATTCATTTTCTACGACGACCTCGTGCGCGAGCAGCAGCGCGCGCTCGCCAAACGCGAGGCGAACGTGGCAACCAAGCGTCCCGCCGATGCCGACCGGCAGCCGAAGCAAGAGCCCGACGCGCGCAAGTCGCAGGCGGTCGCGATCGCCGTGGAGACGTTCGAGGCGCTGGTGTCTGAGCGAGGCGAGGGCGAAAAGATTTGGGCGTCGGTGCTCAAGAGCGCGATCAAGCGTCGCAAGCCGGGGTTCAGCGAATCGCATTATGGCTTTCGCGCGTTTGGGAATCTGCTCGACGAGGCGCGTTCGCGCGGTCTGCTGGAAGTCGGTCGCGATGACAAGTCCGGCTCTTTTGTCTTTCGTGCGGCCCAGACGGTGAGCGCGGATGCGGGGCAGGGAGAAGCGGTGGTGGCATCGGTGGCGGAGCCTCAGGGCAATCAGCGCCGACGCGATAAGCGTGGCGGCCGTAAGGACAAGCAGCATGCCGTTGCAGAGGCCGTGCAAACTTCGGCCGATGACGACGCATTCGAAGTCGTGGATGAATTCACGGAGCATACCCGCGAAGACGCGCAATATCCCGCGCAAGAGTCGGCCGACAACGACGCGCTCGCAATTGCCGACGAACCCTCGGGCCACCATTTGCGTGGACGTGGCAGGCGGAATGATCGCCGGGGATCGCAGCGTCCTGCGCCCGAATTCGCACGCGCTTTGGCTGACGACGACACGTTCGAAGTTGCGGGCCACGCAGTCGTACCCGGCGATCACGATAGTCGCGAAGACGCGTCGGAGCGCTTGCAAGCGTCGCCTGACAACGACGCGTCCGCACTGGCCGACGAACCCACGGGCTATCCACGCGGGCGGGGCAAGCGAAATGGCCGAAGAGACGCGCAGCGTCGCGCATCGAGTGATAACGACGCGTCTGAAGTCACCGACGAACCCGCCGCGCCGATCAACCAGGAACCCACCGCTGCATCTCACACCGAGAAGAAGCCCTCAGCGAGCCGACGCGGCGGGCGAAAGACCGCTGCAAAGAAGGCCGCTGCCGAAAGCGCTGCCGCGTCCTCGGATACAGGCGTTTTCGTGCAGCCTGGCGATGCAACCGACATTCCGAAGCCCGCAAAAAAAGCGCGCAAAACGACGTCACGCACGAGCCGGTCGCGCAAAGCCACCACGCCAACCGACGAGCAGTAAGCAACCTCAGTCGAGACGGAGTCGTTTCAGCACACGACTTCGTCGATGACCACTTCAATCGCTCTCGAAGCCCAGTCGATGAGCGCTGACGGCAAGCGCCGCGAGTTCATCGAAAGCAACGCAATCAACACCGCGAGCACGATGAGGGGAATGACGAAACGCTTCATCGTTTTGTCGCCCCGATTTTATTCGGGCGGCACTTGCGCAACGAGACGCGCACCGCCAACGAACACGACGAATAGACTGACGTTCGCATTCATCGTCGAGATACACGAAGGGCTCTTTCAAGCGCGAAGTGACGCGCGATGGATTCCGGTCGCGCAATGAAAGCGTGAATCGAAGGCGGCTTCCTTCCCGCCGAAACTGATTCGGATGACGAAGAAATAAATCATGCGTCCATCCGTACAATGATTTTCGATAGGGCTGCGGCAACAAACCGAGTGCACGTTTCAACGTCATTTTCACGAACTTGTTGTAATCTAGAATTTCGTTCACCGCTCTGTCATCAGCAGGAAAAAGACGGCGGCACGACGCACTTCGAAACCATGTCCATGTATGCCGAGTGGAGGAAGCCATGGAGTCAGCCGTTGACGTTTATGCAGGGTTCGAGATTTCCGTGCGCGCCAAGCGCAACGAGCGCGAAGCGTGGGTCGCGGATATCGACGTTCGTCGCGATGGCGCGTCCGTCATCGACGAATGGCCGCAGACCACGCAGCCGGAATGGCGCACCGTCGAAGAAGCGCTACGCGACGGCATAGAGTGGGCGCGTCGCACCATCCGGCATCGCTTTCTCAACGATCCTTCCCACTCCGACGTAGCCGAGCGCGAGCGCGCGCAAACCTGGTTCAACGACGAACTCGAGCATCGGCCCGGAGCGGTCGTGGTGCGCGTCGGTTGAAGCCGCTTCGCCTACGACAACATCATTCCTTGCAATCGAATAGAACAGATGCCCAACGAGATTCCGGAATCGCAAGCTGTCTGTAACCCCATTTCGCGCAGCGCGATCTTTATCGTCGCCACGGTGGCGCACGGACGCGAGCACGGCGACACCGTGCGCTCCTGGTGCGGCGATATCGCCGCGCTGGTCCGCGCAGTTGGCACGCGAGCTCCAACCGCGAATCTCTCTTGCGTGTGCGGCTTCGGCTCCGACATTTGGGACTCGCTGTTCGGCTCGCCACGCCCGGCCGCGCTGCATCCGTTCCGCGAGTTCGGTTCGGGTGAGCGGCGCGCCATGTCCACGCCCGGCGACATTCTGCTGCATATCCGCGCGGACCACATGGACCTGTGCTTCGAGCTTGCCGCGCAAATGCTCGAGGCACTCGGCGATGCCGTTACCGTCGTCGATGAAGTGCACGGCTTTCGTTACTTCGATCTGCGCGATATGGTCGGCTTCGTGGATGGCACCGAAAATCCATCGGGCCGCGCGGCGCAGCACTTCGCGATCATCGGTGAGGAAGATGCGGAATTTGCGGGCGGCAGCTATGTGATCGTGCAAAAGTATCTGCACAAGATGGCCGCTTGGAACGCGCTGACGGTAGAGCAGCAGGAGAAGATCATCGGCCGCAAGAAGCTGTCCGATATCGAACTCGACGCAGCCGTGAAACCCTCGTGCTCGCACAGTTCGCTCACCACGCTCGATGAAAACGGCCAGGAAGTGAAAATCCTGCGTCACAACATGGCCTTCGGACGGCCCGGCGCGGGCGAATTCGGCACGTATTTCATCGGCTATGCGCGTTCGCCCGCGCCCACCGAGCAGATGATGGAGAACATGTTCGTCGGCAGGCCGCCCGGCAACTACGACCGGCTGCTCGACTTCAGTCGGGCCGTCACGGGCGGCTTGTTCTTCGTACCGTCGGCCGACTTGCTCGAAGCACTCGCCGACCGCGATCCCGCCGCGCAACCCGCGCCCGCATCGTCATCGTCGTCTTCTTCCGATGCAACGCCGAGCCGTGCGGACGGCTCACTGAACATCGGTTCACTCAAAGGACAGTCCTGACATGAATAACCTGCATCGCGAGCTCGCGCCCATTTCGAGCGCGGCATGGTCGCAAATCGAAGCGGAAGTGGCGCGCACCTTCAAGCGCTCGCTTGCCGGCCGGCGCGTGGTGGATGTGAAAGGTCCCGGCGGTGTCGATCTTTCGGGCGTGGGAACGGGACATCAGACGGCGATTGCATCGCCTGCCAAGGGCGTAAGCGCGAAGCGTTACGACGTGAGGACGCTCATCGAACTGACGGTGCCTTTCACGTTGCAGCGCGAATCGATCGACAGCGTCGAGCGCGGTTCGAACGACGGCGACTGGCAGCCCGCGAAGACGGCGGCGAGCGAACTGGCTATCGCCGAAGACAGCGCCGTTTTCGATGGTTTCCGCGCGGCGGACATCACGGGCATCCGCGAAGGATCGTCCAACGACGCGACGACACTCCCTGCCGACGTAAGCGACTATCCGCGTGCCATTAGCGAGTCGCTCGAAAAATTGCGGCTTGCGGGCGTGGACGGTCCGTACACGGTGCTGCTAGGCGCGGATGCCTACACGGCGCTCGCCGAAGCCAGCGATCAGGGCTATCCGGTGATCCAGCATATCAAGCGCATAGTGGATGGCGATCTCATTTGGGCGCCGGCCATCAAAGGCGGCTGCGTGCTTTCCACGCGCGGTGGCGACTACGAACTGCATCTCGGGCAGGACCTCTCCATAGGCTATACCAGCCATACGGACACGACCGTGCAACTTTATCTGCGCGAAACGCTAACCTTCCTGATGCTGACGAGCGAGGCGTCGGTGGCAGTGGTCGCTGCATCGGCTTAAAGCGCGGGCCACGCCTTACCTCTCAGGTAATCGACGCACGGCACGGCGCACGCGAAGATGTCTTCACCTCATCAAACGGGAGACATTCGAATGACCGCATACGCCGTGGGCCAACTGCACGAAGTCGAGATGTGCGCGGATATCGTTCAATATCTGGAAGCGATCGATGCGACGCTCGCGCCTTTCGACGGTCACTTCATCATTCACGGTGAACGCCCGGAAATGCGCGAGGGAGAGTGGAGGGGCGATCTCATCGTGATCGCCTTTCCCGATCTCGCGCAAGTGCGCGCCTGGTACGAATCCGACGCTTATCAACGCATCCTGCCGCTACGCACGAAGCACGCGAGCAGCGCGGTGTTCTTCATCGATGGCGTGGATAGGGATCACAAAGCGACCGACATCCTGACTTAACCCGACAGCGGCCGCTCGGGTTCCAGGGCTGCGCCGCCCAGAATGGACGTTGCATCGGCGCGCGCGTGGTTGAGTTGCACGAGGCTCGCCTGACGCGCGGCGAGCGCATCGCGATGCGCTATTGCAGTGAGAATGGCCTTGTGCCGCGGCAGCGACAGCGCATGCGTGTTCGGATGCCGGCTCGTCAGCTTGATCGATTCCGACAGCGCGAGCGACAGCATATTGCCGATATACGCGAGCATGTCGTTGTGCGTCGCGGACATGATCGCGCGATGAAAATACAGATCCGGTTCGAGCAGCTCTTCGGCGGTCTGCGCGGCTTCCATGCTCTTATATGCCGCGCCGATACGCTCGATATCCTCGTTCGTTGCAGAGATGGCGGCGAGCGCGGCAGCGGCAGGCTCGATGATCTGCCGCACCGTCATCAGCGAACGAAAGAACTCGCCTTCACGGAGATTGCCGACGGTCCAGACGAGCACATCGGGATCGAGCATGTGCCATTCGTCGCGCGCACGCACCACGCTGCCCACGCGCGGCTTCGAGACGACGAGTCCCTTCGCCACCAGCACGCGCGTGGCTTCACGCAGCACGGGACGGCTCACGCCATAGGTTTCGCAGAGCGCGGGCTCGGCAGGCAGACGTTGTCCCGGCGCGAACACGCCGCTCACGATCTGCATGCCGAGTTCCTGCACGATCCGTCCGTGCATGCTCTTGCGTTTCGCCGGGTTCCGGTAGTCCATATCGATCCGGCCGATGTCCTGAAGTCGCGCCCGTTGCGCCCGTTGCGTCCGCTACGCGGTGGTCGCACGCATCGCGCGATATTCCCGCCGCACGATTTCCATCAGCTCCGCCACCGACGTATTCGCGCTCCGCTGCTCATACGTCACGCGTCCGCGTTGCATCAGGATGATGCGATCGGCGATATCGAGCGTCTGCGCGTAGTTGTGCATGATCATGATGATCGACAGGCCGCCTTTCTCCTTCAGACGCAAGACGAGATCGATGATGAGCGCAGCCTCGCGTGCGCCCATGGCGGCGAGCGGTTCGTCGAGCAACAGAATCTTCGCGTTGGAATTGACGGCGCGCGCCACCGCGATAGCTTGACGTTGGCCGCCCGAAAGACGCTCCACGGGCAGATCGACGGAAGGCACATGCACGCCGATATCGTCGAGACATTGCGCGGCGCGCTCGCGCATCTGCTTGTGATCGAGCAGACGAAACGGGCCCGGCTTCACGATCTCGCGATTCAGGAACATGTTGTGATAGATGCTCAGCGAATTCGCGAGCGCGAGATCCTGATACACACATTCGATACCGAGCGAACGCGCATGATCGACCGAGCGCAGCAAGGTTTCTTCACCGTGTATCTCGAGCTTGCCATCGGTCTGCTGATGGTAGCCCGTGAGTATCTTGACGAGCGTGGACTTGCCCGCGCCGTTGTCGCCCAGCACGCCAAGAATTTCGCCGGAGCCGAGCGAGAACGACACGCCATCGAGCGCCGTCACCGCGCCGAAGCGCTTGACGAGGTTGTCGCCGCGCAGCGCATAGCTCGCCGGGGCGGTTTGCGAAACATCGCTCATACCCGGCCTCCCTTGCGGCGAACGCGGCCGATATGGATGTTGAAGATCATCGCGGCGAGAATGGCGGCGCCCAGAATGATGTTGAACGTGAACGCGTTGATGCCGATGAGCGTAAAGCCATCGTTCAGAATGCCCAGCACGGCCGCGCCGATGAGCCCGCCCACGATGGTGCCCGAGCCGCCGGTCAGTGGCGTGCCGCCGATCACGGCCGCCGCGACGGCCAGAAACATGATCTGGTTGCCGCCTGCTTGCGGGTCGATGGACGTAATGCGGTAGCCCTCGAGAATGCCCGTGAAGCCCGCGAGCACTGCGGCGAGAACGAAGTTTCCGAGCCGCAAGCGGTTCACCTGAATTCCGGCCTCGCTCGCGCCAATGGCGTTCGCGCCGGCCGCCTGCGTATGCAGTCCCCATCGCGTATGACGTAACAGCACGTGCATGACGAAGCCTATCGCCACCGTCCAGATGATCTCGCTATAGCCCCATCCGCCCATCACGGCAGCGAAGCCCGGTTCGCCCGGCGTAGCCACCGGCGTGCCGCGTGAAAGCGTCAAGGTGATGCCGTTGATGAGAAACAGCGTGCCGAGCGTGGTGACGAATGAAGGCAGGCGCAGCCATACCGTCACCGCGCCATTCACGAAGCCGATGATCGCCGCCGCGACGAGTCCCGCGATCACCGCGAGCCACATGGGCGCGCCCGCGTCGTTGGCGAACACCATCATGAACGGCGCGAAGGCGAACACCATGCCCGCCGACAGATCGATGTCGCCGCCGATCATCAGCATCACTTCGCCGAACGCGATGATCGCCACCGGCGCGATGAACTGCGAGAGGTTGACGAGACTCGCGTTGCTCAACAGGAAGTCGTGATTGATGACCTGAAAGTACGCGCACAACAGCACGGCCACGAGCAGGATGCGCAACTCCGCCGCCCAGTTCGACAACAAGGCCCCGCGCGGCCGTGGAACGCGCGCGGGAGCTTGTGTCTTCTGCGGTTCGTTGACCGCGTTCATCATGATTTGATCGCGCCGTTCATCGGCACGATCTGCGGCTTGGTCGACTTGCCTTCATAGCGCGTCGACGTGTTGAGATACGGCTCGACCGTGCCCTTGGTGACGAACTTCAGGCCCGTGTTGATGTTGGCAGGCCCGACGAGTCCACCGGAAGCCAGGAACGTGAACGCTTCCACGACCGTATAAAAGCCCTGCACATAAGGCTGCTGGTCGATGGTGAAATCGAGGAAGCCTTCGTGAATTAGCTGAACGGTCTGGGGCAACAGATCGAAGCCGCCACCGTGCACGCCCTTCGACGGCAGGTTGGACTCCTTCATCACTTGCGCCACGCCTTGCGTGCTGCCTGCATCGACCGCGAACATGCCCTTCAGATCCTGATGGCCGAGATAAAACGCCTTGATCTTCGAAAGCTCTTCGTTGACCGTGGCGCCCGTGGCGACCGTCTGAACGTCGATCTTCTTGCCGGACTTCTTGATCGCGTCGCTCGCGCCATCGAGGCGCGGCTGGATGTTCAACTGTCCCGGCGTCGCGATGAAAAGCGCCACCAGGCCGCTGTCGACGAGACTCGCAATACGCTCGCCCATCTGATAGCCAGAGAGATACAAGTCCTGCCCGATGTACGCGAGGCGCGGGCTCGTCTTGCCGCGCGGCGCATCGGCGTTATAGGCGAACACGGCGATGCCCGCATCGAGGGCGGCCTGGATGGGCTTGTCGAAGGCGGTCGGATCGACGATAGGAACGGCGATGGCATCCGCCTTGGCCGCGATGGCGGAATTCACCGCGCGCACCATTTCGCCTGCATCCGAAGTGGCGGAGCCCGTCCACTGATAATCCATGCCGAGCAGCGAACAGGCGTCCTGAATGCCGTATTGCGTTGGCACGAAGAAAGGATTCGTGGTCACGTGATTGACGAACACGATCTTCCATTTCTTGTGCTGCGGAAATGCGGTTTCCGCGGCCTGCGCCGACGAGATCAATCCGCCCGCGCCGCCGGCCGCGCCGAGAAGCGACAGCGCTGCTCCCAGACCCGCACCCTGCATGAGGCCGCGACGGCCGTTGTTGATAGTGCTCTTGTTGTCTTCCGCGTCTTTTGAATCATGCGCCATGTCTTCCTCCTAGCCCTTTCTCGTTGGTCGATGGGTCGACTGATCGTCGATCATGTTCAGATAGTGAGTGGTGCGGGTTTGCGTCAAATGATGGGATGCTCGTGCAGCTCCGACGTTGTTCTATTTCTTCGATTCATCGCGCTCTCAGGTTCGGCGTGGTGAAGCTCGAAGCACTCGGTTTGCTTCGCTGCAGCATTGCCTCTCGCCGAATTAGCCAAACTATATGCAGCGTTCACGCACGTTTCGATTAGCGTTTTCCCGGTAAGATGAAGCGCAATAGTCATGCTATTTCCAGCATCTCTCAAAGAGTGGGTAAAAGACATGGATGAGCCAAAACGTAAGCTTCGATCGGCCGCCTGGTTCGGCACCGCGGACAAGAACGGCTTCATGTATCGAAGCTGGATGAAGAACCAGGGCATTCCCGATCACGAGTTCGAAGGCAAGCCGATCATCGGCATATGTAATACGTGGTCCGAACTAACTCCGTGCAATGCGCACTTCCGCAAGCTCGCCGAGCACGTGAAGCGCGGCGTATTCGAGGCGGGCGGTTTTCCCGTCGAGTTTCCGGTGTTTTCGAATGGCGAATCGAACCTGCGTCCCACGGCCATGTTCACACGCAATCTCGCGAGCATGGATGTCGAGGAAGCCATTCGCGGCAATCCGGTCGATGCGGTCGTGCTGCTCGTCGGTTGCGACAAGACCACGCCCGCACTTCTGATGGGCGCGGCGAGTTGCGACGTGCCGGCCATCGTCGTGTCGGGCGGGCCGATGTTGAACGGCAAGCATCACGGGCGCGACATCGGCTCGGGCACGGTCGTGTGGCAACTGAGCGAGCAAGTGAAGGCGGGCAAGATATCGATTCACGAATTCATGTCGGCGGAAGCGGGCATGTCGCGTTCGGCGGGCACCTGCAACACCATGGGCACCGCATCGACCATGGCGTGCATGGCCGAAGCGCTCGGCGTGACCTTGCCGCACAACGCCGCGATTCCTGCCGTCGATGCACGCCGCTATGTGCTCGCGCATTTGTCCGGCATGCGTATCGTCACAATGGCGCTCGAAGACTTGCGACTGTCGAAGCTCCTCACGCGTGAAGCATTCGAGAACGCCATCCGCGCGAACGCGGCCATTGGCGGTTCGACCAATGCGGCCATTCACTTGAAGGCGATTGCGGGGCGCATTGGCGTCGATTTACAACTCGACGACTGGACGCGCGTCGGACGCGGCACGCCCACGCTCGTCGACCTTCAGCCATCGGGCCGCTTTCTGATGGAGGAGTTTTATTACGCGGGCGGCTTGCCTGCGGTGCTGCGGCGCCTTGGCGAAGCGAATTTGCTGCCGCATCCAAACGCGCTCACCGCGAATGGCCACTCGATCTGGGAGAACTGCAAGGAAGCGCCGCTCTATAACGACGAAGTCATCCGGCCGCTCGACAAACCGCTCGTGGAAGACGGCGGCCTGTGCGTGCTGCGCGGCAATCTCGCGCCCAATGGCGCGGTGCTGAAGCCGTCGGCGGCGACGGCGTCGTTACTCAAGCATCGCGGGCGCGCGGTCGTGTTCGAAAACTTCGACGACTACAAGCAGAGAATTGCCGATCCCGAACTCGAGGTCACGAAAGACTCCGTGCTCGTGATGAAGAACTGTGGACCGAAGGGTTATCCGGGCATGGCTGAAGTCGGCAACATGGGTTTGCCGCCCAAGATTCTCGCGCAAGGCGTGACCGACATGGTGCGCGTATCCGATGCTCGCATGAGCGGCACCGCTTATGGCACCGTCGTGCTGCACGTTGCACCGGAAGCGCGCGCGGGCGGTCCGCTGGCTATCGTGCGCAACGGCGACTGGATCGAGCTCGATGCCATGCAGGGCGTGCTGCGTATCGATATCGACGAAGCGGAGATCAACACTCGGCTCGAAGCATGGAAGGCGGCGAAGACCGAGACGCCCGCGGACCAGAGCGGTTATCGCAAGCTCTATGTCGATCATGTGCTGCAAGCCGACGAAGGCTGTGACTTCGACTTTCTCGTGGGCTGCCGGGGCGCGGAGGTGCCGCGTCACTCGCACTAGACACGAAGCGCACCGAACTATTTTGATTTCTCGTTGACAACGCGAATTTCGGCGCACTAGTATCGACTCCATTCCTTACGGCCCGACAACGATGTCCGCCTGAGGACCCGGCGTAGAAGCCCCCTGACGAACCGTGCGTTCGTCAGGGGGCTTTTTTTTGTCTGTTTTCCTGGAGAACCTCAATGTTGCCAAAGCCGTCTGGCTGGATGCGTCTGGCCCTGCTTGCAGGACTTGGTCTCTCGTCGCTTGCTGCCAGCGCGGCGGACCCCGTGAAAATCGGCTTGCTCGAAGATGCTTCGGGCAACTTTGCGCTTGCGACCATCCCGAAGATCCACGCGACGCAACTCGCCGTCGATGAAATCAACGCAAAGGGCGGCATTCTCGGGCGCCCCATCACGTTGATCGCGTATGACACGCAGTCCGACAATACGAAGTTCCAGGAGCTTGCACGGCGGCTCGTTCAGACCGACAAACCCGACGTGATTTTCGGCGCGTTCTCCAGCGCGTCGCGCGAGGCCATTCGTCCGATCATGGACCGCGCCAAGCAACTTTATTTCTACGATAACCAGTACGAAGGCGGCGTCTGCGACAGCACCACATTCGTCACGGGCGCCGTTCCCGAACAGCAGTTCTCGACCTTGCTGCCGTGGATGATGCAGAAGTTCGGCAAGAAGGTGTACACCATCGCGGCCGACTATAACTTCGGCCAGATCTCGGCGGAATGGGTGCGCAATATCGTCAAGGAAAATGGCGGCACGATGGTCGGCGAGGAATTCATTCCGCTTTCCGTTTCGCAGTTCGGCCAGACCATTCAGAACATTCAGAAGGCCAAGCCCGACTTCGTCGTGACCTTGCTGGTGGGCGCCAATCAGGCTTCTTATTACGAGCAGCAAGCGTCCGCGCATCTGAACTTGCCGATGGCGAGTTCGGTCAACGTGGGCCAGGCCTACGAGCACAAGCGCTTCAAACCGCCCGCGCTCAAGGACATGTACGTGACGGCGAATTATGTCGAGGAAGTCGATACCCCCGCGAGCAACGACTTCAAGAAGCGCTTCCACGCCAAGTTCCCGAACGAGCCGTATATCAACCAGGAAGCGGCCAACGCTTACGACGCCATCTATCTGTACAAGGCGGCGGCTGAAAAGGCCAAGACCACTGATCAGGCGGCGGTGCAAAAGGCGCTGGAAAGCGGCATCTGCACGGAAGGCGCGCAGGGCAAGGTGTGTATCGATCCGAAGAGCCATCACGTGAGCCACACGATCTACCTCGTGCATGTGAAGGACGATCACTCGGTCGACATTCCGAAAGTATGGGACGACGTGCAGCCTTACTGGCTCGGCAAGGTCGGCTGCGATCTGCCGAACAAGCCGGATCATCGTCAGTACACGCCGACGAATCTGCCGAAGAAGTCGTAAGTTGAGGAAACGGCGCGCCGCTCGTCACGAGCGAAACGCGCCGGCAACCTGGGTGACGCATTCATGGCCACGGTGTCCGTACTTTATTCGCTCGTTTATCAATTCGGCGACAGCTTCGCTTATCTCGTGCTCGCAGCGCTCGGTCTTGCCGTGATCTTCGGCATGATGGGCGTGATCAACCTTGCGCATGGCGAATTCATCATGTGCGGCGCGTATGTGACGATCATCGCGGCGAAGCGCGGCGTGCCCTTACCGCTCGCGATGCTGCTCGGCGCGATCGCCGCTGCGATAGCGGGTGTCGTCATCGAACGTCTGGTGATACGTCATCTCTACGACCGTCTCTTCGATTCGGTGGTCGCAACGTGGGCCATCAGCCTTATCGTGCAACAGACCATGCTGCTGGTCGCCGGGCCGTCGATAGAAGGCATCGGCACGCCGTTCGGATCGTTCTATGTCGGCGAATACTCGTTCTCGGTGTATCGCGCCGTCCTGCCGGTGATCGCGCTCGTGATTCTGTTCGCGTTGTACCTCCTGTTCTTCAAGACCAACTATGGCGTCTGCGCACGGGCCACCATACAGAACGCGAACATCGCGCAATGTCTCGGCTTGCGCACGGACCGGCTCTACACGCTGACCTTCGCGCTCGGTGCGGGGCTCGCGGGGCTGACCGGCGCGCTCTATGCACCGACCATGACCGCCGTGCCCACGATGGGCAGCAACTTCATCGTGCAGGCGTTCGTCTCGGTGGTGGTCGGCGGCGCCAACGTCATTGCGGGCACCACGCCTGCCGCTGCCGTGCTCGCGGTGATACAGACGGCGCTCACTGCATCGTATGGTCAGTTGTTCGGGCAGATCGGCTTGCTGGTGACGGTGATCGTCGTCATCCGGCTGATGCCGCAAGGCCTCGGCAATCTGTTCACCCGCTTGCGTTAGGAGCCTCGTGTGAACAAATCAATCGCATTGAAGTGTCTGCCGTGGCTCGTCGCATTTTGCTTGCCGATGGTGATCGACGCCACCGCAAGCGGCAATCTCGCCTACTGTCTCGTGTGGGCTTTCAGCGCCGTCGGACTTGCGGCGATGTGGGGCCACGGCGGCATTCTCTCGTTCGGACAGACCGCGTTCTTCGGGCTTTCAGGCTATACGTATGGCGTCTTTACGCTCAACTTCGGCGACTACTGGTATCAGTCGTGGCTCGGCGTGATCGTCGGCTTGCTGGTGAGCGTCGTGGTGGCCGCGTTGATCGGCTACATGATCTTCTACGGGCGCATCAAGGGTGTGTTCATCGGCATCGTGACCTTGTCGGTCACGCTCGTGCTCGAAACGTTCATGGCGCAGACGGCGGGGCCGCAATGGACCATCGGACAGGCGCCGCTCAACGGCTACAACGGCATGGGCGGCATGCCGCAGCTCACCATTCCGTGGCCCGGCGGCACGCTCACGCTGGAGAACGCGAGCTTCTATTACCTCGTGCTGGTATTGCTGCTGATCGTGTATGCGATCACTAAACGCCTGCTCGACGGAACCTTCGGACTCACGCTCGTCGCGATCCGCGAGAACCCGCAGCGCGCGGAAATGCTGGGCGTGGATATCCGCCGGCATCAGTGGATGATCTTCGTATTCGGCTCCACGCTCGGCGGCCTGTCCGGTGCGCTCTATACGATCTGGGGGTCCTATATCACGCCATCGACGATGGGACTCACCGCAGCCGCAATGCCCGTCATCTGGGTGGCTACCGCGGGCAGGCAGAGCATCGGCGGCGCGATCATCGGCACTGCATTGCTCGTGTGGCTCTCGCAGAACCTCGCGGTGTACGGCAGCCAGTACGCGCTCATTCTGATGGGTGCGATCCTGCTGATCGTCGTGCTCGCGGCGCCCGAAGGCTTGCTGCCATCGTCGGCGAAGTTGCTGCGACGACTCTTCGAACGCGACCGGACGCATTCGCATGGCGCGATCAATGCGCACAAGGAGAGCAAATCTTGACGGCCTTACTCGAAACGCGCGCGCTCAAGAAGCACTTCGGCGGCGCGCATGTGATCAACGGTATCGACTTTCAGATCGATGCGGGCGAGATACGTTGCGTGATCGGTCCCAATGGCGCGGGCAAGAGCACGTTCTTCAAGCTCATTACCGGTGAACATAAACCATCGGACGGCAGCGTGTATTTTCTCGGCCGCGACATGAACCATGTGTTGCCGCATGAGCGCATACGCATGGGCATGAGCATCAAGTTTCAGATACCCGGCGTGTTCCCGGACCTCACCGTGCGCCAGCATCTGCAACTGTCGCTGCATCGCGCGAAAGATGACAGGCCCGAGAGCATCGACGAACTCTTGCAACGCTTCTTGCTCGCGCAGGAAGAGCATGTACCGGCGCGCAATCTTTCGCACGGCAAGAAGCAATGGCTTGAAATAGCGATGGCCGTATCGCTGCGCCCGAAGCTACTCTTTCTCGATGAACCCGTGGCCGGCATGTCGGTGGAAGAGACGCACGCGACCGGCGAACTCATCAAGCAACTACGCGACGATGGTCTCACGATGATGGTCGTCGAACACGACATGACCTTCGTGAAGCAGATCGCAACGCGCGTGAGCGTGCTGCACGGCGGACGCCTTCTCGCCGATGGTCCGCTCGATGAAATTCTCGCGCGCGACGATGTTGCCGAGGTTTATCTGGGGAAGAAGCAATGAGCGCCTTCTTCGAGGTATCGGGCGTGGAAGGCGGCTATGGCGGCGGACGCGTGTTGAATAGCGTGTCCTTCGGCATAGAACGCGGCGAAGTGCTCGCAATGATCGGCCGCAACGGCGTGGGCAAGACCACGTTGATGCGCGCGTTGATCGGACTCGTGCCGTTGAGCGCGGGAAGCATTGCGCTCGATGGCGTCGAGCTCGGGCATGCGAAGCCTTACGTGCGAGCGCAGCAAGGCATCGGTTATGTGCCGCAAGGGCGCGAGATATTCGGCATGTTGACCGTGGCCGAGAACCTGCAGGTCGGTGCACAGGCTAATCGCGCGCAGGCCGCCGAGATGAAGGCGAAAGTCGTCGAGTACTTTCCGATTCTCAAGGCGCGTTACCGGCAAAGGGCGGGCACCATGAGCGGCGGCGAACAACAGCAACTGGCGATTGCGCGCGCGTTGATCAGCGCGCCCAAGGTGTTGTTGCTCGATGAGCCGTCCGAGGGCATTCAACCGTCGATCGTCACGCTCATCGGCGACACCATTCAACGGATTGCGCGGGAGGCGCGTATCGGCGTATTGCTGGTCGAGCAGGACATGGGCATGGTAGAGCGCATTGCGTCGCGCTGCTGCGTGATGGACAAGGGCCGCATAGTCGATACCCTGAGCCCGGCGCAACTCGGAGACGAACAACTGATTCGCCAGTATCTGGCACTGTGAAGGAGCATCGGACATGAAATGGCTTGAAGATTCGATCATGATGAAACGTGGCGTCGGCGCGAACCGCGAGCCGGTTGAGCACCATCTCACGGAAGAGTTGCAGCAGACATTCCACTACACCATCGGTCCTTATTCGCAACCGGTGCTGCATGTGAAACCGGGCGACCGTATCGTAGTTGAAACGCGCGATGCCTTCGAAGGCAAGATCAAGGAAGAGACCGACAAGCCGTCCGAACTGCTGACCGTGCCGTTTCTCAATCCGCAGAACGGACCCGTCATGATAGAAGGCGCGGAGAAGGGCGACGTGGTGGCCGTGTACATCGAAAAGATGTCGCCGCGCGGTGACGACCCGCACGGCTTCTGCTGCATGATCCCCAACTTCGGCGGCCTCACGGGCACGGACTACACGGCGCTTCTCAACGAGCCGCTGCCCGAGATCGTGCGCAAGATCAAGATCGACGAAGAGAACGTCTATTGGAGCAAGCGCAATACGTTGCCGTACAAGCCGCATATCGGCACCTTGAGTCTTTCGCCGGAGATCGACTCCATCAACTCGCTCACGCCGGATTCGCACGGCGGCAACATGGATGTGCCCGACATGGGGCCAGGCAGCATCACCTACTTGCCGGTGCGCTCGCCAGGCGGACGGCTTTTTATCGGCGATGCACACGCCTGCCAGGGCGATGGCGAAGTGTGCGGCACGGCGGTGGAGTATCAAAGCACGACGACGGTGCGCGTCGATCTCATCAAGGGCTGGAAGATCGATTGGCCGCGACTCGAAAACGAAGACGCGCTGATGAGTATCGGTAGTGCGCGTCCGTTGGAAGACGCCACGCGCATTGCGTACCGTGAGCTCGTGTTGTGGATGGCCGCCGAATATGGCTTCGACAAGTGGGATGCATATATGATGCTGAGTCAGGTAGGCAAGGTTCGGCTCGGCAACTTCGTCGATCCGAAATACACGGTGGGCGCCATGGTCGCGAAGCGCTACCTGAAATAACACTCAAATAAAGGCGTGCGACGCTCGAGTTCACGCGTTGCGCGTCCGTACATTTCCGGTGAGCGTGTCACGCTATGGCTTTGTCCGATCCCATCAAAGTGGGCCTGCTTTCTTCCACGAGCGGCGCGACTGCACTGCTCGAACGTTCGCAATGGCGCGGGGCGGCGCTTGCAATGGCCGAGATCAACGCGTGCGGTGGCATTGGCGGGCGCGAACTCGTGGCGGTTCATTACGATCCCGCGTCCGACCCAGCGGCATTCAGAGAGCGGGCGGAATGGCTCATCATGAAAGACGGCGTGAACGTGATCTTCGGCGGTTACACGTCCACGAGCCGCAAGGCCATGTTGCCGGTGGTCGAGAAGCACAATCGTCTGCTCATTTATTCGCAGCAGTATGAAGGCTTCGAGTATTCGGACAACATCATTTATAGCGGGGCATCGCCGAATCAAAATGGCGTGCAGTTGGCCGACTTCATGACGGAGACGTTCGGTGCGCGTGTGTATATGGTCGGCTCGCGCTATGTCTATCCGTATGAGTGCAACCGCACGATGCAGGAGTTGCTGTTGCAGCATCCGGAAGGCGCGATTCTCGGTGAACGTTATCTTCCGCTCGATGTATCGCGCGAGCCGTTCGCCGAAGTCATCGCGGACATCAAACGCAAATCGCCCGACTGGATTTTTTGCACGCTGATCGGCGCCACGGTGCCGTATCTCTACGAAGCCTATGCGCGCGCCGGCCTCGATCCCGCGGTGATGCCCATTGCTAGCCTCAACACGTCCGAGACCGAGATTCATGCAATGGAACGAGGAATCGCACAAGGACACTACACGGCCGCGCCTTATTTTCAAAGCATCGATACGCCGGAGAATCACGCCGCCGTGCGTCATCATCAGACGCGCTTTGGCGCCGATACACCCACCGACATGAACTGGGAGGCTGCGTACTATCAGATGCACATGTTCGCCGAAGCCTGCGCGCGCGCGGGCTCGGACGAGATCGGCACGATCATGCCGCATCTGCTCGGCGCGGAGTATGCGGCGCCGCAGGGACGCGTGCGTATCGACCCGGTGAATCATCATATGGCGTTGTATCCGCGTATTGGCCGCGCGAATGAAGACGGTCACTTCAGCGTGTTGCGCGAGTCGAAGATCGCGGTCGCGCCCGATCCTTATATGACGCACCAGACGCTCGGCGATTGGGTGACCAAGCTGAGCTTGCGGGACTACTGACGTGAGCACGCGAGGCGACAGAGGACAGCGCAGTCTGACTGGCTCCATTCTGGAGCGCAGTCCGCGCGTGATCGTCGTGCATCCGGACGATGACGACGGCCTCACGTTGACGAGCCATTTGCGACGCATTGGCTTCGAGGTCGAACGCGTGTGGCCGCCCACGGATGTGCTGCCCGATCACGTGGATCTCGTGTTTCGCGCGTTGCGGCCCGACGAACGCGCGCCGCAGGACGAATGGCTCGGTCCCGACGCGCCGCCGCTCATCTGCGTCATCGGCTACGAGAACCCGACGTTTATCGATCAGGCCATCAAGATGGGATCGGACGGCATCATCACCACGCCCATACGCGCGTCAGGCTTGTTGTCGGCCATCGTCATGGCGCTCTATCACGCACGACGCGCGCGTCAACATACGCAGCGTATTGCGAAGCTCGAACAGAAGCTGCTCGACAGTCGGCATTTGAGCGAGGCGAAGAGCATCCTCATGCTCATGCATCAGATCAGCGAGAGTCAGGCTTACGACATGCTCAGGGCGCAGGCGATGGAAAAGCGCGTGACTATCGACGATATCTGTCACTCGGTCATTCAAGCGGGCGAAGTGCTGCAGCTCAAACGCTGCGCCGCGCCCGGAGAGGAAAGTTAGGCACAGGAGCCACGGACATGGACTTGCAACTCAAGGGATTGAAAGCGATCGTCACGGGCGGGACCAAGGGCATTGGCCTGGCCATTGCACAGACGCTGGCGAAGGAGGGCGCTGATGTCGCCATCTGTGCGCGCGATGCGGCAAGCGTGGCAAGCACGGCGGATGCGCTCGCGGAACTGAGCGGCGCGCGTTCGCTGGGCGCAGCCGTCGATGTCGCCGACGGCGCGGCGCTCGAGACCTGGGTGCAAAGCGTTGGAGAGGACTGGGGCGGTATCGATATCATCGTCGCCAATGTGAGCGCGCTCGCTATCGGCAACGACATCGAATCGTGGCGCAAGGAGTTCGAGACCGACTTGCTCGGCACGGTTCATCTCGTCAATTCCGCCATGCCCTACCTCGAACAGAGCGCGGCTGCGTCTATCGTGGCCATTTCCAGCGTGTCGGGACGCGAGATCGATTTCGCGGCGGGACCGTATGGTGTTTTCAAGGCGGCGCTCGTTCACTACATGCAGGGGCTTGCGAATCAGCTTGCCGCGAAGGGCATTCGCGCGAACACGGTGTCGCCCGGCAATGTGTACTTCGAAGGCGGCGTGTGGGACTGGATCGAGCATAACGATCCCGAGCTCTTCGCCAAGGCGCTCGCGTTGAACCCGACAGGACGTATGGCAAAGCCGCAGGAGATCGCGAACGCCGTTGCGTTCATCGCGAGTCCGGCGGCGAGTTTCGTGAGCGGCGCCAACTTCGTCGTCGATGGCGCGCTCACTCGCGGCGTGCAGCTTTGAGCGGCACAGCGGCCCTTACATTGGGTTCGCGGCGACGAAGTTCTTGAACGCCGTGTACTTCGGCTTGATGGTCCTGCCGTCGTTCTGCATCAGGCCGTAGGGACCTTCGCCGCCCACCGGGTCGTCATAGAGCTCGTAAGTCTGGATGGACTGGATGTTGTATTGCCTCGCGAGCAGCACGAACTCCGCCATCATAAGGTTGCCGACCAGATAGTTCGCGGTTTGCGTGTCCGTGCCATAGCTCGGACGCACACCGAATTCGTTGATCCAGATGGGCTTATTGAACTGCGCGAGCGCCGCGAGCACGTTGTGGCATCCGGTGCCGCCGCAAGCGTTCACGATGTCGCCCTGATCCGAATACCAGTGCCATGCGGTAATGTCCCAGCTCACGATGGGGTGATTCGTGGTGCCGTCGGGTTGCGTGCCGTTGGCGAGCATCTGATCGAAGCCGTAGTGCATCCACGCGCCGCCGCCCATGACGATCTTGCCCGCCGTATCGACGGACTTCACGCCCGCGATCATGCCGCGGATCACGCCGCGTGCAATCTGAAACTTCGCGTTGTCGTAGTGCTGCGGATAGATGCCGTCCACGTTCCCGGTGAGGCATAGCGCTTCGAGCTCGTTGCTGACTTCATAGTACGGATAGCGATATGCGGCCGCCGTCTGCTGACCGAGCGTGAAGGCCGCGTTATAGGCATCGGCTTCGCTGCTGTAGTTCAGGTCCATCAGCATGACGGGGTAGACGGTCACGCCGCCCGCGGCCATCGTCGTTGCAATGCCGGCGAGCTTGGTCGCACCAAACGCGCTGAACACTTCGTTGCGATACATCTTCACGCCTAGATCCTGCAACTGCGAGAGTTGCAGCGCGGGGCTCGATATGTCGTAGGCGCCGCCTTCGTTGTTGTGGCCGTTCGCGCCATAGAAGATCGAGTGCACGGTCACGGGTGTGACGGGCGTGACGATCGTGCCGGAAGCGGGTGAGCCTGATGACGCCGGAGGGTTGTTTGCAACGGGCGGGACAATGGGCGTTACGGGCGTTACGGGCGCTGCGGGCGCCGTGGGCGCGATGACGGTCGTGTCGTTGCTGCTGGTCGAGTTGCTGCCGCTGACCGTATGCGCGGACGACGTCGTGTCGCTCGTGGATGCCGTCGTCGTCGTGGTGGTCGCGGCCGAAGCCGATGCAGCGCCGCTTTGGGTCGTGGTCGTGGTTGTAGTCGTCGCTGCGGAGCCGGACGAGTTAGTGCCTGCCGCCGAGGTGCTCGACGCTTCCTTCGCATCGCCTCCGCCACCGCCGCCGCCACATGCCGCGAGAACGAGGCTCGCGGCGAGCGCTGCAGCAAGCTTGATCGCGCTTGGCGCGGTAAAACGGGTTGCAAAGGAAAGAGGCACGGTCTTCATAACGATACAGAATCCCTTAAAGAAGGCGTGATCATCCGCACGGACCAGACGCAACGGAAGTTAGTCATCCGTATAAACGCAAATCCGAGGACGAACGAAACCGTCCGACACGAAGATCGGTGCTGGACCACTAAAGCGGTATCACGTCAGCCTGCGTCTTCCACGACGCGCGGCCCTGGGCGGCGAGCGTCGGACAATCGTTTGCCTCGAAGCTCGCATTTGAGAAAAGCTTGAAAAGTCTCTTGAACCGATGTTGCAAGAACGACCGATCGTCCTATAAGCATCGCTGCAACAAGTACGTTATCGGCGCGGCAGTGGCGAACTTTAGGCATTCAGGGAACGATGACAACGAAGTTCATCACGCCGGTTTCAAAGTCCAAAAAAACCAAACCCCGCTGGGCCATCGGCCGAACGGGGTTTCGTCGTTGCACTTGCTCATTGCTCACTTCCTGACCATTGCGCTCAGGCCTGCATTACGGCTACAGCGGGAAAACGTGCTGCGCTTTGTTGCGATAAAGATAACGCGTTGGTTTCAGACAACTTCTGTTTGCAACTGCTTCAAGCGAACCTTGGCTTGGCTGCGCTTCGGTCAAGGTAGGTAGGTGAGGCCGTGTGTTCAGCACTCGCCGGGTCCGCTTTCGTGCGGTGCGTTGATCAGCACCACGGAACAAAGTTTAATGCTTGTGCTCGCCTTTCAATCGGTGAAGGTGATGCCTTTTCGACTTTCTGTTCAGCGCATATGCGGCACTCAAGTCCAGCGAGATACGGCCGTCTGATCGACGCCGCGCAACTAACCGCCGAATCCTGGTGCCCCGGCCTTCGCTGACGCCATGCTAGGGACAACCCGCATTGTTCTGACGGCCGTTTGATTGATACCTTCCAAATCATACGTATGATCTAGAGACATAGAAAAATGCCGACTTTGCATAGTCAAGTGCTCAACGAGATGGGCGAACAGATTTGCTCCGGCAAATTCGCGCCCGGCGACATCCTGCCTGCCGAGACAGAACTCGCGGAGCAGATGCAGGTGAGCCGCATCACTATCCGCGAGACGATGAAGTCGTTGTCGGCGAAGGGCATGCTTCAGGTGCGCCGCCGCCACGGCACCATCGTGCTGCCGCGCGCGCAGTGGCAGCTTTTCGATCCCGACGTCATCACGTGGCGCGCACGCGCAGGCGCAATCGACGACGCGCTCATTCAGGACCTGATGGAGTTGCGGCTCATCATTGAACCGAATGCCGCGAAGCTCGCCGCGAAACGGGCGACCGCGCAGGACCGCAAGGACATTCGACGCGCATTCAAGGCAATGGAGCGGGCTGTCGCGGGCCAGGGCGAATACGTTCCCGCCGACCTTGCTTTTCACGGCGCGATTCTCACCGCTTGCCATAACCAGTTCATCCAGCAGATGCAGAACGCGCTGTCGGCCATCCTGCGTACGAGTTTCGAACTGAGCTCGGAGATCGCGGGCGGTCCCGCGCGTTCGTTGCCGATGCACGAAGCGCTCTGCGTCGCAATCGAACAGGGCGATACCGCCGCCGCCGAGCGCGCGGTGCTTACGCTCATCGAGCGGGCGGAGAAGGACTTCGACGATCGCGCCGCGATGACGCGCACGCTCAACGACAAGCCGCTTTGAACCTGCAACGCGAAACGATTCAACCGAGGACTTACGCATGACACAGTTGTTCGACTTGAGCGGCCGCACCGCGCTCGTAACGGGATCGGCGCGCGGCATCGGCTTTGCGCTGGCGGAAGGCCTGGCGCAAGCGGGCGCGGGCATCATCGTGAACGGCACGCGGGCCGATACCGTCGATGAAGCCGTGCGCCGTCTGCGCGAACGGGGCGCCACGGCGCAAGGCCGTGCATTCGATGTCACCGATGAAACCGCGGTCGCCGCCGCCTTCGAGGCGTGGGACGCCGAAGGCGTCGAGGTCGATATCCTCGTGAATAACGCGGGCATCCAGTTTCGCAAGCCGCTCGTCGAACTCGCGCTCGCGGACTGGCAACGCGTGATCGACACCAATCTCACGAGCGCGTTCATCGTCGCGAAGGAAGCGGCGCGGCGCATGATCGCGCGCGGCAAGGGTGGCAAGGTCATCAACATCGGGTCGCTGACGAGCGAAGGCGCGCGCGCCACCGTCGCGCCTTATACGGCGGCCAAGGGCGGGGTGAAGATGCTCACGCGCGCCATGAGCGCCGAATGGGCCGCGTTCGATATTCAGGCGAACGCCATCGGCCCTGGCTACATCCTCACCGACATGAATCAGGCGCTCGTCGATAACGTGCAGTTCGACGCATGGGTCAAGGCGAGCAATCCGTCGCAACGCTGGGGCAAGCCCGAGGAACTCGTCGGCACGGCGGTATATCTCGCGTCGCCTGCATCGAGCTATGTGAACGGCCAGATCATTTATGTCGATGGCGGTTGGCTCGCCGTGCTTTGAAGTATCACCATGAATCTTGGAGACAACATGGATAGCGTCAAAACGGTGGCACCGCAAAGATGGTGGTATCTCATGCCCATCATCTTCATCACATACAGTCTTGCGTATCTGGATCGCGCGAATTATGGCTTCGCGGCTGCGGCGGGCATCGACCGCGATCTCGGCATCACGCATGCGACGTCGTCGCTCATCGGCTCGCTGTTCTTTCTTGGATACTGCTTGTTTCAAGTGCCCGGCGCGATCTACGCGCAAAAGAACAGCGTCAAGAAACTCATCTTCATCAGCCTCGTGCTCTGGGGCGTGTGCGCCGCGTTGACGGGCATGGTGAGCAATATCCCGATGCTGATGGTGCTGCGCTTCGTGCTCGGCATCGTCGAGGCGGCGGTGATGCCTTCCATGCTCATGTACATCAGCCGCTGGTTCACGCGCACCGAACGCTCGCGCGCGAACACGTTCCTCATTCTCGGCAACCCCGTGACGGTGCTGTGGATGTCGGTGGTTTCGGGCTATCTCGTGAAGAGCTTCGGCTGGCGCGAGATGTTCATCATCGAAGGCGTGCCGGCTATTGCATGGGCCGTGGTGTGGTGGTTCACGGTGAAGGACCGTCCCTCCGAAGTCACCTGGATGAGCGACGCCGAGAAAGCCGAACTGCAAGCGCGTCTCGTCTCGGAACAGGCGCACATCGCACCCGTGCGCGATTACAAGTCGGCGTTTCGGTCGTCCATCGTGCTCAAGTGCTGCGCTATCCACGCGCTGTGGAGTATCGGCGTGTACGGCTTCATCATGTGGCTGCCGTCCATCCTGAAGGCGGCCTCGACCATCGACATCGTGTCGGTCGGCTGGCTCGCGGCGGTGCCTTATCTCGCGGCCATCATCCTGATGCTGCTGGCATCGTGGCTCTCCGACAAGACGCGTAATCGCAAGCTCTTCGTGTGGCC
The DNA here is from genome assembly GCF_023631465.1 of Caballeronia sp. GAWG1-1. Classification (NCBI taxonomy): domain Bacteria; kingdom Pseudomonadati; phylum Pseudomonadota; class Betaproteobacteria; order Burkholderiales; family Burkholderiaceae; genus Caballeronia; species Caballeronia sp. GAWG1-1. The sequence continues at coordinate 77,269 of NZ_JALQDB010000032.1, forward strand.
GCTGCTGCTAATCGGAACGATCGCGTTCGTCGGCTCCTATCTCGTCGGCAGCTCCAACTTCTGGCTCTCGTTCGGCTTGCTCGTGATCGCGGGCGGCACCATGTACGCGCCCTACGGACCGTTCTTCGCGCTCGTGCCGGAACTCATTCCGAGCAACGTGCTCGGCGGGGCGATCGGACTCATCAATGCGTGCGGCGCACTCGGCGCGTTCTGCGGTTCGTGGGTCGTCGGCTATCTGAATGGCGCGACGGGCAGTCCGTCCGCATCGTATGTGTTCATGGCTGCGGCGCTCTTCGCTTCGGTCGTGCTGATGATGCTCGTGCCCGCCACCACCGGTGAACGTTCCACGCCCAAGGGAGGCGCGGGCAATTCCACGCCTTCCGTTCTTGCGAAGTAACCTCATGGCCATCCTCATCACCGATGTCAAAGTCATACTGACCGCGCCGGAAGGCATCAATCTGCTCGTCGTGAAGGTCGAGACGAATCAGGACGGTCTCCATGGGCTCGGCTGCGCGACCTTCGCCTACCGGCATCTCGCGGTCAAATGTCTGATCGAAGAGTATTTGCGGCCGCTGCTCATCGGGCGCGATGCGCAAGCTATCGAAGAGCAATGGCAGCTCATGCATCAAAACGCTTACTGGCGTAACGGGCCGATAGAGAACAACGCGATCTCCGGCATCGACATGGCCTTGTGGGACATCAAGGGCAAGCTCGCGAACATGCCGCTCTATCAGCTTTTCGGTGGCAAGGTGCGCGAAGGCGTGCCGATCTATCGTCATGCGGATGGTCGCGATCTCAACGAACTCTGCGAGAACATTCAGCGATATCGCGAGCAGGGCATCACGCATATTCGCTGTCAAAGCGGTGGTTATGGCGGTGGCGGTTTTGGCAAGGCACCGCAGAGCGCACCGCGCGGCGCGCCCGATGGCATCTATCTCGACAGCCGAAAATATATTCGCGATACGCTGAAGCTCTTCGATGGAATTCGCAGCAAGATCGGTTTCGATGTCGCGTTGTGCCACGACGTGCACGAGCGCCTGAAGCCAGTGGAAGCAATTCGCTTCGCACGCGAGCTGGAACCGTATGAACTTTTCTTTCTCGAAGATGCGATCGCGCTGGAAGAAGGCGAATGGATGCGCCAGCTACGCGCGAAGACCACGACGCCGCTCGCGCAAGGCGAGTTGTTCAACAACCCTTATGAATGGCGTTTTCTGATCACTGAACGGTTGATCGATTTCGTGCGCGTGCATCTGAGTCAGATAGGCGGCATCACGGCGGGACGCAAGCTGCAGATTTTCGCGGAGCAGTTCGGCGTGCGCACGGCATGGCACGGTCCAGGCGATATGTCGCCGCTCGCGCATGCGGCGAATATTCATATCGATCTGGCGTCGCGTAATTTCGGCGTGCAGGAATGGTCGGGCACGGAACCGCCCAACTTCGTGATCCAGAATCTGAAAGGGCCGCGTGCCGCCTTGCTCGATGTGTTCCCCGGCCTGCCGGAGTTTCGCGACGGCTACGTTCATGCGAACGACAAGCCAGGCTTGGGCGTCGATATCGACGAGAAGGAAGCCGCGAAATATCCCTGCGAGGCCGCCGTTACCGTATGGACGCAAACGCGCCTCATGGACGGCGGCCTGCAAACGCCTTGAAGCTAACTCAAGGCGCGGCGTTGCTGCATCGGTTGATACGCTTCGCCAGCCTTGAAGCGGTCGAGGCGCTCGCTTGCCGTCGTCAGGGCGGCGAGCGTGGCGCGCTGCAACTGATGATCGTACAAGGAGACGATTGCCGCGATCTGCTCGAATGCTTCCGGCGCAAGGGTCCACGTGCCGGATTCGCGGCCGCCATCGAATACTTCGGCCATGATGCGGTCCGCGGCCATCAGCGCGTCGTGGGAGAAGTCGCCGTGACCCGCTTCGGACAGGAAGCGCGCGAGCAGCATCGCTTCGGTGATCTGCTGGGCGGGTGCGATGTCGGTGGCGCCGGCACGCAGCGCTTGCAATGACAGATGCACTTGCAACGCGAGTTCGTTGGCTACCGCGCGAGGAATCGGCAGCAGTTGCGCTTTGGACAGCCGCGCGCGCGAAGCCTGCGGCGAACGCTGAAAAGGAAGGGTGCGTGACATGCGTATAAGCGAAAGAAGCGCCGTCGTGGTTGACTTCTCTCGTTAACGTTCGTCCCACGCGTTTTCTGAAGGGTTGTTTTGGCGTAAGCGTGCAAATTCTTCGAGGATCGCAATGGCGCGCTCGCACTGCGCCGCGTCCAGCGAGTGGATGGACGGTTTTACCGTATCGGCGCCGATTTGCTGCGCGAGCCACTTCAGGCCCTTTGCGCGGGCTTCGAAAATATTGCACGCGTCGCGGCGCACTTTTGCCTGGGCGAGCGGTTCGAGGGCAGCGTGTAGTTTTGTCTTCAGATCGCGTAAAGCGGCATCGGCCAGACGCCCGAGCGGAACCAGGCGCGTGCTGCGCGGGAAAACACCGATCCACGCCTGACAAGGCGCACAGACCCAGAGCGGGCCGTGATCGTCGCGATACGGGTAGATTTCATCGCCCGAACGAACAAGCGTCGCTGGCACGCCGCAATAGTCGCAATCGGGATGAGGCAGAGGTTTGACCGGGCGGCCGACTCGCATTGTTGAATAAGTCGAGGGACGGAAGCGGCCAATATATCAAACGCAAACTGCGAAACGAAACGATGCCGGCAAGTGAGCGCGAAGCTCTCGTGCCGGCATCAAACCTCAACTTGCAGGGAGCGGCTCAAGGCTCGCTCCTGGAGGCATTTAGCGACTTAGCGCTGGTCCTTCTTCACTTCTTCCTTGACGTCGCCGTATTGCTTGCGAGCTTCGCCGGCGCCTTGCTGGACCTGACCCTTCACTTGCTGGGCGGTGTCGCCAGTCATCTTGCCGACCGCCTCATTCGCCTTGCCCTTCACCTTTTCGGCGGTACCCTTAACTTGATCCTTGTTCATGGTGAACCTCCTTGAATGGTTGCGTGGGACGGTTTGCCTCCACGAATATCCTTATCGCAAAACACGGGCCTGCCCTGCGAACGATCGGTCGTTTTTCGTTCGTGCCACACTACACTGCAAATTCAACTGAAAGAGGAGACTTCCGGCGTATGGCAAGAACCAACGAGTACCAACAAGCTATCGGCGATGCCGTGACCGACTGGAAAACGCGCGAGCGGCCCGCGCGAATCGTCGTCGAAGGCACGCACTGCAAGATCGTGCCGCTCGATGTCGACGCACATGCGCAGGATCTTTTCCACGCGTACAGCGAGCCGAGCGACTGGACCTATCTGTTCACCGGTCCGTTTAAGGAGTTTGCGGCGTTTCGCACGTATTTGACACAAGCGGCGGCATCGGCCGATCCGTTGCACTACGCCGTCATCGATAAATCCAGCGGCAAGGCAGTCGGGACGTTCGCGCTGATGCGCATCGAGCCGGTTCATGGCGTAATCGAAGTGGGCAGCGTGACGTTTTCGCCGCTGCTCAAGCAAACGCGCATCTCGACCGAAGCGCAGTATCTGCTGATGCGCTACGTGTTCGAAGCCCTGCAATACCGGCGCTACGAATGGAAATGCGACAGCCTGAACGCGCCATCGCGCAAGACGGCGCTGCGACTCGGCTTCGAGTTCGAAGGCATCTTCAGGCAAGCTATCGTGTACAAGGGGCGTAACCGCGATACCGCGTGGTATTCGATCATCGATAAAGACTGGCCCACGGTGCGCGCCGCATTTGAACGCTGGCTCGCCGACGACAACTTCGACGCCGACGGCAAGCAACGCGCATCGCTTGCGAGCTTGAGAGTCAACGCATCTGAATGACAGGCGCGAGAAAATTGCGCACGTAAGGCAGCCAGATCGGAATGGCCGCGCGGGACGCGAACATTCCGTGACCGTTTTCACCGTAGGGCGGCTCCATCACGAACTGACCTTGGCCGCCTGCTTGCTGGAATGCGTTGAACCAGCTTCGCGTGTAGTCCGGGCCGAAGTACTGATCGTTCTCGACATAGTGCCAAAGCACCGGCACGCGCACGGTGCCCGCGAAGTGCGTGATCGCTCTCAGCATGTTGTCCGGGGCGCACGGCACGGTTGGATGCCTTGCCGGATCGCCGCCGCGTCCGCCCGAGAAGTTGAGCACCGCTATCACGCCGTGCGGATCGAAGCTCGCCGCCGCCAGCGAAGAAAACCCGCCCGCAGATTGCCCCGCCAGCACGATCCGGTTGCCGTCCACTTGCGGCTGGGTCTTCGCATACGCGATGGTCGCGAGAATGTCCTGTGCGGCTGCATTGCCGGATGCTTCGTAGTCGGCAGTGGCGCACTTGCCAGTGCTCTCGGCATACGTGCCGCCCGTCGCGCCATAGCCTCGGCGAATCGGCACGATCACGGCAAAACCCATTTCCACGAAAGTACGAATCTGCGGAATCAGCCGATAACGCCCGGTCTTCACGCGATTGAGCGGATCGGGCGGACTGCCGTGACTCAGCACGATGAGCGGAAACGGCCCCGCGCCATCCGGCTGATAGAGCGTCGCGACCAGCTCACGGCGCGAGTCGCCGAACAAGCCTTTCTCGATCATCGGAACCTGCACGACGGTTTCATGCAAATCGGCGGCGAGGCTTTCGGGTTCGTCCGCGCGCGCGACGGAGACGGCGGCAAGCGCGACAAACACAAGGGCTGAAAGGCGCATGAGCGGAGTTCGAGCGTCTGGGTGATGCGCAATGTATCAGATCGTCTCCTTAGTTAATCACCCATCGGTGAATTCGTTTATCACCGCGCCGTCACTTTTCTAAGCCAGGAAAATTGGTTTGGCCTCGGCATGCGGGCTCTTATTCTTTTTGTTCTGCGACGACGCGTCTCTCCAGTGCTCGTTCCATCCAACCGGCGCGGCCACGCGCTGCATCTCAGAGCGTCCATGGCAACGGTTCAATTGCATAGCGTCATCAAGCGCTACGACGGCGCACCGGTCGTCGATGCGGTCTCGCTTTCCGTGCGCGACGGCGAATTCCTTACCTTGCTCGGCCCGAGCGGATGCGGCAAGACGACGTGTCTCCGCATGGTTGCGGGCTTCGTCACGCCGGATGCGGGCTCGGTCCATATCGGCGGCGAGGATGTGACGCAGGTTCCGGCTCATCGGCGCAATACGGGCATGGTGTTTCAACAGTACGCGCTGTTTCCGCATCTGACGGTCGCGCAGAATCTCGCCTTCGGTCTACGCGTGCGCAAGCTGCCGGGCAAGGAGATCAAACGGCGCGCCACCGAAGCGCTCGACCGCGTGCGCCTTTCGGGTTATGCGGATCGTTACCCGGACCAGCTATCGGGCGGGCAGAAGCAGCGTGTCGCGCTGGCGAGGGCGCTCGTCATCAATCCGCGCGTGCTGTTGCTCGACGAACCGCTCGGCGCGCTCGATCAGAAACTGCGCGAGGAATTGCAGGCGGAGATCAAGCGCATTCAGCGCGAAGTGGGCATCACGACCATCTTCGTCACGCACGATCAGAGCGAGGCGCTGAGTCTTTCGGATCGCATCGTCGTGATGCGGCAGGGCGGTATCAGTCAGATTGGCTCGCCGCAGGAACTGTACGACCGGCCGGTGGATCGCTACGTCGCGAGTTTCATCGGCAAGATCAATCTCGTCGCGGTGACGGCGGGCGCGCTCGGCGCCGATGGCCGCTTGCGCGTGCAAAGCCGCCAGACGGCCGAACCATTCGATGTCGATCTCGCCGGCGGCGCAACGCCCGCGCCCGGCGAACCGCTGTTGCTCGCGTTGCGGCCGGAGCGCATTCAGATCGGCGCGGGTTTGCCGAACCGCGTGCAGGGCCGCGTGGAACTCGCCACGTATGCGGGCGACGGTTGGTATCTCGAAGTCCGCACGCAGGCAAGCGAGCCGCTCATCGTGCGCACGTCGGGCCGCGCGGCACCCGCCGCTGGCGATACCGTCACGCTCGGCTGGCACCACGGCGATGCCGTCCTCTTGCGCGACGAGGCCGCCACATGAGCAACGATGCCTTGCTGACAGGCGGCGATCTCGCCGCGACGCCTTCGCCGCTTTCGGCGACGAAGCGCAGGGGCGCCGCCTACGGCGCGCTCGCCTTGCCCGGACTGGCGTTTCTTGGCGTGTTCTTCGTCGCGCCTATTGGCTATCTGCTGATCTTGTCGCTGCACGGCGGCGGCTCGATGGGCCGTGTCGACGACACATGGACGCTTTCCAACTACGCGCGCTTTCTCTCTGATGCGTACTACCTCCAGATCCTGCTCGACACGCTCGTCTTCGGCGCATTGACGGCGATCATCTGCGCGGTGTTCGGCTTTCCGTTCAGCTATTACCTTGCGCGCACGCGTTCGCGCTGGCGCACGCCGCTTTTGTTCGTGACGGTGTTGCCGTTGCTCATCAGCGCCGTGATCCGCAATCTCGGCTGGATTCCGGTGCTTACCGAACACGGCATGCTCAATACGCTCTTGCTGGGTTCCGGTGTGGTGAAGGAACCCGTGCAGTGGATCTTCAACTACACCGGCGCGCTCATCGGCATGGTGCATGTGGAGTTTCCCTTCATGGTGCTGATGCTGACGAGCGCCATCCGCAAGATCGATCCCGCGCTCGAGGAAGCCGCCATCAATCTCGGCGCGACGCCTTTTCTGGCGTTTGTGCGCGTGGTCTTGCCGCTGTGCCGGCCGGGACTGGCGGCGGGCGCGTCGATGGTCTTCATGGCCGCGATCAGCGCGCTCGTCACGCCCGGCATTCTCGGCGGGCATCGGGTGATGTTCATGGCGCTCTACATCGATCAGCAGATGCACGGCGTGCTGAACTACACGGTCGGCTCGACCGCCGCCATCCTGACGATGATCGCCGCGCTCGCATCGATGCTGCTCGCCGTGCGAATGAGCGGAGCGCGGACATGAGTACCCAAGCGAGTACGTCGTCCGTCGTGTGGCATCGCGATGCCGCATCGAGCGCGTTGAAATGGCTGCTGCGTATCGCGACCTTCGCGGTGCCCGTGTTTTTGCTGCTGCCGTTTATCGGCATCGTCAGTGCTTCGTTTTCGAAGAGCGGCGCGCTCGCGTTTCCGCCGAGCGACTGGACGCTCCACTGGTATCGCTCGATCTCGCCGGACTATTACGCTGCGCTGCGCTACAGCGTCGCGCTGGGCACGGCGACGACCGCGCTCGCCACGCTCGTCGGTGTGCCGCTTTCGTTGTCGATCGTGCGCGGACGTTATGCGGGGCGCGGCATCGTGAATGCGCTATGCGTTGCGCCGCTGGGCGTGCCGACTATCGTCATTGCGGTGGCGGGCTTCAAGTTCTTCATGCTCGCCGCCGACTGGCACGACATCGGACTCAACGGAACGAGCGCGGCCATCGTGCTGATGCAGGCCGTGTTCACCTTGCCGCTCGTCGTGCGCTCGGTGGTCGCGAGCTTCGCGCACTACGACAATGCGCTCGACGAAGCCGCGCAGAACCTTGGCGCCACGCCTTGGCAAGTGTTTTGGCGCGTGACCGTGCCACTTGTTTTGCCCGGCGTGATCGCGGGAATGCTGTTCGCCTTCGTGCTTTCGTTCGACGACGTGGTGGTCGCATGGTTCATGGGCGACCCGAGCCGTCCGACCTTGCCCGTCAAGCTCTTCAACGCGATGGAAGTGGAGTTCGATAACGCGGTTACCGCGCTGTCCACGCTGATCGTTGCGTTCTGGGCCGCGCTCGCGTTGCTGCTCAATCGTTTCTTCCGTCTCGAACGTCTCTTTTCGCGGCGTTGAGCCTTCTCCTTCTTTCCTCACGAGGCCATTCTTGAAAGTTATCGCCAGGCTCGCGCTCGGGCTCTTCGCACTGACCGCATCCCTCGTTGCCGGGCTCGCGCATGCGCAGAGCGCAGACCCCAAAGACATCGTGCTGCGCGTGTCGTCGTGGGGCGGCAAGTCCACGCAGACGCAGATCAAATACGCGGGCGACATCTTCACCAATAAAACGGGCGTGAAGGTGCAATTCATCGATGGCGCGTCGATCGATCACGTCGCCAAGCTCGTCGCCGCGAACGGCCGCAACGTGCCCTATGACGTCGTGCTGCTCGACGGCGACGTGCGCGCGCAAGCCATCAAGGCAGGCGTGCTGCAAAAGCTCGATCCGGCGAAAGTGCCGAACGTGAATTTCGCGCTAGATCTCGCGAAGAACGCGCAGGGCTATGCGCCTGACTTCGATTTCGTCTCGGCGATCTTCGTCTACAACGCGGACAAGTTTCAGCAAGCAGGCATTCCCGCGCCGTCATCGTGGAAGGACTTGTGGAACCCGAAGCTCGCGGGTCACGTTGCGTTGCCCGATCTCGCCAATGGCGCGGGCCGCGCGCTGCTGATCGAAACGTCGCGTCTGAATGGCGGCGATGAAGGCAATCTCGACAAGGCCGTTGCGGAGATTGCGAAGGTCAATGCGCGCACGTTCTGGCAGACCTCGCAACAGGCGGAGCAACTCATCAAGTCCGGCGATATCTGGCTTACCGTCATCGCCGATGGCCGTGCCTACGCGCTTCAGGATGCCTACAAGCCCGCGCGCGCGGTGCGTCCGAAGGAAGGCTCCATTGCGTTCGCATCGACGGCGGATATCGTCAAGGGCACGCCGCATCCCGAACTCGCGGCGCAGTTCCTGAACGAGATCTACGGCGCGCTTTATCAGCTCGGCAACGCAACGGACTTCTACTACGGCCCGACCAACCGCCTGCTCGCGCCCGTGATCGAAGCCGACCCGCAACTCGCGGCCAAGCTCATCTACAAGCCGGAGCAAGCCCAGGCGCTCTATCACCCGGACTGGAACAAGTTCTGGGGCGCGTTCGATCGCGCGCAGGACTCGTGGAACCGGACCATCGTCTCCAGAAAATGACCCAGCACATCCACTTCAACGCGTTCCACATGAACGCACCCGCGCATTCGTGGGCGGGCTTCTGGCGGCATCCTCGCGACCGCTCGCTCGAACACAACACGCTCGGCTACTGGGTCGAACTCGCGCAGACGGCCGAGCGCGGTCTCTTCGACGGCGTGTTTCTCGCCGATGTCTTCGGCATCTACGATGTCTACGGCGGCGGCACCGACGCCACGCTCTTCGCGGCTGCGCAAGCGCCTTCGCACGATCCGTTGCTGACCGTGCCCGCCATGGCTTATGCGACGAAGCACATCGGCTTCGGCGTGACGGCGAACCTTACCTACGAGCATCCGTATCAGTTCGCGCGGCGCTTTTCCACGCTCGATCATCTGACGAGCGGCCGTGCGGGCTGGAACGTCGTGACGGGTTATCTGGAAAGCGCGGCGCGTGGCATGGGTCTCGCGAAAGCGCGCGAGCACGACGAGCGATACGCGGCCGGCGAGGACTTCCTCGAAGCCGTCTACAAGCTGTGGGAAGGAAGCTGGGCCGAAGGCGCGGCGGTGCGCGACAAGCGTGCGGGACATCCTTATACCGACCCGTCGCGCGTGCGGCGCGTGAAGCATGAAGGCCCGTATTACCGTGTCGATGGCTTCAATCTCACCGAGCCTTCGCCGCAGCGCACGCCGGTGTTGTATCAGGCCGGTGCGTCGGGACGCGGCAAGGCGTTCGCGGGCAAGCATGCGGAATGCGTGTTTCTCGAAGGACAGACGCCTGCCATCGTCGCGGCGGCGGCGCGCGACATCCGCCAGCATGCAGTCGATGCAGGCCGCGCTGCCGACGATGTGCTGCTCTATCTCGGCGCGACCGTCGTGGTTGCGCGCACGTCGAAGGAAGCGCGCGAATTGCAGGCCGAGTATGCCGAATACGTCGATACGCTCGGGCAACTCGCGCTGGTGTCGGGCTGGACCGGCATCGACTTCGCGGAACTGGATCTGGACGAACCGATTCGCTATGTGAAGAGCAACGCGCTGCAGTCGACCGTCGAGAATCTCACGAAGCATGCAGGCCGGTCCATCACGCCGCGCGACATGAGCCGCTTCGATCAGATCGGCGGACGCGGGCCGTTCATCGTCGGCGATCCGCGCGAGGTGGCGGATCAGTTGATTGCATGGATAGATGAAACCGGCGTCGATGGCTTCAATCTGCGGCGTCTCGTGATGCCCGAAAGCCTGCATGCGTTCGTGGATCTCGTCGTGCCGGAACTGCAGAATCGCGGGCGTTATCGCACCGAGTATGCCGAGGGCACGCTGCGCGAGAAGCTCTTTGCCGGGCGCGGACCTCATCTGCGAGCGACGCATCCGGGCGCGCAATATCGCGACCTTTGAGCCAGCCGACATGAACCAGATCGATCGAACCATTTTCTCCGATGCCATCGCGCGCCTGCATCGTGGAACTGCCGAAGCCACGCCGGTGCTCAAGCAACGCAGTGCGCGAACAGACGAAGCCGCGACGTTTCCCTACGACAACATCCGCACCTTGCACGATGCGGGTCTACTCGCAGCGGGTCTGTCGCTGGAACGCGGCGGAGCGGGCTTCGGACGCGGCACGAGCTTCACGCATTTCTTCGATGCGGTGACATCGATCGCGCGCGCCTGCAGCAACACCGCGCAGCTCTATACGGTGCAGACAGGCGCGCTTTTCACGCTGGAATTGCTGGCCGATTCCGCACTTGTGGATGAACTCGCCGCCGCCGTGCGCGACGATGGCGCGACCTTCTGCTTCACCGCCGCCGAACCCGACGAGCGCTTCACGTACGACAACAAGCGCACGAACCTCAAGTCGTATGCCGAGCGTCTCGACGACGGCCGCTGGCGCGTCAAGGCGGAAAAAGCCTTCGCGACAGGCTCGGTCGGCTGCACTTACGCGCTCTTCCAGTGCGCGACCGTGACCGATGACGAAGGCCGTCCGCCCGAGTCCGTTCTCGTGCTGCTGCCGCGCAGTCACGAAGCGGTGAACGTGCTCGATACGTGGGACGGCATCGGTCAGCGGGCCACATCGAGCGGTCGGCTCGTCGTGAACGAAAGCGTGATCGATGGCCGCTGGGTTGCGGGCAATCCGGCCAGCGTGCCTGCTGCGGCTATCTTCGCGCCGCTCTATCAACTCGGCTTTGCGGCGATTCTCGCGGGCATCGGCGAAGCGGCGCTCGACGATACCTTGCACTTCGTGAATCACGTGCAGAAGCCGACCAACGGTTACGCACGCGCCGCCGAGGAGCCCGCGATTCAGGCGCATGTCGCCGATATCCGCATCGCGCTGAGTGCGAGCCGCGCGCTGATCAACGAAGCAGCCCGTTCGATGGACGCCTTCACGCGCGGCGAAGCGGATATTGCCGAGGTGCTGGTCGCCGTTTATCAGGCGAAGGTGCATGCGAGCGGCAGTTCCATTGAAGCGGGTTCGCGGCTCTTTCAGATCGGCGGCGCGCGTTCGGCTACGAGGCGCGCCGCGGCGGACAGGCACTGGCGCAACGCGCGCACGCTGACGCTGCACGATTCGGTCGACAAGCAAAAAGGCGTGGTTGCGCGACACGTGCTCGGCGTCGAGCGTCCGAACGTTTCCACGCGCTAAACAAGGACACGTATCGTGCTGCTTGCATTCTTTCTGTCGCATTCGGCTTCGCCGCACACGGTCGGGCAATGGCGTCTGCCGCGCTCGTTCCAGGGCTTGCGCTACGACCGTCCGGCGTATTGGGAGCACGTTGCGCGCACGACGGAGCGTGGCGGCATCGACACCATCTTCTTGTCGGATTCGTATTCGATCTACGAGACGTATCGCGGCGACAGTGACGACACCTTGCGCTGGGCCGTGCAATGTCCGCGACATGACCCGCTGCCGCTCATTCCGATCATGGCGCGTGTGACGCAGTCGGTTGGCATCATCACGACGCTGAGTACCGCGTTTCTGCCGCCGTACTGGGTCGCGCGGCAGTTCGCGACGCTCGATCATCTGACCGAAGGGCGCGTGGGGTGGAATCTCGTGACCACGGCGGGCGAACCCGAAGCACGTCAGTTCGGGCAGAAGCTCGATGAACACGACACGCGGTATCGGCGCGCGGAGGAGTATCTCAAGCTGTGCCAGACGCTATGGGATAGCTGGGAGCCGGACGCGATCGTCGCGGACCGCGCGTCGGGCGTGTTCGCCGATCCATCGAAAGTCGCGAGGATCGACTTTCACGGCGACTTCTTCGCGAGCCAGGGGCGCTTCACGGTGCCGCGCTCGCCGCAGGGCAGGCCGTTGATTGCGCAGGCGGGTTCATCGAGCGCGGGCGCGGCATTCGCGGGACGGCATGCGGAACTCGTGTTCGGCTTGCGGCATTCGGCGCGCGGCATGCGCGAGTTCGTCGACAAGGTGCAGGGCGAAGCCTCGAAAGCCGGACGTAGCGCGGGCGATGTGCGCATTCTGTGGGGTATCGTGCCTATCGTCGGGCAGACTCGCGAAGAAGCCTTGCAGAAGCAGAAGGCCATTCGCGACAACGTGACGGTCGAAGCGGGCCTCACCATGTTGTCCGCGTTTCTCAACACCGACCTCTCGCGCTTCGACGCCAACGCGCCGTTTCCCGATATCGGCGAAACGAGCGGCATTCGCGGGCATCTTTCCACCATCACCGAAGACTTCGCGCCGCATACGCCGCTCGGCGAGATCGCGCGTCATTTCGCTGCGGGACAGGGACCGCATGTCGTGGGTACGGCGTCGGAAGTCGCGGATCAGTTGCAGACCTTGCTCGATGAAGGCGGCGGCGATGGCTTTATCTGCATCACGCACGCGTTGCCTGCCTGCATGGACGAGTTCGTCGATCTCGTGGTCCCCGAATTGCGGCGACGCGGCTTGCGGCCCGCGTCGTATGAACATGCGACGTTGCGCGAACGCGTGAAGGCGGGTTGACTTGCACGGCACGCGAGCATGGATTCAGAAGTAGGAGAGATTGGGCAGCGGCGTGCCATGCGCCGCCTGCCTGCCGATTGCAAGCGCCTTGAAGATGAGCGGATTGTGGGCCGTCACCGTACGCAACGCGCGCCAATGCCGGTCGAGCCGCTGGCTCACGCGCGTGCTCGAAGCGCCACCGAGTTCGAAGAGTTCGCCCGCCGCGCGCAAGGCGAGTTCGTCGATCACCACTTTCGACTTCGCCGTGCTGTTGGCGGCGCGCTCGAACGCATGCGAGGAGACATCGCCCGACGCGGCGCTGTCGAAGCCGCGTTCGAGCCATTGCGCCGCTTCAAGCACACTCACACGCGCCAGATGCGCCACGCTTTCGATGCGGCCGAGCACTGCTTGCAGAAGCGGGTCGTTGGCGGGTACTTCATCGACGCCGTGATAGAAATTGCGTTCGCGCGACTTCAGCAAGTGCGCGGCATCGGAAACAACGCGCTGCAAAATGCCCGCCACCACCGCCGAGAGATACAACTGCGCGAAGGTCGCGACATACGGCAGCGCGGTGACACGGCTGTTATCGACGATCTCGTCGGGCAACACCTTCACGTTCGTGTAGTTGGTCGAGCCGCTTGCCGTGAACTGCTGACCGAAGCCGTCCCAATCGTCCGCTATATCCACGCCTTCGCGCGTGGCGGGCACGACGACCTTGATCTGCTTGCCGGCCTCATCGACTGCAAAGACGTAGATGTGGTCCGCATACAGGTTGCCCGTGCTGTAGAACTTCTTGCCGTTCAGACGCAGGCCGTAAGGGCCGGAAGTGACCGCTGTGTCGTAATCGAAGTTGCCTACGTTGCGCTTGCCAAGTTCCGTCGCCGATGCGCCATAAGTTTCGCCACGCGCGACGCGGTCGAGATAGGTATCGAATGCAGGGAGGCGTTTATGGTCGATCAGCAGGCTCTCCACCAGGTTCAGATGGTTGCGGAACGCGTGCGCGACATTCGGATCGGCTGCTGCAAGATCGATCACGAAGTCGAATAACTGCGTGAGCGTCAACGCGGCGCCGCCACGTTCGCGCGGCAAACGCAATGCGCCGATGCGCGCGTTTTTAAGGCGCTGCATCGTGGCCTTGAAGGCGGCCGTGTCGCGGCCGGGTTGCGCTTCCTGATCGGCGACCCAGGGCAAAAGCGCGCGCAAGTCGCGGACATCGAGTGCAGATGGTGCGGTGTTGGTCACGTTGATCTTCCTTGAACGATGAGAGGGAAAGATGTCGGATTACGCGTGCGCTTCGGCGGGCACACCGAGCGTCGCAAGCAAGCGGTCGCGTAGCGCCGCAAACGCGGGATCGGTGGACACGCGCGGGCGCGGCAACGCGATGTCGATATCGCTGCCAATGCGGCCATGCTCCAGGACGAGCACGCGGTCGGCGAGCAGCAGCGCTTCATCGACGTCATGCGTGACGAGCAGCACCGTCGCCGCATGCGCTTTCCACACGTGCGCAATGAGCCGCTGCATCTGGATGCGCGTGAGGGCATCGAGCGCGGCGAACGGTTCGTCGAGTAGCCAGACTTTCGGATCGCGGACCAACGCACGCGCGAGCGCCACGCGTTGCGCTTCGCCGCCCGACAGCGTCAGCGGCCACGCATGCAGCCGATGCCCGACGCCCACTTCGTTGAGTGCCGCGGCGATCACGGCGCGCGCGTCGGGCTTGCGCAAACCGAGCGCAAGATTTTCCTCGACGGTTTTCCACGGTACGAGACGCGGCTCCTGAAACACGACCGCGCGCTTGTCCGGCACGTCGACCGTGCCGGCGGGTGCTTCATCGAGGCCCGACAGCGTGCGCAACAAGGTGGACTTCCCCGAACCCGAACGGCCGAGCAACGCCACGAAAGAGCCGCGTTCGATGTCGAGATCGAGCCGGTCGAGTACGGTGTGCGCGCCGAAACGCCGCGTCAGTTGCCGGATACGGATGATGGGATCGCGTGTGGTCATCGCTCAGTCCTTGATCGTGGATGGCCGCCATGCAAGCAGACGTTTTTCGGCGCCGCGCACTAGGGCATCGGTGACGAGTCCGAGCAGTGCATAGATCAGGAGACACGCCATAATGATGTCGGTACGCATGTAGTTCTGCGCCGTGATCGCGAGATAGCCGATCCCGCTCGACGCGTTGATCTGCTCGCCCACCACGAGCGAGAGCCACGCAATGCTCAGCGAATAGCGCAAGCCGACGAGAAACGAAGGCAATGCGCCCGGCAGCACGATATGGCGAATCTGCTCGGCACGTGTGAGGCCGAGCGTGCTCGCCATCTCGACGATCTTGGCATCGACGCTGCGGATACCCGCGAACAGATTGAGGTAGACCGGTATCAGACAGCCCAGCGCGACGAGCGCGATCTTCGGTGTCTCGCCGATACCGAACCACAGGATGAACAGCGGCACGAGCGCCAGATGCGGCAAGGTGCGCGTCATTTGCAAAAGGGCATCGACGGAATCCTCGCCACGGCGCGAGAGACCGCTAACGAGCGCAAGCGCGACACCGAGCGTGAGGCCGATGGCAAGCCCGCTTCCCGCGCGCGCCAGCGACGCGAGCAGATGCGTGCCGAGTTCGCCGCTGGCCGCGAGTTCCCAGAGCGTCGTGGCAATCTGCGCGGGCGACGAGAAGCGCCGTTCGTTGACGAACCCGGTTGACGACGCCAGTTGCCATGCCGACAACAACGCCACCGGCACGACGAGCCGCCGCCAGCGCAATCCGGCGGCGCGTCGCGGCGCGGGCGCGGCTTGGCCTTCGACGGCAAGTGTTGGATGCGACACGAGACGATTCCTCCGGAAAGTGTTCATGCCCGCGTCGCGAGCTGGCCGTCGAAGGCCGTGCTCACGTTGCCGATCGACTGCTTGATCATGCCGTAGCGATAGAAACCGTCAGCGGCGTGCTGGAGCGCGTTGCGCACGTTGGAATCGAGCGGCGCGGGCGTCGGCTTGTACTCGGCGAGCAAGGACTTCGCGGTGGCGGGATCGAGATGCGTGTCCTTCACGAGCGCGGCGGCGGCCGCATCGACATTGGCGAGCGCCCAACGTTGCGCGCGCTCGCTGCGAGCGAGGAAGTCGCGGATCGCATCGCGCTTGTCGCGCGCCGCTTTCTCATGCACGAGCAGAAAGTTGTTGCCGCTATAGAGATAGTCGACGTCGCGCAGATCGGCGATGGGATACGCGCCGTTCTGCTGGATCGCAAGCGTCGAATATGGCGCCCAGGTGAGCCACGCATCGACGGCGCCGGCGGCAAATGCGGGCTTCGCGGCACCGGGATCGAGGAACACGAGGTTCACGTCTTCCCGCTTCAACCCCGCCTTTTCGATAAGACCGTAAGCCATCAGTTGCGGCCCGCCGCCTGCATTGACCGCGAGTTTCTTGCCCTTCAGGTCCGCGACCTTGCGGATGCCCGAGTCGCGTTGCGCGAGCAGCGGAATGAAGCTCGGCGCGAAGGTAATCGCGCTGACCGCGCGCGCTGGGCAACCCGCCGCATATGCAAAGAGGAACACGCTGTCGCCGGTCTGACCGACATCGAGTGCTTCGGCGTTGAAGGCCTGCAATTCCGGCTGGCCTGCGGGAAACTTGCTCCACTCGATTTCGTACGGCAGATTCTTCGCTTCGCCGGAGGCTTCGAGGAAGGCTTTCCAGCCGATGGAATTCATGTCGCCCACGCGCAGCACCGGAGCCGCGCGCGCGGACGTGCCTATCATGAAGCCCGCCGCCGTGGCGAGGCCGCCGAGAATCAGCTTGCGGCGAGTCGAAGAGCCGGGAGTGTCGTTAGTTGAAACGGTGTTGGTCGATTGGTCGGTCACGTGTATATGTCGGCAGAAGAGTGGCGGGAAGTCAGAGGGCGTAACCGGGATTGCGCTGATCGAGCAGACGCTTGAGGGCTTCGAAATGCAGCACGTGGTCGGGCTTGCCGGACCAAGCCGCGCCTTCCCTTGCCGCTTCCGTGTATTGGCGATGCACCTTGTCTTGCTGCTCTTGCGATAAAAGCCGCAGCGGTTTGCCGGTTGAATACGCGAGCACCTGAAAGCGCGCCGCGCGTTCGAGCAGATAAAGACGGTCATACGCCTGCGACACGCTGCGCCCCGTGACGATCACGCCATGATTCGCCAGGAACAAGATGCTCTTGTCGCCGAGACGGTCGGCAAGACGCCGCCCTTCCTCGATGTCGTAGGCTAGCCCGGTGTATTCGTCGTCGTAGGCAATGTGCTTGAGCAGCAGCAATTCCGCCTGGCCGATAGGCAACAGCCGCTGATCCGCAAGACGCGTTAGCGCGGTCGTATAGGGCATATGCGTATGCAGCACGGCGGCATGACGAACTGGATCTGCCTGATGGATCGGCAGGTGAATGCATAGCGCCGATTGCTCCACCACGCCTTCTCCGGCAATGCGGTTGGCGTCGTAATCGAGCGTGAGGAAATCGCTGGCCTTGACTTCTGACCAATGCAAACCGAATGGCGCGACGAGAAAGCGCCCGCGCGGATCGGGCAGCGACAGCGAAAAGTGATTGGCGATGCCTTCGTGCAGATCGTGCATGACCGCTGCGCGATGCGCGGCCGCAAGATCGATGCGTCCTGTCTGTTCGAATCGTTCGATTTCCGCGATATCTTCGAGCGTCGCGCTGTCCGCTTCGGCCATTGTAGTCACCTTTCCTTGCATTCGATGGAGAAGAGCATTCTGCTGGCGTGCAGGTGCGCGAACAAACATCGAAAGGTGAGTCGCTATTGAGCGCGCGGCTTGATTAGTTATGCGATGGGGACAGCTTTGTAAATAATCGCGCGTGAATGCAGGACTATTTGAGACGCGGCGTGACAGTATAATGAGCGCCCGCGCCCGTAGCCGGTCGCATCAATGCTCTCGCAATCAGCCAGATTTTTGCAATTCGATCGTCCTACAGGACAGGTCGCAGCAACAAAGGATAAGCCTGCGTGGAAAATCTTTTCCAATCCGTGAATGCGTTCTTCGCATTCATCGCGCCCATCTCCGATTTTCTCTGGGACTTTCCCACCAACTTCAAAGCTTATTCACAGATTCCGGTTCTCGGACAGTTCCCCTTCGCAATACTGTTGCTGGTTGGCGTCGGCATTTACTTCTCCATTCGCACGCGCTTTGTCCAGACCATGAACATGCGCAAGATCGTGCGTATCATGTTGCGCCGGCAGACATCGAGCACGGGCGTAAGCGCGCTTGCATCGTTCATGCTGGGACTTGCGATGCGCGCGGGACCGGGAAATATTGTCGGCATCACGGGCGCGATTTCCGTCGGCGGACCAGGCGCATTATTCTGGATGTGGGTCGCGGCGTTCTTCGGCATGGCGACCGCTTTCATGGAATCCACACTGGCGCAACTCTTCAAGGAGAGAAAGCAGAACGAGTTCGTCGGCGGCTTGCCGTTTTATGGACGCCGCATTCTCGGCGACCGGCGAATTGTCGGCACGTTTCTGTCGCTCGTGTTTATCGTCTATGCGCTTTTCAACGTGCCGCCGCAAACGTTCAACGTGTTCACCGCGATAGGCACCATTGCCGATACCGTCGCCGGCACGCATCTCGCGCGGCAATCGGCGGTGTATTACTTCATTGCGGGCGGATTGATCGTCGCGTGTTCGTTCATCATCATGGGCGGCATTCGGCGAGTCACGGCTTATACCGATGTACTCGTGCCGATCAAGGCCGCGCTCTTCTGCCTGATGTCGCTCGTCATCATCCTCATTAATCTGCCGCTCATTCCGTACTTCTTTCGCGAAGTGGTGGTCGGGGCGTTCGCGCCGCATGCATTGTTCGGCGGCGCTATTGGCACGGCGCTCGCGCAGGGCGTGAAGCGCGGGCTGATGTCGAACGAAGCAGGACAGGGCACCATTACGATGGCGGCCGCCATTGCCGATAACGATCACCCGTGCGAACAGGGTTTCGTGCAAAGCCTGGGCGTGTTCTTCGACACCATGGTCATCTGCACGATGACGGGCTTCATCGTCGTGATGGCGCACGTGTGGACCGGCACGGTCGATGGTCAGGCGTGGGAATCGGTGAGGGCATCGAAGATCACGGTTTATCTGGCTTCCGTGCAGGCGCTGGTGCCTGAGTCGGTGGGCCACGTGATCCGCATCGTGATGTGTCTGTGCTACGGCCTTTTCGCGTTCACCACGTTGCTCGGCATGATTTCGTTCGCGGAGATTTCCGCGAATTTCATCTCGCGTGGGCGCGCGTTCATCGTGGGAATAAGAGTCGTCGGCTCGCTCGTGTTCGTGCCGTTCGGCGCGTTGACGGTGCTCGCAGGTCTTGAATTGCCGAACCTGTGGGCGTTGTCGGACCTGATGAATATCGTCATGGTGCTGCTCAACGTTCCGATCGTGCTGGCCGGGCAAAGGCTCGTGTATCGCGCGCTGGCGGATTATCGGAAGGGAAGCGGCGGAAGGTTCGTCTCGGCGAACATCGGCGTGAAGACAGAATATTGGCTGGACGATCGGAAAAGCGCCACGCCGCCGCAGCAGACAACCCGCTGACGGCGGCGTGATCGAAGGTCCTCTCGCGAGGACCCGTTAACGCTCAACTTAACGCATACCGCCGCTGGCGATCAGTTGCTCGCCGGTGATCCACTTCGAATCATCCGAGGCCAGGAATACCGCGATCGTCGCGATATCGTCCGGGCGGCCAACGCGGCCAAGCGGCGTTTGAGCGACGATCTGAGTCTCGAAGTCGGAGCCGATGATGCCGTTGCTCTGCGTGCCTTCTGTCACGATCATGCCGGGGTTGATGGAGTTCACGCGGATCTTCTTCGGGCCGAGTTCACGGGCGAGGGAACCGGTGATGGCATCGACCGCGCCTTTCGTGCCGCTATAAACCGCGCTTTGCGGCGGCGTGATACGCGACACGACCGAACTCACGTTGATGATGCTTCCACCTTCGCCGAGGTGCGCCGCAGCGAACTTGGTCGTCAGCAGCACACCGAGCACGTTCACGTTGAACTGCTTATGGTAATGCTCCTCGGTGATTTCCTCGACCGGTGCGAACTCGTACACGCCCGAGTTGTTCACGAGAATATCCAGCCGTCCGTAGGTTTCGACGGCGGCATTGACGATTCCTTGCGCATCCGCCGACTTCGACACATCGCCGCCCACTGCGGTCGCCTTGCCGTTTGCCGCGGTGATGGCCGCGACCACTTCATCCGCGCCCGCCTTGCTGCTTGCGTAATTCACGACCACGGAAGCGCCTTCTGCCGCGAGCGCCTTGGCGATTGCCGCGCCGATTCCCTTCGATGCACCCGTTACGACTGCAACCTTGCCGGTGAGCTTGCCCATGTCTGTCTTCCTTTATCGATGATTCGCTGAAAGTTAAGCCGGCGTTGAATCAGGTTCAGGCCGGCTTGCGTTGAGAAGCAATGTATCCGTGAGCGGCATCTTGAAAAAGCCCGATATGACGAATTGATTTGCGGGATTTAACGAACAATCGGACGCTGGTTATTCATTGAACGATGAATTACCACGCGGCTTGCGCATTCTTCAGAGGTGAAGGGGCCCAATGGCGAGCATTACCGATTCTGAAACATCCGGCTAGCAATCGGCGTACTTTCGCATACTCTTAAGGAGCACAGAAGGTGCGATTTCGGCGGCTGCGGATTCAACAGCGGCTCCACATACTTCAGATAGATTGGTATTACTTACTAAACTGCGACTAACCTGCGGAGAAAAGCCATGCCTCTACAGAATCGAATGTTAGCGGAGTTCGTCGGAACGTTCTGGCTGGTGGTGGGCGGATGCGGCAGCGCGATTATCGCGGCAAAATTCTCGACTGTCGGAATCGGGCTCCTTGGTGTGTCGCTCGCGTTCGGACTGAGCCTTCTCACGATGGCCTACGCCGTCGGTCCCATCTCCGGATGCCATGTTAATCCCGCTGTCACAATCGGCCTGACGGTTGCGGGCCGTTTTCCCGCGCGCGATGTCGGTCCTTATATCGTCGCTCAGGTGCTTGGCGCCATAGCGGGTGCGGCCGTGCTCGCATATGTCGCAGCGGGTGCGCCAGACTTCGACCGCTTCGCGGGATTCGCCGCCAACGGATACGGCGATCATTCACCCGGCAAGTACACGCTAGGCGCGGGACTCGTGTCCGAAGTCGTGATGACGTTCATGTTCGTGTTCGTCATTCTCGCGGCCACGCATGAGCGCGCGCCGGTCGGCTTCGCGCCGATCGCCATCGGACTCTGCCTTACGCTCATTCATCTGGTGAGCATTCCGGTGACCAACACCTCGGTCAACCCGGCGCGCTCGACCGGTCCCGCGCTTTTCGCGGGCATGTGGGCAATCCAGCAACTTTGGATGTTCTGGGTGGCGCCAATAATAGGCGCGGTATTCGCGGGCCTGATCTATCCGGCGATGTCCGGGTCGTTGTCGCCCACCGCGCCTATCGTGGGCCGCAAGGTGAGCTGACGCCAAGCCCCAGGCGCGCGGTGAAGCTACCGCGCGCTGTCGGCCTGATAAGCCTCGAAGAAATCATCCGATGCGACCTTGTCCGCAAGCGTCCGCAACGTCGCCGCAGCGCCCGCTCCGAGCACGCGATCCACGCGCCGGTTCGCAGCCACCCAATACGCGAGCGCGGCCTTCAATTGCTTTCTGCCCAACGCCGTAAGCACGCAGCGCTTCGAGCGCTTGTCCTCGGCATCCGCGCGTAATTCCACCAGTTCGTCACGCACGAGCGGACGCATGGCATGCGTCACCGCCGACACCTGTATGCCGAGCCGCGACGCCAGTTCCTGCAGGGACGGTCCTTCGCTCGCATGCTCCTTGCAGTATCGATCGATCTGCGAGAGCAGCGCCATTTGCGTCGCCTTCATGTCGAGCGGCGCGAGCGCCTCGTCATAAAGCTGACTCAGTCGACGCGATGCCCGGCGCAGCGCCGTGTTCGTGCAGGCGAGCGGTGCAAACACGTCAGCGGCACCGGACTCGATAGTCGGGACGGACTCGGCACGCTTTGCTCGTGCCTTAGATGTAGCTTTCTTTTCCATACGCATAGGATGGTTGATTGCCTCGCGCTTGACAAGCTTCGGGCAAATACACATATACTTGAGCCCTCAACTAACTCCAGTTTATTCCTTCGTCAGGGAGAAGTCATGGTGAATCAAGCATCCCGCAAGATTGCGGTTGTCACGGGCGCGTCGTCGGGTATCGGCGCGGTGTATGCGCAACGTCTGGCCGCGCGCGGCTACGATCTGTGGCTGGTCGCGCGTCGCGCCGACCGTCTGCGCGAACTGGCGAGCGAGATTGGCGGCGCGCATGGCGTGAACGTCGAGACGGTCGTCGCAGACCTGACCAGCGAGGCGGATCTGCAACGCGTCGAGCAGCGCATCGCGGCCGAAGCGAACATCCACGTGCTCGTCAATAACGCGGGACTCGCGCGGCTGCGGCCGGTGGCGCAGTCATCGGTGGCGGATACGGCCACGCAGATCGCGCTCAATATCACCGCGCTCGTTCGTCTGACGCAAGCCGTGGTGCCCGGTTTCGTCGCGCGCAACGAAGGCGCGATCATCAACATTGCTTCGGTGCTGGCGCTCGACACCTTGCCGGTCAGCGCAGTTTATAGCGGCACGAAGGGCTTCGTTCTGAACTACACGCGCGGCTTGCAACTGGAACTCGCGAACACCGGCGTGAAGGTGCAAGCGGTGCTGCCCGCAGCGACGGCCACGGAAATCTGGGACGAATCGGGCGTGCCGCTCGACTCGCTGGCGGCGGGCACGGTCATGCGCACCGAAGACATGGTCGATGCCGCGCTCGAAGGTTTCGATCAGGGTGAAGCCATCACCATGCCGTCGGTACACGACGCGCAGTTGTTGCACAGCTTCGAAGAAGCGCGTCAAACGCTATTCCGCGCATCGCAGAACGGCACCGCCGCGCCGCGCTATCGCGCCTGATCGCCGGAAACAGAGAGGAGCAGATCGACATGCGTTATCGCATTTTCGGAAGTACGGGGCTGAAGGTATCGTCGCTGGCTCTGGGCACGGGCAACTTCGGCACGGGTTGGGGATACGGCTCGGAGCGCGACGAAGCGAAGACGGTCTTCGATACGTATCGTGCGGCAGGCGGCAATTTCATCGATACCGCCGACAGCTATCAGTTCGGCGATAGCGAAACCATCCTCGCCGAGTTCATCAAGGCGGAGCGCGAGGACATCGTGCTCGCGAGCAAATTCTCGCTCGGGGCGTCGCCGGACGCGGGTCTGCAGCGCACCGGCAACAGCCGCAAGGCGATGGTGCAGGCGGTCGATGCAAGCCTGAAACGGCTCGATACCGATCGCATCGATCTTCTCTGGGTGCACATGCCCGACGGCGTGACGCCAAGCGAGGAGATCGCGCGCGGGCTCGACGACCTCGTGCGCGCCGGCAAGATCCTCTATGCGGGGCTATCGGACTTTCCCGCCTGGCGCGTCGCGACGGCGGCGACGATCGCCGAGATGCGCGGTTGGGCGCCGATCAGCGCGTTGCAGATCGAGTACAGCCTGGTCGAGCGCACCGTCGAACGCGAGTTGCTGCCAATGGCCGCGGCTTTCGGTCTTGGCACGGTGGCCTGGTCGCCGCTCGGAGGCGGGCTTCTGAGCGGTAAGTATCGGCAAGGCGAGACGGGGCGCAAGCAAGGACTCGGTGTCGTGATCCACGACGAAAGCGACGCGCGCAAGACCGCCACGGTCGACGCGGTTCTCGCCATCGCCAATGAGCTGGGTGTATCGGCGGCGCAGGTGGCGATCGCGTGGGTGCTCGCGAAGGGCGTGTTGCCGATCATCGGACCGCGTACCTTGAAGCAGCTGGACGACAACCTCGGTGCGCTCGCGGTCTCGCTCAGTGCGGAGCAGCTCGCGCGTCTGGATGCGGCAAGCGCCACGCCGCTCGGTTTTCCGCATGACGTGGTGAACGCGGAGAGAACGCGCAGCCGGCTGGCGGGCGGCAAGGCGGATTTGCTGGATTATCCGCTGACGCCGGTTCGATAAGGAAAGGGGCGCGAGCCTCGGCCGCAAAAAACAAAAAGCCTCGCATGAAGCGAGGCTTTCAAAGACCGCACGAGGCAGCCGTTACTTGCAGTGGCGTTCCCAATGATGATGCACGCGCACCTTGTGACACTCGGCATGATGGTGGGGGGCCGCGAAAGCGGTGGTAACGGAAAGGAACGTGGTGGCAGCCAGCAGTGCGGCGAAAACAGCTTTCTTCATGACGTCGATTATCAGGGGATTGAGAGGAGGCGCCATCGTATCAACCGAACTTTACGATTACGTTATGTGATGCGTTTTGCGCAACAAGATTACTTTGTGGCGGACCGCTTCGCGAGAAATCTGTCCAGTTCGCCCGCGAACTTCTTGCCATCGCGCGGAGCGTAGGGCGGCGGGCCGCCGGTCTGCACGCCGGAACTGCGCAACTGATCCATCATCGCGCGAATGGAGAGTCGCTCCTCGATATTTTCCGCGTTCATCCATTCTCCGCGCGGGTCGAGCACATGCGCGCCTTTCGCGAGCGCGGCGGCCGCAAGCGGAATGTCCGCGGTGATGACGAGATCGCCGGCTTGCGCCATTTCGACGATGCGCTTATCCGCGACATCGAAGCCCGCTGGAACCTGAATCGCGCGCAGCCACGGCGACGCGGGCGTGCGCAAAAATTGATTGGCGACGAGCGTCACGCGTACTTCCACGCGCGGCCCGGCGCGGAACAGAATGTCCTTGACGATGGCAGGGCAGGCGTCGGCATCGACGAAAATTTCCATTGACTGGCGTCCGCTCGAAGGAAGACGCCGATCATACTCCCGATGCCAACGCTCAACGAACGGCGTCGCGCAAGTCGGTGAGATCGCGGCCACGGGTCTCGGTGGACATGGCGACGCCGACGAGCGTGAGCGCCGACAACACGGCGGTGTATGCGCCCATGACCCAGAAGCCGCCGCCCGCGCGGCCAATCAGATAGATGCCGAGAATTGGCGCGAGTCCGCCCGACAACACCGCGCCGATCTCGCGCGACAAGGCCACGCCCGAGTACCGATAGCGATTGCCGAAGAGTTCCGCGAAATGCGCGCACTGCGCCCCGAGCATGCTGTTTGCGCCGATGGCGAGCCCGCCGAACATCGCGAGCGCGACCCACCAGAAGCTGCCGGTGCTCACCATCCACCACGCGGGGAACGCCCAGAGCAGCATGAAGATCGCGCCGCCGCGATACACCGTCTTGCGCCCGAGCCGATCCGACAAAGCCCCGAAAAGCGGTGTGGTAATCACGCTCGACAAAGTAGCGATGAGCGCGCCGCTCGTGCCCACGCGCGCCAGTTCCGCTGGCGGCACGCCGTGCCGCGCCGCCACGGTGCCGCTGAGGAACGCGATCACGATGGTCGTATAGATGGTCGAGCCGCCTTGTTCCGCAAGCCGCATCAGCACGGCCGCGACGACGGTGCGGCGCGCGTCCTTGATGACGAGCCGCATCGGCGAACGCGCGACCTTGTGTCCGCCTTCGAGCGCGGCGAAGGTCGGGCTTTCGCGCAGACGCAAGCGTATCCAGATGGCGACGCCGATCAGCACGACGCTCGCGAGGAACGGAATGCGCCAGCCCCAGGCGAGGAGCGTGGCCTGATCCATCGAGTGCTGCATGATGCTGAACGTCGCCGTCGCAATGCCGAAGCCCGCGAAGATGCCGACGAACGGAAGCGCCGCGAAGAAGCCACGCGTCTTCACGGGCGCGACTTCGGCCATCAAGGTGGATGCGCCCGCCTGTTCCGCGCCCGCGCCGAATCCTTGCGTGAGGCGCAGCAAGACGAGCCCGACCGCGCCGAGCGGACCGGCGGGCAGCAAGCCGACGAGCGTCGTGGATACGCCCATGATCGCGATGGTCAGCAAGAGGACGAACTTTCGGCCTTTCCTATCGCCGAGCGAGCCGAAGAACAAGCCGCCGAGCGGACGCGCGAGAAAGCCCACGCCGTAGGTCGCGAAGCTCGCGAGCAGACCTGCGCTCGCGTCGAGCGTGGAAAAGAACACGCGGCTGAAGATCAATGCCGTGGCCAGCCCGAAGATAGCGAAGTCGTAGTATTCGAGCGCGCTGCCGACGGCGCTCGTGAGAATCGCGCGCCGAAGCTGCCTCGCGGAAACGGGCGCGGAAGCGCCGTCGGAAGGACGATCGAGCGGAAGCGCGCCGGCATGCGCCAACGCATCGTGGTGGGACGTCATCTTCTCGTGTCTCCTGATTCCTGCGCGGTGTCTCTCTGACGACACTCGATCTGAAAGCCGGACGAAAACCGGCATCTTCGGATAAACCCGGTTATCGGTAACCGTCAACAAAATCTAACATGGAGGGATGCCGATCTACAAGAAAGCGCTAATGGGCATTTGCCCGGATGCGCGTAGGCTGTAACCCCGTCGTCAACGTATCGCGAGTACTGTCATGACACCAACGAATAACTCAGCTCCCCAATCCGAAGACGCGCAGAACAATAAGCGCCTGCGCAGCCGCCGCTGGTTCGACGATCCCTCGAACCCCGGCATGACCGCGCTCTATCTCGAGCGCTATATGAACTACGGCATCACGCGCGAGGAATTGCAGTCGGGCAAGCCGATCATCGGCATTGCGCAGACGGGCTCCGATCTCGCGCCCTGCAACCGGCATCATCTGGAACTGGCGACGCGCGTGCGCGACGGCATCCGCGATGCAGGCGGCATTCCACTCGAATTCCCCGTGCATCCGATCCAGGAAACCGGCAAGCGCCCGACCGCCGCGCTCGACCGCAATCTCGCGTATCTCGGGCTCGTCGAAATCCTGCACGGCTATCCGCTCGATGGCGTGGTGCTCACCACCGGTTGCGACAAGACCACGCCCGCGTGTCTGATGGCCGCGGCGACCGTCAACATTCCGGCTATCGTGCTGTCGGGCGGTCCCATGCTCGACGGCTGGTGGAAGGGCAAGCTCGCGGGCTCGGGCACCATCATCTGGGACGCGCGCAAGCGTCACGCCATCGGCGAGATCGACTATGAGACGTTCATGGACGAAGTGTCGTCGTCCGCGCCTTCTGTCGGGCATTGCAACACCATGGGCACGGCGTTGTCGATGAATTCGCTCGCCGAAGCGCTCGGCATGTCCTTGCCCGGTTGCGCCGCGATTCCCGGGCCGCATCGCGAACGCGGCTGGGTGGCGTATCGCACGGGGCAGCGCATTGTCGGCATGGTGCACGAGAATCTGCGGCCTTCGGACATCATGACCAAGGGCGCTTTCGAAAACGCCGTGGTCGCGGCGGCGGCGCTCGGGGCATCGTCGAATTGTCCGATTCACATGATCGCGATTGCGCGGCACATGGGCGTGGATCACACGCTGGATGACTGGCAGCGCCTCGGTCCCGAGATTCCCTTGCTGGTGGACTGTCAGCCCGCTGGCCGCTTTCTCGGTGAGGCGTTCCATCGCGCGGGCGGCGTGCCGGCCGTCATGCGCGAACTGCAGGCGGCAGGCAAGCTCGACACGAGCGTGCGTACGGTCACGGGCAAGACGCTCGGCGAAGACCTGGCCGCCGTCGCAGACGTGGATCGCGAAGTGATTCGCGCGTATGACGATCCGCTTAAGCCGGCGGCGGGCTACGTCGTGCTCTCCGGCAATCTGTTCGACAGCGCGGTGATGAAGATCAGCGTGATCGACGACGCCTTCCGCAAGCGCTTTCTCTCCGATCCCGAGCATCCGAACGTGTTCGAAGGCAAGGCGATCGTCTTCGAGGGACCGGAGGATTATCACGCGCGTATCGACGACCCCGCGCTCGAGATCGACGAACGTTCCGTGCTGGTGATTCGCAATTGCGGGCCGGTGGGTTATCCGGGCGGCGCGGAAGTGGTGAACATGCAGCCGCCCGCCGCGCTCATCAAGCAAGGCATCACGCAGTTGCCGACACTGGGCGATGGCCGCCAAAGCGGAACCTGCGCGACGCCTTCGATTCTCAACGTATCGCCGGAAGCGGCGGTGGGCGGCAACCTCGCGCTGCTGAAGACGGGCGACCGCTTGAGAATCGACTTGCAGAACTACAAGGTCAACGTGCTGATCGGCGATGATGAAATGGCGCAGCGCCGCGAAGCATACGTGCCTATCGAGTTGCAGAACAAGACGCCGTGGGAAGAGATTTATCGCAGCATGGTCGGGCAGCAGGGCAGCGGCGCGTGTCTTGAGCCGGCGCTCGGCTATCAGGACATCATCGAGACGCGCGGCGAGTCGCGGCACAACCACTGAGCCGTAGCGAGGTCCTTACGCGCTTTCTCGCGGGATGACTTCGTAAGGCACACGCGTGAACGTGGGCACGTCCTGCCGGTCGGGACGCGCCTGCGCGATTTCGCGCCGCGACGCGTTGGGTGTCTCGGACTCGTCGAGCGCGGCGAGCAGCGATTCGCCGGTGGCGTGACCGATCCCGTAGGCATCGACGGATACGGTGGTGATGGTCGGATAGCAATGGCGCGACACTTCGAAGTCGCCGAAGCCCGCCACCGCGATATCGCGCGGCACCGACATACCGCGCCGATGACACGCCATGATGACGCCGAACGCGTGGATGTCGCTCGTGCACATGATGGCGTCGGTATCGGGCCATCGGTCGAGGATCTGTTCGAGCGCCGCGCCGCCGTGACCCATGGCCGCGCCGTGCGCCATGTCCGTGGTCCAGTCCGTGTGCGCGATTTCGCGGATGTCGTGCAGACCCGCTTCCTTCACGGCGCCGAGATAGCCATTGCGCCGCGCGACGCCGCGCAAATCCAGGTGCGATGCGCTGCTCACGAAGCCAATGCGCCGATAGCCGCGCGCATAGAGATAGCGCATCATCGCGGCGGCCGCGTCCGCGTTGGAGAAGCCGACGACGCGATCCACGGGTTTCGCGGGAATCTCCCAGATTTCGACCACTGGAATGCGCGCCTGTTTGAGCATGGCGCGCGCCTTGGACGTGTGCTGACCTCCCGTGATGACGACGGCACGCGGCTGATGACTCAGGAGCGCGCGGATGAGCGCTTCTTCCCTTTCGAGCAGATAGTCCGTGTTGGCGAGCAAGAGGCGCAGACTGCGCGCCTCGACGACATCGTTGATGCCGCGCACGGTCTCCGCAAAATTCGAACTCGATAACGACGGCACGATGACCGCGACGACATTCGTTCGGCCGGAAGAGAACGCACCCGCGATGGCATCGGCGACATAGCCGGTTTTCAGCACGGCATCCATGACTCGCGCGCGCGTCTCTTCGCTGACGTGCTGGCCTGTCAAAACGCGCGACACCGACATCTTCGACACCCCGGCGATACGCGCGACATCGGCCATGCGGACGGGGGCGGCGGTGGGCGATGTGGGATCGTTGACTGATGTCATGCCGGGGCGTTGCGCGGTGATGATTCGATGGGGGTAATCATACCGGCTTGTGGGGGGCAAGTTCGCGTTCAGACGATGACGCGTGACCTTGGCTACTTGAGACTATTCCTGTTTGTCAGCCGATCGATTGACGTTCTTTTGTTGCAGCCCTAAATTCCTGCGCTAAAAAGCTCCAGGCGCGACGGTTCCATACGTTGCGTTCAACTGAACGGGAAGCGAATGAATGCTGTAACGAAAAAACTGACGGACGCGCTGCAGCATCCAAGCGCGCGACTCACCCAGCGTTTGAGCATATGGATCGGTACGCTCGAGCTCGAGCTCGACGTGCTCAAGTTCAAGGTCAAAGCAGGATTATGCGATGACTACAAGGCGGAGGTCACCGTTACCTCGCCGCGTCTCGATATCGAAGGCAAGCTCTGCGTGGGCCGGCGTGCGGGCTTGCAGATCGACGAGCGAGTAGCCGTCCCGTCGGTGAATTATGTCCAGCCTGTCGATCACGAGGCGGCCACTTTCAATGGCATCGTCACGCGCTTCGAACGCATTAAAGCGAGCCGCGATGAGGCGACCTACAAACTCCGGATCGAACCTCGGTTTGCCGCGCTTTGCAAGCGCGTGCATGGCTCGGATGTATTCAAAGACATCACCTTTCAGGAGATGGTGACGCGACTGCTGGTCGACCGGAAGAACATCGATGCCTTCGATATCGAGTTCCATCTGGAAGGCGCGCAAGAGAAGATGGAGCAGGTTGTGATGTACGAGGAGTCCGTGTGGGCCTTCGTGACACGTCATGCAAAACGTCGAGGCATATGCTGGTTTTACAAGCAGGGTCGAGGCAAGGATGGTCAACTCGACACGCTCGTGTTCACGGACAATCCGCGCGGGTACGTGCGCTCGATCGACGTACCCCTGCTCTCTGACTCGGGCATGAACAGCAACTGGCATGAGGCTGCACTCTCCGTCAGCGAGACGCGTACGCTGGTGCCGGCCGCCATCGAGTTGTGGGAACGCAATTACCGCACGCCGGAAGATCCGCTGCGGGCAAGCGCGAGCGTTTCCCATGAGGCCAATGACCAATCGGTCTTCGGGCGAATCAGCGGTAGCGCGGAATTTCATCTGACGCCTCAGCAGGGTGAGTCGCGAGCACAGACGCGGCGCGATGAGCAGATTGCAAAGCAGGTAAAGCTTTCGGGCAAGAGCAACGCGAAGGGCATGGCACCTGGCGTGGTGGTCAAGCTGACCAATACGAAGCTGGCGAGCGCTCCGTATGGATTCGTGGTCGAGTCGATCACGATGAAGGGCAGCCGATCGAAACCGGCGCATGTCCGCTTCAAGGCGATGCCCGCGCATCTGGCCTACCGACCCGACTTCGTTTATGAACGCGACTGGAGATTTCTGAAGGGACCGGTCGTTGGCGTCGTCACGACGTTTGACTCGTCGCCTTATGGCTGCATGGACGAGCATGGCCGATATCCTGTGTTGCCGAAGTTCCTGCAGGGAACGGCTAACACGGACAAGCAGTTGCTGAAGCTGCGGCTGCTGCGTCCGTCTTCGTCGTATCAAGGTGGCTTCCATTCGCCTTTGCTGCCGTCCACGGAGGTTTTGCTTGGTGCGGCGCATGCCGATGTAGATCGCATGCATATCGTGGGAGCGCTCCATGACTACTCGCATCCGGACGTGGTGCACGGCGCCGATGCGATGTTCAGTTACGCAATCTGGCGCGCGCCGTTGCTCGGCGCCGAGGTCGTCTTCAATGATCTGCGAGGCAAGGAAAGCGCGCGTATCGCCACGGTCTACAGCCAGACGGCGTTCAATTAGGGCTATCTGCTCAACAGTAAAAAGCTCGCGCGAGGCGAGGGCTTTGAAGCGACCACCCAGGCGTGGGGGACCGTGCGCGCAGCGAAAGGACTGTTCTTTTCGGCCGATGCGGCGGCTGGCGCTGATACGCCGCACTTGGAGATGCCTGCTGCCGTCGCGCAACTGAAGGCCGCGCTACAGCGCGTAACGGACCTTGCGGCGGCGACGACACAGGCCGGTGCCCATCCTGCCGACCGGGCTAAGCAGGCGGCGCTCCAGGACAGCCTGAACCAGCTTCGCGACGCGGGGCTGCTCGCGAGCGCCCCTGGCGGCATGGCATTCGTGACGCCGAAGTCGATACAGCACTCGGCGGGCGAGAACCTGATCGCGACCGCCCGAGACATGGACGTCAGCATGGCGCAACGTCTGCGCATGGTGGCGGGCGAGCTGATTTCGCTATGCGCGCATAAGCTCGGTATCAATCTGGTGGCGGCGAAAGGGAAACTGACCGCCGCAGCACTGACGGACGGCATGGACCTGTTCGCGCAGAAGCAGCTCCGCGTTGCGAGCGAGAGCGCGGACGTCCAGGTGGCCGCGAAGTCGAAAATCACGCTTAACAGCGGCGGGGCCTCGCTCGTGATCGAGAACGGCAACATGACATTCCACTGTCCTGGCGCGTTCACCATCAAGGCGGGCTCGTTCATGTTCGTTGGCCCCGACAACATGCCGACCCAGTTGCCGTCCCTGCCGAAAAGCAGCCTGAAGATATCCGACCCGTATTCGTCATCTCACTGAAGCCATGATCATCAGCCCTCCCTTTCTTCCGGCGTCGGGCCTGACGACCAGCGACGCGTCGAACCCGGACCCCATGATGGACCTCATCGACCGGTTCGAGATCGGTCATCACGGAGCCTGGCCAGTCACCTTCGACCGGCGTTCTCATTGCGCCATCCATCTGAATGCGGGCGAGCAGACGGAACCTGTCCGCGCGATCGCCGATGGGGAAGTCGTTGCATACCGGATCTGCAGGAACGCCATCTCGGATGGCACGACTGATACGACGACCGGGCAGCCGGTGCTGAACTCGAATGCTGGCTTCGTCCTGCTGCGGCATAAGACCGACACGGGCGACGGGCGCACGATCACGTACTACTCGCTCTACATGCACCTGCTGGATATCACCAACCAGGAGCACATTGTCCCCCAACCTAACGATCCGCCGGAGACTGGCTCGGCGAACGCCTTACCCAGGTGGTTGCTCGATACGGGAGGAGGCAAGGACGGCGTGGTCCAGATCGGCGGCACGAAGAAGGTGTATCGCAAGGACATGCTTGGCTACGTTGGCCAGCATCAGGGCGTGGCACATCTGCACTTCGAAATCTTCATGACGGACGCCGATTTCACGGCCTGGTTCGAGAAGGTACAGATCGGGGTAAAAGAACCGGCCCAACCGACTACGGGCGACTACTGGGGGCACAGCTATTTCGTGATTTCTGGCCCGCAGGAGTTTTATCCGCAGCCGGCAGGCACGGATGAGATGTGGTTTCCCCGCGTGCCAGGCGGCTCGCTTGGTGCAGGCGATACGCTCTATGTCGAGGCATGGTTCAACAAGGGGCAGCGCTTTACGCGCGTGTGGATCGATAAGGGTGGCAGTGGCAACGTGACCTTGCTCACGCCCGCGCCCGTTGCGGACCCATATGACAATGCCCAAAAACACTACGAATATGACATGTATGAGCGCGCGATGGCCCTTTATCCGGCGTGCCCGAGCGATGGCTATGAGATGCTGCGGTTTGGACGCATCTTGTCGGACCATCGAACGCTGACCGGGGCGGCTTGTGCCACCTGGCTCGCGGTGCCGTTTGACGAGAACGGCACACTGGGCTATATCAACATCGCCCCGGATGCCATCAAGAAGCTGTCCGACGCGGATTTTCCATTCTTTACGGGCTGGCAAAAGGTCGATGGCGACAACACGCCGTTCAGCGACGCCGGACGATGTGATCACGCCACGCTTTGCCAGCTGACCGGCATCCAGGATTCGCTGTCGTCAGCGCAACCGCTCGAAGCCGATCCGCACAATAACAATGCGCTTGACCTACAGCTTGCCAGTTATGTACAGAACACGGAGGGTGTGGACGCAAAGCTCCGGGGGATGGTGTTCAGAGCACGCAGCGAGTGGGATTCGTCCAACAACGAAGAACGCTACAAGGACTTGAACGATCCATATGGTTTTTTTGGGAGGCAGAAAGACACCAACCCTGATGGGTACGCCAAATTCACCAATTTTTTGAGCAAGTTCCAGTTTCTGGACAAGACGCCGCTTGCGGGGGAGCAACTTTGGTTCTTTCATCCGCTGGCATTTATTCGGCATTTCAGGAAATGCGGATGGTTGAGCAAGAGAGAAATGCTTCAACTCATTCCGTCCTTCGTGATCAGGAAGCCGGGGTCGCATAGCTCTATGAATTCGGGCGTGTGGGAGCAACCTAGCCTAGGATCCGCCGCGTCTGTGCTCGATAATTTTGGCGTTAGTTTGAATAACTCGATGAGGAAATTCAAGCTCAATACCCCCATTCGCCGAGCTTGCTTTATTGGGAACGCAACGCAAGAAACCGGCTGGTTTCACTATCTCACGGAAGGAAATCGTAGCGATAATGCGACGGACTTACATAATGGCTGGTTTGGGCGAGGTTTTCTTCAGCTAACTAATCCTGGCGGAAATATGGGGGGCGGGAATAACAACTACTATAAATATTTCAAATTTATAGGCCGGAATCCAACGCTGCCAACGGGGCCGCAAGAGCTGCTGTGGCGTAACGAGATCGGGAGAGACGCTTTCCATGCAAGCCATAGTGCAGGTGCATATTGGGTATGGTCCAATAAATCAGCACCCACGGGACACAATCCATCACTTCCCCAGGTCGATAGTGCGAACAAGTATGCCGATCTTCCTTCTATAAATGAGAGAAGGACGATCAATACAAATTCAGGAATCAAAGTCTGGTACTACAACCAATCTTTCACGAATTGCGCAACGGCAGTTAACTACCCGGGTGCGACCGGCCGAAATCCACCAAATATGAATGGACTTGTCGACCGGTCAACGTCGTTTGTTAATGCGTTGGTAGTCTTGACTGATGTTACTCTCTTCAAAGGACAAAATCAGGAAGACGTATCGTGGCCAGAGAACTTTGAAAGGAGACGCGTCGCATGAGAAGAATAGCTCTGCTATGGGTGGTTTTTTCCTTAGTCACCGGAACCGCACGCGCGGCATCGATGGTTGATGACGGTGACTTGAAAAAAAATCTTTCGTCCTTGGGAACGCAGTGTCGATATCAGTTGGATAAAAATCTTATAAATCGCGTATCAAAATCATCATCAAAAGTCAATGAAAACACCATTTCGATTGACTTTTATATAGCGATAAGACCATCGAAGAGGGATGTCGACGGGAAGTTAACATTTGCTTGCCTGACGACCAAAGCGGAAGTATCAGAGCAGAAAAGCTTAAAAAAAACTACGGCTTCCGACGAGATTGCTTTGGAAGATTCTGGTGGTCGGTATGCGCGAGAAGTAGCGTGGCAGAGAAAATATGAAGGTAAAGGATGGAATGGAACGATCGCTTACGTCAATGCACTTTACGGTGATCAGCGAAAGCAACGAATTCCAGACTATTTTTTGATATGCCCCGATAAAAACGAATTAACCTGTTTCTCATTCGAAATTGTCAAATTTAAACTTAGTAAAAAAGAGAGTAATCGGATTCCTGAGGCGCTTCGAGGAATTGAAATCTTCAATTCAATCGAAAATAGCGTTAAATGAGGGTATTTTTAGCTATTGCTTCAATTTTGGCTGTGCTCGTTGCGTGCGTTGACGTTTGCTCAGCGAAGGAACGGCGGCGAAGTGACAGGCGGCTTTCCGTGGTCCGAGGTAACGGGCCGCCGCTGTCCGAAAGGGCGCCGATGCGATCTGTGGGCATACTCTCGGAAAGAGTGAAAAATCATATTGTGAGTTAGGTAATTAGCTGGATGAACTATGGCGATCCGAAAATATGTCTGCGCAGCATTGTTTTTCTTGCTTGGCGGCGCTGTGATGGCAGAAAATTTGCCAAGCGTGACCCTATCAAATGGTCATGCGTTCGTGACTACGCCGCGCGGAAAAAGCCAGATGATATCCGCGAAAAATCGAGCGATGGAATCAGATGCGAAGTTTATTGACTTAACATTCAATGGTTATGCTGATTTTGTGATGCTTAGAGATAGCGGGGCGAATCAGGAATTCTATGACGTTTATTTGTATTCAAAAGAGAAGGACGAGTATATTTATAATAAGCGTCTCAGCGATGTTCCGTGTTTGAGTGTTGACGAAAAGAACAAAGAATTAATCGGGCAGTGCTTCCATGAAAGCTCTTGTGAAAATTGGGAGGAGCACTATTCTGTTTCTTCGAATGGGAATATTTCTCTCGTGGAGCGAAAAGGGACTTATTGCGATCCGACCAATGGGCAGGGATATGCTTATATCGATCGTTTTCGAAATGGTAAAAAAATTTCTTCGAAAATTTCGCCCGTGGATAGCCAGTTGGCGCACTAAGTTATGCAAACCCCTATCCGTAAAGGCGACAAACTCGAACACGGCGGCGAAGTGACAGGCGGCTCGCCGTGGTTTGAGGTGATGGGCCGCCCGCTTGCCCGAAAGGGCGACGACGCGATCTGCGAGCAGCACGGACCGACCACTATCAACGAGGGCTATGCGAAATTTCCCGATCGCGACGGCAAAGAGGTCGCCCTCCATCATTATCGCTGCGCGTGCGGTTGCCGCTTGCTCTCGTCGCTGATGAATTTCAGCGTCGAGTAATGCCGGTCGATCTCTCTCCCGCCGGACGTCCCAGCGGGTATCCGCCGAGAATGCGTTTCTGGCCATGGGCGGCAACGTGGTTCGTATTTAACGTGTTCGGGCCGGTATTTGTGCTGCTTGCGTGGCCGAAGGGTGAGCCTGCGCGTGGCCTCGCGTTCTTGAGCTGGGTAGCCGGGGCACCGAACGGCGTGTTCCTGGTCCTGCTTGGCTTCGCACGCGCGGGTTACGAGGTGCTGTGGTATCGCGCGTACT
Source organism: Caballeronia sp. GAWG1-1 (assembly GCF_023631465.1). NCBI lineage: Bacteria > Pseudomonadati > Pseudomonadota > Betaproteobacteria > Burkholderiales > Burkholderiaceae > Caballeronia > Caballeronia sp. GAWG1-1. The sequence goes on from NZ_JALQDB010000032.1 coordinate 113,284, forward strand.
GGCTCAACCATCATCGCGCCCTCTGGCTAGCGCAAAAAATAAGGTTCGCACAGCGCCCGCTGCATGTCGTTGATGCTGGGTATTGCCTACCACTGACGGGCAAATCCCTTGCCGAAGCTCTTGCAGGTAGACAGTCGCTCCTGAAGTTGCAGAGCGCCCGACATGGCTCGGGTAAGGTCTCATGCAACCGCTTTGAGGACCATGACCCGTTGCTGTCCGGGCCGGCACTGGTCGGTGAAGAGGGAAGCGAGGGCGACGACGCAGGTGTGCTGATCGAGGTTGCTCCCGCTGTCCAGATGATCCGTGTCGCGATTGAACCGCTGGCCGGAAGTCTCCGGGCGTTGACCCGATATGAAAAGCAGTACTGGCCACAGGTACGCGTGCTGACCGCGCCAGAGACAGCGGGCCTGTATGTGGCTCATGTTCGGGAGGCGTTGCGGCTGGATGCGCTTCCGCCGCTCGAGGTGCAGGCCGTCCCCGCGACCGACGGCCTGCTGGTGGCCGACGGCTGGCTCGACGCGCGCGAGAGTCGTCCGCTCCTCGCAGTCGCCGCAGCATGGTACGACGAGGGCATCGACGAAGGCTGTGCCGAAGGGTGTGCGGCAGTGCTGTTCGATCCCGGTTACTTCAGGCTCCCGCCGGAAGTCCGCCACAAGGCCGTGTTGCACCGGCCCGTCCAAGCAATCGACGGTGGGGCTGAATACGGCTTCGCGAATGCCACCATTTGGGGCAAGGCCAGGGCCACAGCGGTGACACGCGCGTGGATCACGCGCCCCGTTGAACACAGCGACCGCGCGCTCGCTGCCGCAGGTTTTCAGACCGCATCGAAGGACGCTGCACAGCACCGGCTCGATCGTATTGTCGGCAACGTGGGCGCGGCAAACGGCCTGCTAGCGATTGCAGCTGCCATAGAGGCTGGCGCCACAGACGGCCCGAAACTTGTTGTCGATGGCTTACAGTCGGCCATCCTCCACGTCATACCCGCAGAAAACACCAACGCTTCCTCGCATGACGACTCCCCAAAATAACCTGCAGAACATGCAACCCGACGCCGTCGCCAGTAACCCGGCTCCAAGCCGCGTGGCGATCTGGGGCATGCCCCTCGCCGCGCTCGTCCTCGCCATTGCGGCACTTCTGCTGATCTGGTTCGGGAATGGCCGCTTTGACATCGCGGATGGCGCATCCCGCATGCGGCTGTTGATCGGCATCCCAATCGGGCTAGTCGTCATCGTGATCGCGCATCTGTTCTCGGTATCGACGGGTGCATATGCTGGGGCCGCCAGACTGTTTCGCTTCGAAACCGGCGACCGCACCACGACGGCGAAGCCGCTCAAGCACGACGCACGCTTGCAACGCGTGGCCGAGGAAATGCGCGTCGCGCATGGCAGGTTCTGGCGTAGCCGTCTGCGCTGGCTGATGGTCGACGGCAGCGATACGCGGGTCGATCAGGTCGCACCGGGACTCAAGCAGGCAGGCGTTATACACGTCGACGAGACCGTCCTCGTTCACGCCGCGCCGGACGGTATCGCAAAAGAGAAGTGGCTCGGCCAGATACGCAGATTGCGTAGTCGTCGCCCGGTCGATGGTCTGGTCCACGTCGCAAATGCCGACGAGCCCGATGCGGACCTGCCCCGCACGCTCTCGTTGATTGCCACCGCGCTCGGCTGGGCCGCGCCCATCACGTTCCTTCACCCGGTCGAGACCGAGGGTCGTCCATCCGAACGGTTCGAAGCGATCGGCGCCTTCATGCCGAACGAGTCGCGCAGGCAGGCGCAGCATGCCGCCGAATGCGTGCCTGACTTGCTCGACCACGTTCAGTGGAGGTCGGCAGACGCGGGCGTGAGCCTTCATACGCGCGAGAAGGCGATATGGTTGATGCAAATCTCGAAGTATGTTTGCGACCATGCCGCGCGGATTGCTACGACCCTGGGTACGCTTGCCTCGTCGAACTGGCTGCGTGCGCCGCTCGCAGGCGTCATGTTCGCGCCGGTCTTTCCGGTGCCAACTGTCGTACCGGTACCGATACCGGTCGGGGACGAGGACGCAAACGCCACGCCGGATCAGCCTGCCGATGCTCCGCAGGTAATGACGGTTACGCGCGAGCAGCCAGCCGCGTTGCTTCCGGTATGGAAAGAGATCGCTGCCAGGGCGCCCCGTTATCGGGGCCGGCGCGCGGGCTTGTACTGGCGCGATGCGGTTGCAATGGCGGTCCTAACCGGGGCCGTGGTATGGGCGGTCGCGCTGGTCGTCTCGGGCCTCGGTAACCACGCGCTAATCAAGGATGCCGAAGCGACCGCGTGGGCGGCTCTGCAGGCAGCGCCAGGTTCGCCACAGGCAATGCGTGCGCAACTCGCCCTGCAGCAGCAGATCGAGACGCTCGAATACCGCCGGGATCATGGCGTACCGTGGCATCTGCGCGCGGGTCTCGCGCGCAACGATGAACTCCTCGACGCGCTCTGGCAACCGTATCAGACCGTGGCCATACGCAACCTGCGCGATCCGTCCGCCCATCAACTCGAAGCCACGCTCACGCAACTCGCTCAGTCTCGCGCCGACGCACTGCCCAGCACCGAAGAACAGCAGCACGACTACGACGCGCTCAAAACGTATCTGATGCTGGCGCAGCCTCAACATGCAGACGCTGCCTACCTCGCCAAGCAGTTGCCGACCACGTGGCCCGCAATCGCCGGCATGAGCGCAGGCGAATGGCTCGACACCTCGCAACGGCTCGCGTCGTTCTACGCGTCGCACTTGCGCGCGCATCCTGAATGGCGACTCCATGCATCGGATGATCTGACCCAAGCCGCGCGCAACATGCTCGTCAATCAGATCGGCCTGCAGAACTCCGACGACACGCTCTACCAATCCGTGCTGGAGCAGGCGAAGGGCAAATACGCCGATATGTCGCTCGTGACGCTGATCAACGGAGCGGACGCACGCGGCTTATTCACGACGACGCAAACCGTACCGGGCATCTACACGCGCGCCGCATGGGACGGCATGATCGGCGAGGCAATCGACAAGGCCGCCAAGGAAGGGCGCGTGGCGGCCGACTGGGTGCTCGCCGACGAACGCGCCGCGCGCGTGCCGGGCGCGGCGCTCGAAGCGCATCAGGACATCGAGGAAGTGAGGCAGCGCCTGCGCGCGCGCTATTTCGCAAGCTATACCGCCGCGTGGCAGGCGATGCTGAACAGCCTGCAATGGCAGAATGCGACCAATCTAAGCAGCGCGATCACGCAGCTCACGCGCTTGACCGATGCGCAGACCTCGCCGCTGATTGCGCTGATGAAATCGGTTCAGTATCAGGCACAGGCGGGACGTCCCTCGCAAGCGCTCTCGGACACGCTAGTGCGCAAAGCACAGGACCTGATCGGCAACAAGACAGGCATCGCGAGTGCTCAGGAAGTCGATCCGCTGGACAAATCTTTCGGCCCGCTGCTCGCGTTGATGGGCGATGATGTGGTGACGGGCACGGCCAGCAAGTCGAACGGCAAGCCCACGAAAAGCGTCGCCGACTTCAGCGGCGTGAGCCTCGCGCATTTCCTGACGGTGGCCACGACCATGCGCCTGAAGCTGCAGCAAATCGCCACCAGCACCGACGCCCAGGCCATGGCGCGTCAAATGGCGCAGGCGGTGTTTCAGGGCAAGCTCTCGGAACTCACGCAGGCACGCGACGATGCCGCGCTCACTGCCGCAAGCCTTGGCTCGCAATGGTCGGGCTTCGGCGACGCGCTGTTCTCGCGGCCCCTCGACGTGGCGTGGCAAACCATTCTGCAGCCGGCCGCGGCCAGTTTGAACGAGGCGTGGCGCTTGTCGATCGCCGCGCCGTTTGCGAGCAGCTTCAACGGGCACTACCCATTCTCGGACACCGACGCAGATGCCTCGTTTGCCGAGCTGGGTCGCTACATCAAGCCCGACACCGGACTGATCTCGCGCTTTGTGACGACACAGCTCGCAGGCACGCTTCAGCCTGAAGGCAATGCGTGGGCGCCGAACGAACTCGCGCCACAAGCATTGCAGTTCGATCCGGAGTTCCTCTCGGCACTGCGCCAGTTGTCGACGCTCGGCGCGCAGTTGTACGCGCAGGGCGATGCCAGCTACCGGTTCCAGCTCATGCCGCATCCAAATCCGGACGTCACCCGCAATATCCTGAGCATCGACGGCGCGAAGATCGAGTACTTCAATCAATTGGAGACATATACCTCGATTGAGTGGCCGGCGATCGGGCAAAGCGGCTCCAGCGGCCAGAACGGCCGTGTACAACTGACGTGGGAGTCGCTCGACGCGGGAGCACGCATTGCTTTCGCCGCCAACGGTGACTGGGCATGGCTGCGCTTGCTCGCTACTGCTCAAGTCAAGCCGCTTGACAGCACCACCTATGAGCTGACCTTCAATCAAGGCAACGGTTTTCCTCTGCAGTACGACCTCAAAGCGCAGGTCGGCGCGGGGCCGCTCGATTTGCTCAAGCTGCGCGGCTTCAAGATGCCGCAGCGCGTGTTTCTCGTCGGCAAGGGTGTGATGATGCCCGCCGGCGGACTGTCCTTGCCACCTCTGCCGCCGGAGATGCGACCATGACCGCGCCTTGGAAGCATTCCGCGCTTGAGCACGAGAATCCGTTTCTCGAATACTTCGACGCGGAAATGCGCTATTTGCGCGCCGCATCGGGCGAGTTTGCCAAGGCCCATCCTGATGCTGCCCGTCGTCTGGGTATGCGCTACGGCGAGGTGGGCGACAGCGTGCGCGCCACCTTCGAGGGCTTTGCGCTGCTCATGGCGCGTTTGCGCATGAAGCTCGACGATGGCGGTCCGGAATTCACCGAAGCGCTGATCGACAATTTGTACGAGCATGCGGCGCGGGCGATTCCCTCGCTGTCGATCATCGAATGCATGCCGCTTGGACACGGCACCGAGCGCGCGGTGCAGATTCCTGCGGGTGCCGTGGTGCGCTCGGCGCCTGTCGGTCCCGATCAGATAAAGTGTCTCTACCGCACGACGCAGGCCGTCCAGCTACTGCCACTCTCAGTCGAGGACGCGGAGGTTGCGGTGCGCGATGGTGGATGCACGGTCATCCGCGTCACATTCAAGTTGTGGCTGAGCGAACAACGTGAGGCGACGGACCTGTCGCGCATTCGTCTGTATCTGCACGGCGAGCGGGCCGCCGCGGCCGCGCTCTATGCGGCGCTAACGCGTCAGGTCACCTCGATTAGCCTGCGCTTGCCTTCGGTGCGCAATGGCGAGTTGCAGCCGCTCGAGGGCGTTCAATTCGAAGGGGCGGGCTTTGGCCCGACTACGCGGCTGTGGCCGGTCACCGAGCCCGAGCGCGACCGAGCCCTGGATCGCGAGCAGACGCTGCTGGAATACTTCGTGTTTCCGCAAAAATTTCACTTCGTCGATCTGTGCGGCTTCGACGCCTCGATGCTGCCGGCGGGCGAATCGCAGATGACGTTTGAAATCGAACTGAGCGGGCGCGTACCGGGCGATTATCCGGTGTGTCGCAAGAGCTTCCGTCTGTTCTGCACACCAGTGATCAACCTGTTCGAAGTGGATGCGCTGCCGCTGCGACCTACGGACTGGCATGATCGCGAACATCGCGTTCAACCCGGCGCGGCGGGGCACGTCGAGCCGTATCACGTGCTCGCAGTGACCGCCGCAGATCCGGAGGACAGCGCACGTCACGCATATAGCGCCTTCACGAGCTTTCGCCATCGCGGCTGGACGCTGCAGTACGAGAAGCCAGAGCGCTATTTCCATACGTCGATGCGTTTGGGCGTGGCGGGCCGGCAGCTTTGGCTGACGCTATCCGGGCAGTTGTGGGAGCGTCTCCACGCGGACGCTGCGCACGATGAGAACCGTCCGCAACCGGATCGCCATCTGACGGTGAGGGCACTGGCGAACAATGGACGCTTGCCGCGCATGGCGCTTTCCGAGGCGACGATCACCGAGACAGTGTCGGGCTTTACCGGTATCGCGTCGGTGCGCAACCTGAGCGCGCCGACGCTGCCGTTGTATCCGCCGCGCCATCACCCGGAGTACGACTGGCGCTTGCTCGGTCATTTCACGGCGGGCGGCGCGAATGAATTGAACATGATCGGGATGGTGGGCGCACCGGCATTTCGCGAGGCGCTGGAGCTTTACGACTGGTCGCCTGACGACAGTACTCAGCGGCGCATCGATGCTATCGAAGATGTGTGGTTGGCCGAGCATGAGTCGGTGGGCAGAGGACATATGCGACGCGAGGTTCGCGTGTACGTGCGCCTCGACGCTAGGGCATTCGACGGGCCGGGTGACGCAGCGCTGTTCGGTGATGTGCTAAGCCGGTTCGTGGGCCGCTATGCAAGTTTTCATCATGCGATGCGGTTGGTGCTGGACGTCGAGGGTAAGCAGACCGTGTATCCGGTGATGGAGTTCGAGGGGGCGCCATTTTGATTCGCGTTACCGCAGCGCGTCAATCACTACGGTCGTCGCCCGCGTCGTCTGCCGGCGGCTTGCACAATACCTGTGTTGTCTGGAATTGTGGCGTGGCGCTGCCGGTAGACGACGGCTTCGTCGCACACTGTCCGTACTTGCGTGAGAGACCGCTTCAAGCCGCTCTCCGCACTTCCCTTTCCGCCGCGAACCTGACCACCACAACCAGCCCATGCGGTTCCGCATCCCTTAACACAACCTCCGCGCCGATCCGCGCCGCCACCGTGGCGACGATCGACAAACCAAGACCCGAGCCTTCGGTATCCGTGCCGAGCACGCGATAGAACGGATCGAACACACGCTCCCTTTCTTCCGCCGCAATGCCGGCGCCGGAGTCCTCCACGCGAATGAACGCGCGGCCATCGATCACGCCGGCCGATAAATCCACGCGCCCATCTTCCGGCGTATAGCGGATGGCGTTATCGACGAGGTTCTTCAGCAAGATCGAAAGCTCGGCCTCGGGCACGTCGATCACCACGTCATCCTCCGTACTCGACACGCCGATGTCCAGACGCTTCGCCTCGGCAAGCGGCATCAAATCCTCGAGCACGTTGCGAAAAACTTCCTGTACACGCAGCCTGCTCGGCTTGCCCACGGTCTTGTCCTGCACGCGCGCGAGCGTGAGCAACTGATTGAGCAGCGCACGCGTGCGCGCGAGACCTCGCCGCAACGAGAACAATCGTTCGCGCGCGGCGGCGGGCATTTCCGAGGCGTCGAGGCGCTCGGCTTGCAGCGAAAGCGCCGTTAGCGGCGAGCGCAGTTCATGCGCGGCATCGGCGACGAAGCGGCGTTGCATCGCCAGCGAAATATCCACGCGGATCAGCAGGCGATTGATCGCCACGACGAACGGCGTGATCTCGGAAGGAACCGTATCTTCCGTGAGCGCCGAGAGATCGTGCTCGGGACGCTGATCGAGATCGCCCGCCAAAAGCGCGAGCGGACGAAACATGCGGCGCACGAGCCAATGAAGCGTGATGAGCAAAACCACCGCGAGCGTGCCGAACGGAATGACGGTGGCAAGCGCACTGTTGCGCGCGATCTCGTCGCGCCCCATGGTCTTCTGTCCGACCACGACACGAACGCCGTCTTTGAGCGTCTTCACGATGATCCGCCAGCGCAGGCCAGCCACGTTCGCATACTGAAGGCCGTCCCGCAGGTCGGCGGAGAGCGCGAGCGGCGCGCGTTCATCGAGTGTCTGAATCACGATCTTCGATGCGAAGTCCACACCCGGCACATCGGCAAGCGTTTCGCGCCGCATGACGGCGAGACTGCGCGGCGTCACGAGCGCGGTGATCTGCTTGAGCTGCCCGTCCTGCAACTCGTTCGCCTCGTGAAAAGCCGTCTTGAACGCGATGAAGCCGCCGATGAGCGCAATCGCCACGATCAACACCGACAGCCATGCCGACAAACGAAACTGGAGCGAACGGTTCATGTCTGCTTCGAGACCATCCAGCCCACGCCGCGCACATTCTTGATCGCCTGCGCGCCGAGCTTCTTGCGCAGCGAATGAATCAGGAATTCGACGGCGTTGCTTTCGACTTCCTCATTCCAGCCGTAGATGCGGTCTTCGAGTTCCGTGCGCGAGAGAATGGCGCCGGGGCGCAGCATGAGCGCCTGAAGCAACGCAAACTCGCGGCTCGACAGACGCGTGACGTTGCCCGTGGCCGTGACTTCGCGCGTGGCGGGATCGAGCGAGATGATGCCGTTCGACATGACGGGCGCCGCCTGACCGCTGCGCCGCCGCACCACGGCGCGCATCCGCGCGAGCAGTTCGGACATCTCGAAGGGCTTGAGGATGTAATCGTCCGCGCCTGCATCGAGGCCACGAATACGCTCTTCCACCGCATCGCGCGCGGTGATGATAAGTAACGGAACCAGATTGCCGCCGGCCCGCACCGCGCGCAACACGTCGATGCCGTCCTTGCCCGGCAAGCCCAGATCGAGCAGGGCAACGTCGTAGCTGTGCGTTTCCAGGCTCGTCAACGCAAGCCGGCCGTCACGCACCCAGTCGACGGCGTAGCTGCCGTCCTTGAGGGTGTCTTGCACAGCTTCGCCGATCATGCGGTCGTCCTCGACCAGCAACACCCTCATGCCATTTCTCCGTGGGCTCACCTTCGCCCCCGCGCGCAAAACATCTGCGAAAAGGGCGGCACAAGGGACTTTACACCGAGTGAGAAGGGGGATGGGGACATCGGCATGGAGGATGCGTCTTCTTGACTGAGTCTGAAGTCTCGAAGCGTAGACTTAGCTGGTGCTTAGGAATAAAAGACCAGGCGAATCGTTTGCTCGATGGGCCATGCCATCCGCGAAAACCCGCATCGCCGCCAATCCTAAGCTTGAGCTAAGTCTCGGCTGCAACGGTGTCGCTCTGCACGGAATCATCGCCCGCCCGTTCGCCCATAAGACAGACATGACCACCACCGCGCCCACGAAAAAAGCCCCGCGACGGCCGCCGTCCGCCGTTCTCGCCCGCCCGTTGGCCTGGGAACATTACGATCTCTCGCAATCGAATGTCATGTTCGAACGGCTCCCCGCGCCGGGCGAACTCGCGCTCTGGCTCGTGCCTACCGAATTCCGCTTCGTGTCCGCATCGAACGTCGGTCTTTGGCTCACGGTCGCCGAGCGCAAACGCGCGCGCATTCATCCAAACGCGGCGGTGGGACGGCGCTTCGGCGTCGGACGGGCGACGCTTCGGCTGCTGCTTTCCGGGGTGCTCGCGTGCCGGCAACACGAAGTGAAGCTGGAGGAAGGGCCCGAGGAACGCATCGTGGTGGCGAATCTGCGCGATGGCCAGTCGGTCGGCGTCGACATCGCTTATTGCGGTATCTGGATCGTCATTGCGATGGCGGCTGACAGAGTAGGGCTGAAGATAGCGCCGAATCTGTTCGCGCCGCGCGATACGAAGGATTTGTTCGCAGCCGCACGAGCGCGCGCGGAACGCGGTGAGGTGCGATCGCTGCAAGAGCGGGCCGCGCAGGAGACGACGTGGCATACGCTTCCGCTGCTCTTGCCGGGCGAAGCGCGTGGCGCTGTCGTGCTCGAAAGACCGTTCGAACGCGTGCGAGCGTTTGGCTGGGAGCGTCCGTTCGATGCAATTTGACCAACGGCGCTAAGCGTCCGCTAAGGAATCGATTGTTATTCTGCGGAGACTCACGGCTCTCATGGAATACTTCGACATGCAAATCAATACGGAAACGCAGGACCGACACGACCTCAAGGTGCCGGCCGTCACGCTCGGCTTCTGGCTCATCAAGATCGCGGCGACGACGCTCGGCGAGACGGGCGGCGATTGGGTCACGATGTCGCTGAATCTCGGCTATCTGGTGGGCTCCGCGATTTTCGCGATCCTGTTCGTCGGCTTCGTCATGGCGCAGGTGCGGGCGAAGGGCTTCCATCCGTCGTTCTACTGGATCACCATCGTCGCGACCACGACGCTCGGAACCACGCTCGCCGACTTTGCCGATCGCTCCGTTGGGCTCGGTTATCCGGGCGGCGTCTCGTTGATCGTCGTGTGCCTGGTGCTGTGCATCTTTCTTTGGTATCGCGTGGAAGGAACGGTCGCGGTGTCGAGCGTGACCACACCGCGCGCCGAATGGTTCTACTGGATCACGATCCTGTTCTCGCAAACGCTGGGCACCGCCGTCGGCGACTGGCTCGCAGGCGACGATCGCGGCGGTCTCGGCCTCGGCTACGAAGTGAGCGCGCTGATTTTCGGCACGCTGCTGCTTGCCGTGTGCCTGATGTACTTCTTTACGCAGATTTCCCACACGCTGCTCTTCTGGCTCGCGTTCGTGCTGACGCGGCCGCTCGGCGCCACGCTGGGCGATTTCTTCGATAAACCCATCGACCAGGGTGGACTTGCTTTCAGCCGCTTCACGGCTTCGGTCGTTCTCATCGTGGCGATGGTCGCGGCTGTGTGGATCACGGATCGAGTCGATAAGCGCAAGGCAGCGGCGTATCCGTGATCTGAGTCACGCAAAAAAGAATTTTGACGCGCTATCATCCGGGAAAACCCGTATTTGTCCGAGTGCCGGCGATCCCGGCCGACGATGAATCGGCATTGTCCCTTTGCATCGGCGCCGGCCAAAAGCCGTGTCCGATCTCCGACCGGATGTCGACCCATGATTGCGATCGTCTTTCGACGAGCGGCTGACCGGCTGCTCGTAGCAGATCCCGGCCTCGCGCGCTTCGTCACGGCGCTTCGTGCGACGCTCGCCACGTTGATTAGCGCCTTCATCTGCATCGAAGTGGCCGCGCGATTCGGGTCACCGCCGGTGGTTGCCGGACTAGCCGTGCTGTTCTGCATGATCGCCCCGCTGTTCTTGCGCGATCACACGCTGCGCGGCTGGTTAGTCTCCCTCTCTTCCCTCTATCTCGTCGCCGTGTCGAGCTTCGCCACGGCGGCCGCGCTCGATGCCGTGCCGTTCGTCGCCGATGCGGTGTTCATCGCGCTGCTTTTCGCCGGCATGCTGGTGCAGGCTTGCGGACCTCGAGCGCTTGGCAGCGCGCTGATCGGCATCGTGGCTTTTTACTTTGGCGTGTATCTGCATCCATCGGCGAACGAGGCTGGCTCGATTCTCGCGCTGTCGATGGTGGCGCCGTGCGTGATCGTGTGCGTCGCGCGCGGAATCGTGCCGCAACGCCGTATCGCCGCGATACAACTGGCGATTCGCACCGTCGCCTTGCGCGCAAGAGACGTGCTCCGCGAAACGCACCGCGCGGGGCGCATGCACACGGCGCTGTCCTCGATGAACGAAGCGGCCATCGCCTTCGAAGACCGGCTCGCGCTTCTAGACCCGGACGAAGCCGGCGCGCTGCGCGAAGCGCTCGTGGAACTCGAAGTCGCCGCAGGCCAATATGTCTTCGATGCAACGAGCCGCCCCGCACGCGAAAGCGCCTTCCGCTCGGCGATTGCGAAGCTCGAAGGCATTGAGACGACGGATTCGAAGCGCAAGAACGCGCCGCCGCCGCGCAAGAGAATCGACATGAGCCAGCTACGCACGAGCCTTTCGTGGCTGCCCGCCTTGCGCACGGGCGCGGCAGCGCTGATGGCCATGCTCGCGGGTCACGTGCTGTCGTCGGAGCGCTGGTTCTGGGCCGTCATCACGGTGTTCGTCGTGTTCCTCGGTACGCGTTCGCGCGGCGACACGCTGTATCGCGCCATGCAGCGCATTGCCGGAACACTCGCGGGCGGACTGGTCAGCGCGCTTCTGGTGACGAGTCTGCACGATCAGCCCGCCGCGATTGCAGCCGCCATGCTGCTCTGCGTTTTCGGTTGGGCGTACTTCATCATGAGCGCATACGGGCCGGGCGTGTTCTTCATCACCGTGCTCGTGGGTCTGGTCTATGGCGGTCTCGGCCTTGCCGTGCAACCGCTCGTCGAACTGCGGATCGAAGAAGTGGCCATAGGATGCCTCGCCGCCTTGATCGCCGCGTTCACCGTCAAGCCGCTCGATACCACGAGCCATATCGAGGCGCGCTTCGTCGGCGTGGTCGATGCCTTGATCGAAGGCGTGAGCGCGGCTTCAGCCAATGCGGATGAAAACCAGGGACGGGCCGCCGCCGCGGTCAGAGCGCTGGATCGTCAATGGCACGACTTCCGCGTTGCATTGCGTCCGCAGCGCGTCTTTGTTTGGGAGCCGCGTTACGAGCAGATCGCCGGAGCCTTGCAGTGCTGCGTCCACAACGTGCGCGCCATGCTCAGCGAGCGCTCCGATACGCGACAGGATGCAGGCAGCGAACACAGCTTCGGCTCGGTGATGGCGCGGCTGGAAAGCGTACGCGCGCGTTATGCACGGCCGATACGTAACACGCTGCCTATCGATACCCGCACCAGCGATGCGCTCGTCTCGCTCGATGGCGCCGTCGCGCTGCTTGCGTCACGCATTCGCGATGCACAAGCCAGCCGCGATATCTCCGTCACGTGGCGCACGCTTGCTTCGTTACGGGCGCGAATCGGCTTCCATTGAGGCAGACGACACGTGCGGTTAATTGTCGAGATAAGGCGCGAGGTCTCGCGTCGCATCCGCGAATTTGGCGCTCAGATAATCGAGCAGCGCACGCACGCGCGGCGCCATGTACTGACGCCGCTGAAACAACGCATGCACGGGCGTGTCGGGGCAACGCCATTCGGGCAGCAGAACCTCGAGCCTGCCAGCCTGCAGATCCGCGCCGATGTCCCATATGGACTTCATCGCCACACCATGTCCTTCGAGCGCCCATTGCCGCGCGAGTGCGCCATCGTTCGTCTCGCGTGCATGCGTGAGCGGAGCGGTGAAATTCTCGCTGTGGGCATCCCGCATGAAACGCCATTCGTTCGCCACGCCAGCAGCTGAACTCAGCAAAATGAAGCGATGCCGAGCGAGCGCCGCGACGTTCTCTGGCCTGCCATGCGCCTCGATATAAGCCGGTGACGCGCATAGCGTGCGACGGTTCGGCGCCATGCGCTTGGCGATCATCGTGCTGTCGGCGGGCACGCCGAAACGTATCGCGAGGTCGATATCGTCGAGTAGCAAATGCGACAGCGAGTCCGACAACACCAACGCAATGCTCACCTCGGGATGCATCTCGTTGAAGGCGTCGAGCCATTGCGTGAGGACATGGCGGCCGAAATCCGACGTGGCCGAGACGCGCAACTTGCCGCTCACCACGGCGCGTCCGGCGTGCAGCGCGGCGTGGGCGTCGTCGAGTGTTTGCAGCGCGTGCTGGCAGTGCGACAGGTATGTGCGGCCTTCGTCGGTCAGTCTCAGACTGCGCGTGGTGCGCTCGAAGAGTTGCACGCCGAGCGCGCTTTCGAGTCGCACGAGCCGCGCGCTGGCCGCAGCCGGCGATAGATCGAGCTTGCGGCCGGCCGCCGAAAGACTGCCGAGCGCCGCTGCTTCGACGAAAAGCCGGATGTCACCCAGGTTATCCACGCGCTGCCGCTCCAGGTTTGGTAGGTGGGACGATCGCGCCGAGGTGCGCGTGGGTATCATACCCGCGCCCTTATTTGCTCACCACGCCAAGTTGCTGCAGGAAAGCGAGGTTGTCTTCGAGATGCCAATTGTCGGTAATCTTGCCGTCGCGGATACGGTAGATATCGGTCGCGATGAAATCCACCGGTTGTCCGTTGCCCTGCACGCCGTTGAACGTGCCGGTGAAATGGCCCGTGAAGTGCAGATGCGTGACGACGCGGTCGCCCGTGACGATCATCTGTTCGACCGAAGCGAGGACGTCCGGCACGGCTGCATGAAACGTTTTCGATGCAGCCAGCGGGCCGGCAATGCCCTGCGGGCGGCCGGGCGGCAGCGTGCGGTCCGTGAAGTCGTCGGCGAGCGCGGCGCGTGCCTGCGCTTCGTCGCCGGTGGTCCAGAACGTGTCGTAGGTGCGGGCCGCGTGAATCTGCCGCGCCGCCTGCTGCTTCGACAGAGTTTTGTCGACGATAAGCGTCTGCGGCTCGACGAGGCTGTCGGCGGCGGACGCCGGCAGCGCACTTGCAACAAGTGCTGCACCAAGGGCAGCGGACACAATACGTAAGAGCGACATGATGTTCTCCGTGAATGGCTGTTCGTATGAGGTTTACGCGGCGCAACGCGGACTTCGGTTATTGCTTGCAATGCGCCTTGCATGAAAGCCATTCTGCGTTCCTCGATGTCGCTTGATAATGGGTCTGCCTCTTGAATGATTCTTCAGCGAAACCAAAAAGTGCCGCGCGTCTTCAAGCCTTCGCGGCCGGCGGATAAAGCGTGATGCCGAAGCGCGACGCGGCCTCGCGCATGCGGGCCTTGTCCGCGTCGGTCGGGTCGTGCGGGACGACCTGGCCGCTTTGCGCATCGGCACAAGCATCGACGAAGCGGTCGAAGCCTGCGGGCGTGCAGATCACGAGATAACGGGCTGTCTGCGCCCCGGAATTGATGAGCTGATGCTGCGAGCCACGCGGCAGCACCACGGTCGAGCCAGCCAGCAAGCGATGCCGCGTACCATCGACGATGGCATCCAGTTCGCCTTCCAGCATCAGCAGCGTCTCTTCCTCATTCTCGTGACGATGCATGGGCGTGGCGCGTCCGGCAGGCGAGAACATTTCCAGCATGCAGTAAGCATCGTCCGTATGATTGCCGGACACGAGCAGGCGAGCGCGGGAACCGCCGAAATCGTATTCGACCGGGTTATCGTTCAACATGAACATGCAAAATTCTCCATATAGTTCGTATGACATACTAATGAGACATGAGCCGAAATCGCTCTCACCGCGCTACTCTAAGCGAATATCGGCCATGCATTGGGGGCAGCCGTGCCACGTCTTTCACGCTAATCTGTCGCGAATGACGCCATGAAGAATCTCAGCCAGTTCGTTAATTTTTCTGCTGTGGCGCGCCACGGCAGCTTTGCGCAAGCAGCACGTGAACTCGGGCTTGCGCCTTCATCCGTGGCGAAAAGCGTCGCACGCTTAGAAAAGGATCTCGGGGCGCGGCTTTTTCACCGGACCACGCGCGTCGTCACGCTCACCGAAGAAGGACGCGCGCTGTTTGCGAAAAGCGCGCGCTTGCTCGAAGAAATCGAAGCGCTCGATCTGGACTCTGTCAGCGACAACGACGAGCCCGCAGGCGTGCTGCGCATTGGCGCTCCGATAGGCTATGGCGTGCGTGTCGTGTTGCCGGTGCTCGCGCGTCTGCGCGAAGGTTATCCGCTACTCGAATTCGATCTGCGTCTTTCCGATGGACGCGTGAGTCTCACCGACGAAGGACTCGATGCGTCGATCCGCTTCGGCGAGCTCGAAGACTCGTCGCTGATTGCGCAAAAGATCGACGAGCAGGCGCTCGTGTTGTGCGCGAGCCCGACGTACCTCTCGCGGCACGCAAGAATTCGCGCGGTGAGGGACCTCGAAGATCACACGTTGATTGCGTTTCGTCTGCCGACGAACGGGCGCGACCGGCCGCTCGAATTCATCGAGAACGGAGAAAAGGTATCGGTGGAACCGCAAGCGCCGTTTCGCATCAGTCACGGCGAGGCGCTGGCGGAGGCGGCGTTGCTCGGTATCGGCCTTGCGCAGATGCCCGAGTTCTTCGCGCGTCAGTATCTCGCGGCGGGCGCGCTCGTCGAAGTGCTGGCGAGTTGCCGCCCCGCGCCGCTTGCCGTGAATCTCGTGCTGCCGGGCTCGCGTGTGCGGCCCGCGCGGGTACGCGCGTTGGTCGAAGCATTCACGGCAAGTGCCTGACGCGCAAAGCCTCAATGGCCCGTTTCGCGCTTGCTCTGCTCGGCGACGGTGAGAATGGCTTCGGGCATGACCTCGAGGCGCGCCTTGGGAATGGGGTCGCCGCTTTCGTCGGAAAGACCGTAGCTGCCTTCCTCGATTTTTTGCAGCGCGCGCTGGATGTCGGCGATACGCAAGTCGTTCACGTTGCGCAGTGCCTGATTCGATATGTATTGCTCGCGTCGCTGTGCGTCGTCTTCGTATTCCTCGGCTTCGGCGCCTTGTTCTTCCTGTAGATTTCGCTCGCTCGCAATCGTGTCTTCTTCGTTGCCGAGCAATTCGCGCTGCAATGCTTCCAGACGTTCGCGCTGCTTTGCGATGAACTCGTCACTCAAGCCGTTTTCGTCGGTGGCCATGATGGTGCCTCGAGTAAGTGTTCATCAAACGTACGCTTCGGCAGTCGGCATTGTCAAGGCAACTTGTTCGTGGCCCTGCTCCTACAAAAGCAGGGCCGCTCAGGTCTCGCTCCACATGCGCAGCAGATTGTGATAGCAGCCGACCAGCGTTCGCTTTGCGGCTTCATCGCCTTGCGTGGCGTTCAGGCGTTGAATGGAGTTGTCGAGATCGAAGAGGAGGGCGCGTTGAGCGTCGTCGCGCACGAGGCTTTGCGCCCAGAAGAAGCTCGACACGCGTGCGCCGCGCGTCACGGGCCGTACTTGATGCAGGCTCGTCGCGGGATAAACGATCGCATGTCCCGCGGGCAATTTCACTTCCTGCACGCCATACGTGTCTTCTATGACGAGTTCGCCGCCATCGTAGTCTTCGGGACGGGACAGGAAGAGCGTGACGGAGACGTCGGTACGCACGCGTGCGCCATGACCCGGCACGATACGGATTGCGCCATCGACATGACTGCCGAAGTGCATGCCGCCTTCGTAGCGATTGAAGAGCGGCGGATACACGCGATTGGGCAGCACCGCGCTGATGAAGAGCGGATGCCGTTCGAGCGCGCCGACGATGGCGTCGCCCATTTCATGCGCAATGGGCGAGCCTTCCGCGATCTGCCGGTTATGTTTGACCGGCGCGCCCTGATAGCCAGCGGTTGCGCGGCCGTCGACCCATGAGTCCGTGGCGGCTTCAAGCCGTGCGCGCATGGCGGCGGCATCTTCGGGCGTGAGAACGCCGGGTATGGAGAGGATCATCGTTCTGGCTTTTCAACTGCGCGCGCCGCGCCTTGATTCGGCGTGGCGCGCGCAGGCACATCAACGGAAGCGGTAATTCAACGTCGCGAGGAAGGTGCGGCCGTAGCCCGGCACCGCGCGTCCGCCATCCGACGGGATCAGCGCGTCGTAGTAACGCTTGTCCGTCAGATTCAGCACGTTGAACTGGATATCGTAACGCTTCTGATGATAGGCGGCCATCGCGTCCCAGCGCACGTATCCGCCCACCTGAACGAGATTGTTGTTCGCTGCATAGCGCGAGGACACATACGAAGGCCCGCCGCCGATCTGCCATGCCGGCGTGAAGTCGTAGGTCGTCCAGAAGTTGAGCATGTGATGCGGCGTGTTGGCGAGCGTGTTGCCGGTCGTGCCGTCGAGCGCCTTCTGCACGGTGCCGTCCATGTAGGTGTAGCCGCCGAACATCTGCCACTGCTTCGTGATGTGGCCCGCGACGCCCAACTGATAACCGCGCACGCGGACGTCGCCATCGAGCGTGTATTCGCCGGTCGAAACCTGCGTGCGAGCGTTGGTCTTCTCGATGTTGAAGAGCGACTGCGTCAGCGAAAGGCCGCCGTTCAGCAAGTCCCACTTCGAGCCGACCTCGTAAGAACGGTTCTTTTCAGGCGGCGTGTTCTGCTGATTGTTGGTGAGCGTCAGTGCTTCGAGCGACGGGTTGAACGACGTCCCGTACGACACGTAATACGATTGCCAGTCGGCCGGCTGCCACACCACGCCGGTACGCACGCTCGTGAAGAAGTTGGTCTGCGTGGCGTAACCGGGCGCGTTGATCGAATTGTTGATCGACGCTTCATAGCGGTCCCAGCGCACACCGCCAATCCACTTCCAGTTCTCGCCGATGGACACCGTATCGTTCAAATAAAGACCAATGCCGTTCGCGCTCGATTCGGCCAGATTCGTCGCGACTTCACGATAATTCGCCGGGCGCGGCACGTATGCCGGATCGACGAGCGGCACGATGGCGAGCGTATTCGAAGGCAGGCCGGGCGTGGTCGCCGTGAAGCTCTGGTTGCTGTAGGTCTCGTGACTCAGATCGACGCCGACGAGCATGTCGTGCTTCAGGAAGCCGGTTGCGAACTTGCCCTGAAGATCGGTCGTGTTATAGACCGAGTGATCGTTGATGTTGCGGTCCTTGCCCTGCAGCCGCACGAATAGCGACGACAGCGGCAGTGCCGTGTAGTTGCCGTTCGCAAGCGCGGTCGAGGTTCCGAGCGGACCCGTCAGCACGGCCGCTGCGTTGGTCGCGCGCGCCTCGGTGCTGTAGTGGCTGAACTGCGTCTGGTTGCGCAGCGTGAACATGTCGTTGAAGCGATGTTCCACACGCGCGTTCACCGTCTGCACGTCCTGGATCGTGCGGTCGTCCGTGAAGCCGTAGAAGGTTTTCCTATCGACCGGCGCGGGATGGCCGTTCAGCGGCGGAATGCCATAGTCGGGCTGATCGTAGTTATGCTGGATCAGCGCGGACAAGGTCACCTGCGTAGGCGTACCGATGCCGAACTTCACTTCCGGGGCCACGCCGTAATCCTTGTTCTTCATCTGATCGCGGGTCGAACCGAGATCCTGTCCGAACGCGTTGATACGGAACGCGGAGGTATCCGTGAGCGGCTGGTTGATGTCGACCGTGCTGCGATAGCGGTCGTGCGTGCCCGCTTGCACGGAAACATCGGCGCGAGGCTTCAGGTTCGGCTGCTTGCTGACCTGATTGATGACGCCGCCCGTGGAACCGCGCCCGAAGTACAGCGACGACGGGCCATACAGCACGTCGATGGATTCGAGATTGAAGGTATCGCGATAGTACTGGCCGCGGTCGCGGAAGCCGTCGAGATAGATGTCGGTGCGCGCCGTGAAGCCGCGCAGGTTGATGTTGTTGCCGATCTGGCCGCCTTCGGCCGCGCCGAGGGTCACGCCCGGCACATTGCGCAAGGCGTCGGAAAACGAACTCACCGCTTGCGATTGCAGCACTGCCTTCGGCACGACCACGACGGCCTGCGGAATGTCGCGCAGCGCTGTCGGAACCTTGGCGCCGACGCTCGAGACTTCCGGCTGGAAGTCGGCTTGCTGATCGGCCTGTCCCGTGACCTTGACCGCCGGCAGCGCGGCGGTTTCCGGTGCGGATGCGTTGCTCACCGGGGCATCGGCCTGGGTCGTCTGCGTCACTTGCGGGGCGGTTTGCGCGTAAAGCGGCGCCGCAATCGGCGCAACGGTAAGCGCGGCCAACGCCGCGGCAAGCGGTGTTTTCCTCAACATGTCGTTCCTCAAATTTTTTCGACCGCATGCGTGTCGCTGACGCATGCGCAATTGACTTGTTCTTGGCTCGGCATCCACGAATCAAAAATAAGCCGTTAATTCAGGTGAATGCGAATCACTATCATTACACAAAGGCCGAAATATTTGGAAAGAATTTCACAATTCCAGGGAACTTTTTCCGAAATGGTCAGGCGATTGTAAGGGTGCGTACAGTGCCTGTACTAGATGCGTAAGAAGCAAAACGCCCGCAACGCGCGGGCGCTGCGGGCATGAATGCCGGCCAATCAGCGACGGCATCCTTTTTCGAGAACGATGGTTTCGAACAACTCGTAGTCCGCAGTGGGCGTCTGGTCCGCGCCCGGCGCGTGGTAGTAGTTCATCGTGATCGATGTCTTGCCGCCATGCTCGCCCGGATCGCAATCGAAAACGGCGATGCCGTAGCCCGTGCCCGTATCGCGTTGCGCGGACCAGATGGCGTCTTCCACCGCATCCGCGACAGGACGCACGAACGTGCCCGCCGTCGCGCCCGGAATGGGCCGGTTGCGTTTCGTGAAGACCTGCGCTTGCGGATTGCCCGTGCCCGCGTCCGTGCCGTAGACGTCGAGCGGCGCGCTGGTGCCGCCGCCGCCGAGAATCAGATGGACCGTGCCGTGCGAAGTATCGATAGGATCGTTCGCGCGATGCGCTGTCATCACCGGACGCGGTTGCAAGGTGTCGACGCGTTCGCCGGTCGTCGCATCGCGGCCTGCGTGATGATTGCAACCGCGCACGGGATGGCTGCGCTCGTAATCGTGATCGTGGCCGCACAGCACGAGGTCCACGCCGTATCGGTCGAACAAGGGCAGCCATGCTTCGCGAATGCCCTTGTCGGAGCCATTGCCCGTCTTCGACGAACTCAGCGCGTCCTGATGCATCTGCACGATGATCCAGTCGATGTCGTCGTCGCGCGACGCATCGCGCAGCGTCTTTTCGAGCCAGCGTGTCTGCTCGCCCTGACTGTAGCCGCGAATGTAGAACGACGTGCCCGGTTCGATGGCCGGATTGCCCGTGCTCGCGGCCGGCACGAGCGGAGCGGGACCGGCGACGAATGCGGCGGCATCCTGATACACGACGTCGTCGGCATCGAGCGAAACGAACAGCACCGAACTCACGCGGAAGCTATACCAGCGCCCCGGAAACTGCGTGCCGTTGTCGGGCAACGTGTAGCGCGTGAGATAGGAATCGAAGCCCTGGCGGCCGTTGTTGAACTCGACTTCGTGATTGCCCGGACAAGGCATCCACGGACGATTCGCGGCAGAGACCTGCGCGTTATTGCCGAAGTCGCGCCACACTTCAGGCTGATGAGCGGCGTTGAGATTCGCGTAGCAGAGATCGCCGTTGAGCAAGTGAAAGAGCGGGTCGAAACGTTCCACAGCTTGCACCGCGAAACGGCTTTGCGGCGACGACAACACCCAGCCCGTGTTCGGCGTCGCGAGGTCGCCATAACTCGTGAAGCGGAACTTGCGACGGCCGCGCGGCGCCGTGCGAAAGCTCGCGCTGAAAGGCTGGGCCGCGTTGCTGTCGTTATCGGCGGTGACTTCGTAGTGATACGTCGTGTCCGGATGAAGGTCGCCAAGACGCGCATGATACGTGCAGACAATCTCGCCGTTCAGACCATCGGTATAAGTGCGTTGTACGCCGTGAATCACGCTTGCATGACCTTCGTGCGTTCTGATGCGAACACGCGGATGCACGGCCTGCGCAAGCGATGCCCAGCTCACGACGACTTCGCGCGTCGGGTCTTGGCCCCAAGTCAGATGCACTTGTTCGGGCGTGCCATCCGGGCCGGGCGATGCCGCGTTCGCCGTCGCGCTCATGACATTGGCCGCGGTGGCTATGCCGGACGCACCGGCGAGCTTGAGAAAGCCTCTGCGCGATGCAATAGATGCGGAGTCTTGCGGGTTCTTCGTTACCATGGACGGGCCGTCTCCTCGTTTGATCAGGACGCGATGTGTCCGGAGACATTATTACTATCGGTATGACCCGGCTATGACAAACGGCCTGCACGACCGGCTTAGGTGAAAACAGGAGCGAAGAATGGCAAGCAACGAGTACGTGGTGTTCAAGGGAAAGGTAAGGCTTGGCGTTCCCTTTCTGGACGGTTACAAAGGCGACCCGCACTATGTGATCGTAAGCGACGACGAGAAGGGCAACGAGTTTCGCATCGTCACGAACGTGAAGTCGGATAGCTCGCTGACGGGTCCTGCGGGTTACCTCGTGTTGTATGTGCTGAATCAGAACTTCGACAACGCGATCACGGCAGACCTCGCGAAACTGAATGCGGGCGTCACCACATCGAGCTTTCCTAAACTCGACTACGTGCACGAAGAAGGCCTCGTCGATCTAAGCGCCATGCGTCCGATTCCGCTCGACACGGCAAGCGAGCACAACGACATCAACGCGCTCGTCAACGAGATGCTGCAGCTCGATATGTCAGCCGATCCGGTGAACTATGTTTATCCGACGCCGAGCTACAAGGATGAACGGCGCGGCTGGAAACCAACGAAGGACGTCACGGTTTATGGTTTCGGCTTTCTCTTTCAGCCGGGAGAAGACGGGCTTCACGAGACGCATATGAATCAGGGCAATCCAAAGCCCATGAAGGGTAGCCACGTGAAGGATCATTCGAATGAAAACGGTGTGTCGCAGGATGGTGCCGTGATCGTCGAAGTGGATGGCAAGTATCAGGCGCTCTTCGTGGCGTTTCAAACGCAACTCGTGCCGACAGATAATCGCGGCTTTCCGATTCCGGGCGAGTCGCATCCTATACTCGACTGAACTCAGCATGCGAATTCATCCTGCCATACCGATCATCCGCATCTTTGCCGTCGATCGGGCCAAGGAGTTCTATCTCGACTTCCTCGGCTTCACGCTCGAATGGGAGCATACGTTCGGCGAGAACTTTCCCCTCTACGCGCAGATCAGGCGCTCGGACCTCACGTTGCACTTGAGCGAGCATCATGGCGATGCAACACCCGGTTCGACCATCTTCGTGCCGATGGAAGATATCGATACGTTGCATCGCGAGCTGGAAGCGAAGGCGTATCGATATGCGAAGCCCGGCGTCGAAACGGTGGACTGGGGACGCGTGATGGAAGTCGCCGATCCGTTCGGCAATCGCATTCGGTTCTGCGAACTGGCGAAGAACTGACGGCAATCCCAGGCTACACGGCCAACGCCGCCACGATCACTTGCGGCAGTGCGAGCAAACGCTGCGGCGCGAGCAGCAGCTTTGCCTCGCGGATGCCTGCGCCCATCACGATGCGCTCGCGCTCCATCACGGACGCTTCCACGAGCACGGTCATCGACTCAGGCAAGCCAAACGCGGTGATGCCGCCGTACTCCATGCCCGACAACTCCGTGGCCGCTTCGCGCGACGCGAACGAAATACGTTGCGCGCCGAGTTCGCGTTTGACCGCACCGTTCACGTCGAGCCGGCGCGTCGCCAGCGTGACGATAGCGGCGAACTGTTCGCCTCCGTCCTTCTTGAAGCGCACGACGATGGTGTTCGCGCAGTCGTCGAGATCGATACCGAAGCGCGCGCTGCAGGCGGCGGTATCGGAGGCGTCGTCGGGCACGCGAAACACATCGACGTTTGCGCCGTTCAGCGGCGCGAGCACGGATGCGGGCAGGCGCGCGGCCGCTTCGTCGGCGGACATGATGTCGAGATTCAGAGCGTAATCGGCTTGTGGCGTGTTCATGAGCGTTCGATAAAGAGGCTTCAGGCAAAGGCCCGAAGTGCCGAAAAAAAGCCAAGCGTAACCGAATCCAGTGAGCCGCGCAGCGCTGCAACCATGCTGGAAGCATCGACCGGATATACTTGTCCCTCGTGGAATCGAATGCGAACAGGCAAGCAAGCCGCGTTCGCGCTCGAAAAGATATCTTTGTTCAGGGGCTGGAATGAGTCGATCGACGGTCACGTACCGGGGCTATGAGCTGGTTATCAAGAACGCGTCCAACGGTGTGGCGCAATGTTGGGCGTGGAAGGATCAGAAGGCCGCGTTCAAGGAAACCGGAGAGACGCTCGACGACGCCGAACGCACCGTGCGTGCGGCGATCGATGCGGAAATGGGACCGGCGACCGGCGCGGGAGATGCGGCAGTGGACGCCTACATCGCGGCGTTCAAGGCTATCTTGCCCGTCAGCGAAGGGCAGCGGAAGATGCTCGTCGCGCACTATCAGGCGCCCGCGCGCACCATCACCGCCATGCAGTTGGCCAAGGCCGCGGGCTATGCCAGCTATCGCGGCGCCAATGTGCAATACGGCAATCTGGGCAAGCTCATTTACGAGCAGCATCCTGTGGACCTGCCGCGCCGTCCGCGCGACAACTCGCTCATCTTTACGTATGCCATTGCCGATCCCGGCGCGGTGGCGGCTGGCAGCGTGCTCGAAGGCTATACCGAAGAGCACGAAGCCGAATGGAGTTGGCCAATGCGCGCGGCAGTCGCACAAGCGCTGGTCGCATTGGGCATCGTGAAGGCCTGAGGCACATGACCCAAGCATGATCAAACTCTGCCTGCTCGATTTCGACGGAACGTTGTGCGCCACGCATGACGCAATTCGCACCTGCATCGAATTGACCTTCGATCATTACGGTGTGGAGCGGCCCGATGCCGCGCGCGTCGAGCACGTGATCGAAGCGGGCGTGGTCATGTCCGAGGCCATGCGGCAGCTCATGGGCTCGCGTCTGAGCGTGGCTCAAGCGGATGAATGGGCGGCCACGTATCGCGCGTATTACGTCGAACGTGGACTGCAACATACGCAGCTTTTCGCCGATGTCGAACGCGTGCTCACGGAGTTGCAGACCTTGGGCGTTGCCCTGGTGATCACGAGCAACAAGGCGGAAGCGTCGGTGAAGAAGGCAATCGATCATTACGGGATCGCCCACTTCTTCGACATGCTCGTATGCGACCCGCCCGGCTTGCCGAAGAAGCCGGATGCGGCGTGTTACGAGCAACTTATCGCGCCTCGCTATCTGCATGTGCCCCGAGCTGAGATTGCCGTCGTCGGCGACACGCAAGCGGATCTGGGCCTTGCGCGCAACATCGGCGCCATTGCTTGCTGGGCCGCGTATGGCTACGGCGACAAGGCGCGTTGCACGGCGATGGAGCCGGATATCGTATTGCAGGGCTTCGGTGAACTGGTTGAGAAGCTGAAAGCTTAAGCGCGCGATGAACCTCGGGCGAAGCCGCGCGCATCGCCCAAGTTTGCCGATTTTCGATAACTCCCCGGTTTTTGAGCCGCTAGGATGGCCTTCGACGAGGCCTTCCAAGAGCGAGCCGCCCATGAGCTTTACCGAAACGATCGGCGTGCGCACCTACCGCTTCGCCGACCTTAAATCCCTGCTGGCAAAGGCAAGCCCTATGCGCTCGGGCGACCAACTTGCGGGCGTGGCCGCGACGAGCGAGGAAGAACGTGTCGCCGCTAAACTAGCGCTGGCGAACGTGCCCTTGCAAAGGTTCCTCGAAGAACCGCTCATTCCCTACGAGCAGGACGAAGTCACGCGGCTGATCGTCGATGAACACTCGCGCGAGGCCTTCGCGGACATCGCGCATCTCACCGTCGGCGATTTCCGCAACTGGCTCTTGAGCCACACGACCGATACCGCCGCGCTCGAACGCATCACCTTTGGTCTCACGCCTGAAATGATCGCGGCCGTGTCGAAGCTGATGCGCAATCAGGACCTCATCGCGGTTGCACGCAAGCGGCCGGTCGTGACGCGCTTTCGCAATACCATCGGTTTGCCGGGGCGCATGTCGGTGCGTCTGCAACCGAATCATCCGACCGATGACGTGAAGGGCATCGCGGCATCCATGCTCGATGGCCTGATGTACGGTTGCGGCGATGCCGTCATCGGCATCAATCCCGCCAGCGACAATCTTGCCGCGATCACGACCCTGCTTGTGACGATCGACGAATTTCGCGAGCGCTTCGGCGTACCGACGCAGTCCTGCGTGCTCACGCATGTGACCAACACGATCACGGCCATCGAGAAGGGCGCGCCTGTCGATCTCGTGTTTCAGTCGATTGCGGGCACCGAAAAGGCCAATACGAGCTTCGGCATTTCGCTCGCGTTGCTGCAAGAATCGTTCGAAGCCGCGCGCTCGCTCAAACGCGGCACCGTGGGCGACAATGTGATGTACTTCGAGACGGGACAGGGCAGCGCGCTGTCGGCGAACGCGCATCATGGCGTCGATCAACAGACCTGCGAAGTGCGTGCGTATGCCGTCGCGCGCAAGTTCGAACCGCTGCTCGTCAACACGGTGGTCGGGTTCATCGGTCCCGAGTATCTTTACGATGGCAAGCAGATCATGCGCGCCGGTCTCGAAGATCACTTTTGCGGCAAGCTGCTCGGCGTGCCGATGGGGTGCGACATTTGCTACACCAATCACGCCGAAGCGGACCAGGACGACATGGACAGCCTGCTCACGTTGCTCGGTGTCGCGGGCATCAACTTCATCATCGGCGTGCCAGGCGCGGACGATGTCATGCTCAACTATCAAAGCACCTCGTTTCACGACGCGCTCTATGCGCGCGAAGTGCTCGGCCTGCGCCGCGCGCCCGAGTTCGAAACCTGGCTCGAAACGATGCAGATAGCTAATGCGCGCGGCGCATTGATCGATTCGGCGACGCGTCAGCCCTTGCTCGAAGCATCGCGCGAATGGATGGGGGCCGCATGAGCGATACGCTCGTCAAGAACCCGTGGCAGTCGTTGCGGCAATTCACGAACGCGCGCATTGCGCTCGGCCGCGCGGGCAGTGGCATGCCGACCGAACCGTTGCTTGCGTTCAATCTCGCGCATGCGCAGGCGCGCGACGCCGTGCATCATCCCCTCGATGTCGACGCACTTCGCGCGCGTCTTGCCGATGCCGGCTTTGCGAACGTCGTCGATGTGCATAGCGCGGCGCCGGATCGCGCGCATTATCTGCGTCGCCCCGACCTTGGCCGCCGTCTCGCCGATGAAAGCCGCGCAATGCTCGACGCAACGTGTGCACGAGACCATGACGTGCTCTTCGTGATCGCGGACGGCTTGTCGGCGTTTGCCGCATCGAAGCAGGCCGTGCCTTTCTTGCAGGCGATTCTTTCGAAACTCGACGACTGGAACATCGGACCTGTCGTGATCGCCCGGCAAGGACGCGTCGCGCTCGCCGACGAGATCGGCGAAGTAATGCGCGCGCGTATCGTCGTGATGTTGATCGGCGAACGGCCGGGCCTGAGCTCGCCGGACAGTCTCGGCATCTACGTGACTTACGCGCCAGCGGTAGGCCGCAGCGACGCCGAGCGCAACTGCATATCCAACGTGCGTCCGGAAGGTTTGAACCACGACGCGGCCGCGTACAAGCTGCATTATCTGCTGACGCATGCGCGTCGTCTGGGCCTTACGGGCGTCGCGCTCAAGGACGACAGCGACGCGGCTATCGCCGCGAAAGAACCACTGACGTCGATTGCGTGCCACGCCTGAACGACACACTTCATTTTGGTGATCTATATTCGTCCCATGAGAAGCGCAGCGAGACCATCCAAGCCGAATGCTGACGCGCCGCGCGGTCCGTGCGTGCATCGGCTCGTCTCGCACGATGCGGACGAGCAGGCGGGCAATCTGCGCGGCTGGCGGCAGGTCTACGATCAGTTGAGCGCCGGACGCTTCGTCGGCACGCTTGCCGAGATCGACTTCGACGACGTGCAGTTGTTTCGCGAGACGACGAGCCAGACCTTGCGCCAAAGCTGCGAAGTGCCGGTCGATGCGTGCTGGTTCGGCATCCCGCTCTTGCGCGATGGCGCCGGGCGCATACAGTCGCGCGCCATCGATGAAAACGCGCTTGCGGTTCGCCCGGGCGGCGTCGAGTTCGAACTGTTGACGCCGTCCGGCTACGAAATTCTCGGCGTGGTTGCAACGCATGATGCGCTGCGCCGTCATGCCGAAGACGTCGAGCATATCGATCTCGAATGCGCCACGTCGCGCGGTGAGATCGTCGTCGTGGGTGCGGGAGAACGTGCGCGACTCGCGGCATCGCTCATGACCATGTTACGAAGCGAAATCACACCGACCGAGTCGATGCGCTCGTCCTTGTTGTCGTGGCTCTTCGAGTGCGGCGCGCTGCAATGCGGCGAGCCGGTCGCGCTGCCCGTGGCCTCGCGTCGTCATGCGATCGCAACGCAAGCGCGTCACTATGTGCTCGAAAATCACGACCGCGCCGTGAACGTGCCCGAACTGTGCACGCATCTGCATGTGAGCCGCCGCACGCTTCAATACTGTTTTCAGGAAGCATTCGGCATGGCGCCGAATGTCTATTTGCGCGCCATACGCCTCAACGGTGCGCGACGTCAGCTACGACATGCCGGTGCCGCGCAAAAGACGCAAACCGTTCAGGACGCTGCCGCTGCATGGGGTTTCTGGCACCTCAGCCAGTTCGCGCTCGACTATCGCAAGCTTTTCGGCATGCGTCCTTCGGAAACGCTCAACACCGCAACCGCGCGAGCTCACGGCTTTGCCACGATCGACAGATAGCGCGCCGGCATCTTGACGCCATAGCATGCGTGCGGCGTGGCTGCATCGAAATACACGCTGTCGCCTTTTTCGAGCATGAGCGGTGCGTAGTCGCGCATCATGAATATCAACGAGCCATCGGTGACGTAGATGAACTCCTGTCCGTCATGCGCCGAGAGCACATGCTTGCCGGTATCGGCACTGGCTTCGATGAGCGTCGGCTCCATCGACTTCGTCACGAGGTCCGCGCCGAGCCATTCAAAGATACCGGTGGAGGTCGGATGCTTCACGCCATGACCCGCGCGGCTTACTGCCCGACAGCCTTGCGCAAAGGACTTTTCGTTGCCGCCGACCATGTCGGGCCAACGGATATCGAGCGCCTTCGCTAGCCGCGACAACACCGAATAAGTCGGCGATATACGGCCATTCTCGATACGCGAGATGGTCGAGATCGCCACCGACGACAACTCCGACAACGCCGCGAGCGTCATGCCCCGCGCGTGCCGATGATGCGCGATGGTCTCCCCGGGACTCGCTTCGCTTGTTTCTTCAACAGGCGCGGGTGCGGGCGCCGCCTCGGCTTCTGGCTTGCGCTTGGGCTTGCGCACGACCGCCGCCTTTGCCGCAGGGCTCGTTCTCTGCGCCGCCTTCCGCGGGCGATTTTCTGTTTGCATGGTGTCTCTTGTATTCGTTCGATATGCGGGGAGCCGCCACTTCGCCATCACGACATGGTGACATAAGCGCCCGGCGTTTGCATGTTTTTGCGTATATGCAAAAGTTTTTCTTGACCATCAAATTTTAGCTCAATACGATGGTTTTCATGGTTTTGCATATACGCAAAAACCGCCGACGTTACCCGATCAATCCATTCAGGAAGGGCTGACCACCATGTTCGACGATCCTCTCACCCACGCCATCGACGCACTCAAGTCATCCCGGCGAGGCTTTCTCAAGACGGCGGGTTACGGGGTCGTCGCGGGACTCGGCGCAAGCACGCTCGGTCGCGCGGCACTCGCCGCACCGACGCTCGCGCCGATCAAAACCGTGCGTCCCGGCTATCTGACCGCTGCGTGCCTCGGCGACATGCCGATTGCATCCGTGCACGACGGCAAGCTCGTGGGAACGGACTTCGACATGCTGCAGTTGATCGCCGAGCGTCTGCAACTGAAGATCGACGTGCAGCAGATGACCTTTTCCGCCGTGATCGAAGCGGTGAAGTCGGGCCGCGTGGACTGGTTCGGCGGCAACTTCGCGTGGACGCCGATCCGCGCCAAGCTGTTGTTGCTCACCGATCCCGTTTTCTACACGGGCGCCTACGTCATAATGCGGCAAAACCAGACGCAGAAGAGTTCGCTTGCCATCGCGGACTTGAGCGGGCACACCATCGGCACGGCGACGGGTTATTCGGTCGTGCCCGACATGAAGAAGGTTCCGGGCATCGTCGAAGTGAAACTGTATGACGGTATCGATTCGTGCTTGCGCGATGTCGTCGCGGGGCGTCTCGACTTTGCCGTGCTCGACGCGCCGACCGTGGACTACATGATCCAGCAGAATCCGTCGTGGGGACTGAAACAGATTCCCATCGGTTTCGACGCAGCGTACCCCAGCCTCACGGGCAAGTTCGCGTCGATCTGGGGCGTGAGTCCGGACAAGAAGGATCTGTTCGACGGCATCAACGAAGGCGTGCGCTGGCTCTGGCGCACCAACCAGATCAAGCCGATTCTCGCGAAGTACGGGATCGATAATCCCGACTACTTGCAGCCGTTGCCGACCGACCCGCGCACCGGCGTGGACCGCGACGCGAAGGGCGCGCTGATTGGCCCGTTCGCGCACGATTCGCGGGACTTCAGCAAAGCCTTCGCCTGAAGGCCAGATCATCATGGGACACCGCGATATGTCTGCGACGCTAAGCGCCACTCCTTCGGTCGATACGCGCATGCTCGTGCGTATCGACGGCCTGCACAAGTCCTTCGGCACGCATCATGTGTTGAAGGGCATCGACCTCGATGTGATGCCGGGGCAAAAGGTGTCGCTGATCGGACCGAGCGGCTCGGGCAAGACCACGCTGTTGCGCTGCGTGAACTTTCTCGAGACGCCGAGCGCGGGGCATATCTTCATCGACGGCGCGGCTATCGGCGAGCGTCGTCACGGTGACGGCTGGCAAGCGATGTCGGGCCGCGAACTCGCCGCCATGCGCGCGAATATCGGCATGGTGTTCCAGCGCTTCAACCTGTTTCCGCACCTGAGTGTGATCGACAACGTCCTGCTCGGACCGCGCAAGGTGCAGAAGCGCAGCGGCCGCGAGTTGATCGACGAAGCGCGTGCGTTGCTGACGAAAGTGGGCATGGACGAGAAGCGCAACGCGTTTCCCGATCAATTGTCGGGCGGCCAGCAACAACGCGTGGCCATTGCGCGCGCGCTCGCCATGAAGCCGCGGCTCATGCTTTTCGACGAAGCGACTTCCGCGCTCGATCCCGAGCTCGTGGGCGAAGTGCTCGGCGTCATGCGCAAGCTCGCGGACGAAGGCATGACGATGATCATCGTGACGCACGAGATGCGCTTCGCTGAAAGCGTGTCCGACAAGGTCGTGTTCATGGCCGATGGCAAGATCGTCGAGGAAGGACCGCCACGGCAGATCTTTCACGATGCAAAGGTCGAACGCACGCGCGCGTTTTTGCGCGCGGTGTTGGAGCACTGACATGGCGCTTCTCACCGCGTGGGCTCACAGCCTGCATTTTCTGCCGTATTTCGTGCGCGTGTTGTGCGTGAGCGCGGTGACCACCGTGGTGCTGACCGCGAGCGCGTTCTGCGTGGCCTTCTTGCTGGGCTTCGTGATCGCGCTCATGCGGTTGTCGCGCAGTGTCGTGTTGAAGGCGGTGGCGAACGTCTATCTCGAACTGTTCCGCAACGTGCCCTTGCTGACGCAGTTGTTCGTGCTGTACTTCGGGCTCGAACGGATCGGCGTCACGCTGCCCGCATTCGTGGCCGCAACGCTCGGCTTCGGTCTCAACGGCGCGGCGATTCTCTCCGAGGTGTTCCGTTCGTCGATCAACGGCGTCGACCGAGGCCAACGCGAGGCGGCGCTTGCCATCGGCATGACATGGCCAATGGCGCTCGCAACCGTCGTGCTGCCGCAATCGATGCGGCTCGCCTTGCCCGCGCTCGCCAACTTCGCCATCGGGCTATTGAAGGATACGTCGCTCGCTTCCGCCGTGGCGGTGCCGGAACTCGTGTTCCGCGCAAGGATGCTCGTGAGCGAGACGTATCAGACCAACCTCATCTACTTCATCGTGGCGATCATCTATCTGCTGCTGAGTCTGGCGTTGTCGCGTCTTTCGACGGCGACCGAGCGCGGACTCGGCAAACCGAGGGCGGCGCTGTCATGAACTATTCCGAACTCTGGTCTTCCATGCACGACGAGCTGTTTCAGGCGGCATGGGCAACGCTGCGTCTGGCGCTTGGCGCCATCGCTATTGGCGTCGTGCTCGGGATTGTGCTCGCCATCGTCAGGATGGGCAGTCGTGGCATGGCCGCGCGTATAGCACGTGTCTATATCGAAGTGTTTCGCGGCACGCCCGCGCTCGTGCAACTCTTTCTCGTGTACTTCGGCTTCGTTGCCATTGGCATTCGCTTCGATTCGTATCAGGCCGCCGTGCTTGGTCTCGGCATGAACGCCGCCGCGTATTTCGCGGAGATCTTTCGCGCGGGCATCGAAGCGGTGCCACGCGGACAAAGCGAAGCAGCCGCGAGCATCGGCATGACGAGCGGCGCGGCCATGCGCTGGGTCGTGCTGCCGCAAGCCATTCGGCTGGTGCTCGCGCCTTCGGGCAATGTCGCCATCTCGCTTTTGAAGGACACGTCGGTGGCCTCGCTCATCGCCGCGCCCGACCTCATGCTGCGCGCTCAGGACTTGAGCTCGCAGTATTTCATGCCGTTCGAAATCTACGTCACCGTAGGGGCGTTCTATTTCGTGCTGTGTTATCCGCTGTCGCAATTGATGCGTCATATCGAGCGACGTCAGCCTGCTCACGGCTGATACGGCGGTCTTTCCCAACCAGAGTCTCTCAAGACAGAACAGAAGGAGTAAGTGTATGCGCAAGGTCATCGAAACCGGCTTGCCCAACGGAAGCGCGCCGGTCGAATGGGCGACCGTCTCGAACGGCACGCTCTACACGGCGAGCATTCCCATTCGCGCGGACGGTTCGATCGAGGATGGCGACATCGCCACGCAAGCCGAACTGACGTTCGCGAATCTCAAGCAGATCGTCGAGTCGGCGGGCGCGACCATGGACGACGTCACGCAGGTGCAGGTCTTTCTCACGGACAAGAGCTATTTCGAAGGCATGAACGAGGTCTATCGCCGCTTCTTCACGAAGCCGTATCCGAACCGCGCGACCATCATCGCCGATCTCATGGTGCAAGGCGGCAAGATCGAAATCCTGGCTCATGCCGATGTGAGCAAGGTTGCCTGATGAAGCATGTGATCGTCATCGGTGCGGGCATCATCGGGACGACGACCGCGCTCGCGCTTGCGGGCGCGGGCTGCCGCGTCACCGTGATAGACAGCCGCCGTGAAGCAGGCCTGGAAACCAGCTTCGCCAACGGCGGCTTGCTCGCGGCCAACAGCGCGTTGCCGTGGTCTTCACCCGGCACGCCGATGCAATTGCTTAAATGGCTCGGCCGCGAAGATGCGCCGCTTCTGCTGCGGCCTCGCGCAATCCCCGGTCTCGGCATGTGGGGTGTGCGCTTTCTGGCCAACTGCCGCGCTGCCAAGTACTACAAGACGGCTGCGACGCTCACCGCGTTCGGTCAGCAAAGCCTCGCGGCCATGGAGCGTCTGCTCGGCCAGAAGCGCATAGACGCGGGCATCCAGCGTGGCGGCCTGCTTGAACTGATTCGCGGCAAGGACGCCGAGCGGCGCGCGGAATCGTTCGCGCGCATGCTCGAGCGCATGGGCGCAAAGGTCAGGCGACTCGATGCAGCGCAAAGCGTGGCGCTCGAACCATCGCTCGGAGGCATTGCACATAGCATTGGCACGGCGCTCCTGCTCGAATCCGATGCCTGGGGCGACGCGCATGCGTTCAGTGTCGCGACCGCCGCCGCAGCCGAACACGAAGGCGTGACGTTTCGGTGGGGAAGCGCGGTGAGCGGTATCGACCTGCAGCGCGGTTCTGTTGCCGGCGTTCGTCTTGCCGACGATTATCTGAGCGCGGATAGCGTCGTGATATGCGCGGGCGCGATGTCTCCGTCGCTCGTCGGCCCGCTCGGCGTGCGCCTGCCGATGGCGCCCGTCAAAGGCTATTCGCTTACGCTCCGTGCCGACGAACTGGGATTTCTGCCGCAACGGCCTATCGTCGACGATTACGAGCATATCGGCGTAACGCCGCTCAAGGACATGCTGCGCGTGGCGGGCACCGTCGAATTCGATGGCTTCGACAAGACGCTGCGGCCCGGTCGCGTGGAGAACCTGAAACGCGCGCTGACGCGGCTTTTTCCACAGGTCCGGATGCCTGCCGAAGTGCGGCCCTGGTGCGGGCTGCGGCCCATGGCGGCAGATGGATTGCCGATCATTTCACCGACAGCGGTGCCGCGTCTTTTCGTCAACACGGGACACGGCGCGCTCGGCTGGACGCTTGCGTGCGGCTCGGCCGATCTAATTACGTCGATGATCACGAGCCAGAGCGATGCGCGCGACACGCCGTTCAGTCTCACGCGCAGCTTCTGGTGAAACGAAGCGCGATAATCAAGTCAATGCAAGAGGGCAAGTCATGTCGGGTGAGGGAAGACGCGAAGTCATCGTGATCGGTGCGGGCGTGGTCGGCGTTGCGTGCGCGTTGTGGTTGCGAAGAACGGGTCTCGACGTGTTGCTCGTCGATAAGGGCGAGATAGCGGGCGGCGCTTCGTTCGGCAATGCGGCCACCATTGCGGACTACGCATGCACGCCCGTGCCGCAGCCGAAAATCTGGGGCGACATTCCCGGCTTGCTGTTCGGCGCGGACTCGCCGCTTTCCATTCGCTGGTCGCGCCTGGGAAGCTATGCGGGATGGCTCGCTGCGTTTCTCGGGCAATGCAACCGGCGCGCTTATGTCGCCAATAGCGAAGCGCTTGCGTCGTTGCTGCATGGTACGCACGAGGGATATGCGCCGCTTCTCGAAGACAATCCACACGCTGAGTCGTTCATTCGGCGCGATGGTTGTCTCTACTCTTATCGCACGCAAGGAGCGTTCGAGCGCGCCGCGGGCGATATCAAACTGCGTGGCTTGCTGGGCATTCGTCAAGAGGTGATAAGCGCGGCCGAACTCACGCAACTGGAACCCGCCATGCAGCAGCGCACGGTGGGCGGCGTGCTATTTCCTGCCGCGTGCCATCTCGTCGATCCGCAAGGCTTCGTGCAGGCGCTGGCCAAACCGCTGATCGACGAGAAGCGTTACGCACGCATGGAGGTCAGCGATATTTCAAGCAGCACCGCGGGCATCTGCCTGCGTTCCGCTGCCGGCGAAACGCTACACGCCGACAGAGTGGTGATTGCGGGCGGCGCATGGTCCGCGAAGCTCGCGGCGCAAATGGGCGATTCCATCCAGCTTGGCGCGGAGCGCGGTTATCATGTCGAGTTCCAACTGGATAAGCCGATGTTCACGCGGCCGACTTGCGTCGTTGAGTCGAGCTTCTATATGACGCCGTTGCGGGACCTGCGGCTGCGTGCTGCGGGGACTATCGAGTTGAGCGGGATCAAGTCACCGTTGAACCCTTCGCGCACGGCGTTCATCGAACGAAGCATCCGCCGCAACGTGGATATCAAAGCGCCCGTGTCCAGTAGCTGGCTCGGTATCCGGCCGACCATGCCGGACTACTTGCCGGTGATCGGACCATCTTCGGCGGACAAGCGCGTGATCTACGCGTTCGGGCATCAGCATCTCGGCATCACGCTGGCGGGAACCACGGGCGACATGGTCGCGCGATTGATTCACGGCAAGAGTCCCGGCGCAATCGAGCGCTTCTCCGCGGACCGCTTTAAATAATCGATACTGCCGCCGCGCGCGTCTTACTTCGCTCGACGTCTGCGCGTAGTCCCCCACGGCGGCGTCTCGAACGATTGCACCACCCAGTCGATGAACGCACGCGTTTTCGCGGCCGCATGCTTGGAAGACGCGCGCACCACGCTGAGTTGTTCGCCCGCGTCCACCTTCCAGCCGGGCAGCACTTGCACCAGCTCTCCGCTCTGCAATTCGCGGCCGACGAGCCAGTCCGTCCCGTATATGATGCCGACGCCCGCGCGTGCCGCATGCAGCACGGCATCGATCTCATCGGTCGTCATTCTCGCGTTGATGCGAATGGCGCGGTGCATGTCGTCGCGTTTCAGATGCCATACCGGATGCGTGGAGAGCCGCGAAAAGCCGATGCATTCATGGCGCATCAGGTCTTCGGGCTTCGTGGGACGTCCGCGCGCGGCGAGATAATCCGGCGATGCGCACAGTAAGCGCCGCATGGTCGCAAGCGGCCGCGCGACAAGCCGGCTGTCTTCCAGTTTGCCGATACGCACGCCTACATCGAAACGTTCTTCGATCAGATCGACATAACGGTCCGTGTACGTGCATTCGACATCGAGCGAGGGATAGCGCGCAAGGAACTCCGGCATGCGCGGCGCAATCCACATGCGCCCGAACCCTGCGGGCAAGTTGATGCGCAAGAGCCCGCGCGGCGTCGCAGCTTGCGAGCGCGCTTCGTCTTCCGCATCGCGCATGATGTCCCACGCTTCGCGCACGCGATCGCGATAACGCGTGCCTGCTTCCGTCGCCGATACGCGACGTGTGGACCGTTCGAGCAAACGAATGCCAAGACGCGTTTCCAGTTCCGCGATACGTCGGGAAATGACCGAGCCGTCGCGCCCCAACTGGCGGCCTGCCGCCGTAAAACTCCCGGTCGCGAGCACCGCGAGAAACGCCTGAACCTGATCCGTTTCGATGCCGTTCATTGATGCACCCCACGCACGAATGTTATGCCGTATGGGTCGATTATAGAGGCGCGTCTTCGTTAGCATGATCGCTGTGCTTAACGAAAAAGGAGCGCACCGTGAAAGCGTATCGACTGAAGGCAGGCAAGCCCTACGAATTGACGTTGACCGATAACGCACTCGAGCCCGTACCGGAAAGCGACGAAGTGCTCATCCGCATTCGCGCGGCGGGACTCAACTATCTCGATCTCATGGTGGCGAACGCGCGCTTCGGCAACGTGGACGCGAGCTTCGTGCCGGGTGCGGATGGCGCGGGCGAGATCGTCGAGGTCGGATCGCGCGTGAAGGGTTGGAAGGCGGGCGATCGCGTGATCGCCGGAATGATCGTGGATTGGGCCGCAGGACCGCTCACGGTAACGAACGGCGAGCGTCTTCGCGGCGTCACCATGCCGGGCTCGCTCGCGGAATATGCGGTCGTGCCCGCTACTGCGCTCGTCGCCATTCCCGCTGCCATGCCGTTCGTGCAGGCCGCAAGTTTGCCGGTCGCCGCGACGACCGCATGGAACGCCATCGTCGCGGGCAATGTGCGGCCGGGGTCCACCGTGGCGTTGCTGGGTACGGGCGGTGTGAGTCTGTTTGCGCTGCCGCTTGCCAAGGCGGCGGGCGCGCGCGTGATCATCGCGTCTTCATCGGACGAGAAGCTCGCCCGCGCGCGCAAGCTGGGCGCGGACGTCACCATCAACTACCGGACCACGCCCGCGTGGGACGTCGCGTTGCTCGAAGCCACGGAAGGGCGTGGCGCGGATCTCGTCGTGGAAACCGTCGGCGTGGCGACTTTCGAGCGCTCGGTGAACGCGGCGGCAATCGGTGGAACGATCTTCGTCGTCGGGCTGATAGGCGGCGAGGAAACGAAGATGCCCTTGCTCAAGGTCATGGTGAAGACCTTGCGCATTGTCGGTAATCAGACTGGCTCGACGGCCAATCTCGCCGATGCGGTCAAGGCCATCGCACAGTCCCGAATCGAACCGGTGATCGATCGCGTCTTTCCCTTCGATGCCGCGCAGGAAGCCTATGCCTATCTCGAATCGGGTGGCCACTTTGGAAAAGTGGTGATAGACGCCACTTGATGCCGGTTGTCGTACAACTAGTCAATCGTAATGCACCTTTTGGCGCTATGTAAGGAAAGCATTCTGTGTGTTAAGGACCGCATGAAACCGGCGGTTCGTAGGGTTTTCACGGAAGCGAGGCAAGCAACTGACTTGTATGATGACGTATCTTTACAGATTCGTCGTCAGGTCTCGCGTGCGCGCATTCCTCACGCGCTTCAATAGCACCCAAAGGAGAAGACATGCGATTCCGCTACCGCTGGATAGTCGCCGCGCTGCTGTTCTTTGCCGGCATGCTCAACTATCTGGACCGCGCGGCGCTCTCCGTGGTCGCACCGCTCGTCAAGAGCGAACTGCATATCAACGACGCGCAACTCGGCGTGCTGTTCAGCAGTTTCTTCATCGGATACTGCGTGTTCTGCTTTATCGGCGGATGGGCGGCCGACAAGTTTGGTCCGCGCAAGGTGTTCGCCATTGCTGCCGCGTTCTGGTCGCTGTTCTGCGGCGCCACGGCATTCGCGGGCAACTTCGCCACGCTGATGGTGGCGCGCGTCGCGTTCGGTGTCGCCGAAGGCCCAATGGGCACGACGACCAACAAGTCGATCTCGAACTGGTTCCCGCGCAGTGAAGCGGGCCGCGCCGTGGGTCTCACGAACGCCGGTCAGCCGTTGGGCGCCGCCATTGCCGCACCGATCGTCGGGCTGGTCGCTTTGCAGTTCGGCTGGCGCATTTCCTTCGTCGTGATCGCGGTGCTCGGCTTCGTGTGGATTGCGTTCTGGTTGCGGTGCTTTCGCGATCATCCCGAAGATCATCCTGCCGTGACGCGCGAGGAAGCCGCGCATATCGCGAGCGACAGGCTCGTGCCGCATCACGCGGAGGGTTCCGCTGAAGCAGGCTCGCAAGCGGGCGTGATGCACTATTTGCTGTCGTTGCCGGTGCTCGGCGTGGCTGCCGCGTTCTTCGCGTTCAACTACGTGCTGTACTTCTTCTTGTCATGGTTGCCGAGCTACTTCGTGGACTATCAGCATCTCGACATCAAGCACATGAGCGTGATCGGCATCCTGCCGTGGCTCGGCGCGACGGCGGGCTTCGTGCTCGGCGGCATCATCTCCGACGCGCTCTACAAGAAGACCGGCAACGTGCTCTTCGCGCGCAAGACGGTCATCATCCTGGGGCTTGGCGTGGCGGCAATCTGCGTGTTGCTGGTGTCGCGCGTGAGTTCGCTTGCGCCTGCCGTCGCGTTGATCGCGGTGGCGAGTCTCTTCGCTTTCATGACGCCGCAAGCGTGCTGGTCGCTGTTGCAGGACATCGTGCCGCGTGATCGCATTGGCGCAACGGGCGGCTTCGTACATTTGCTCGCGAATCTCGCGGGCATTCTCTCGCCGAGCATTACCGGCTTTCTGATTCAGTACGGCGCGGGTTACTCGTCGGCTTTCATTCTCGCAAGCGCGTTGTCGGCACTCGGCATGCTGATCTTGTGGGTCGCCGTGCGTGAAACCCAAGTCATGCGGCTGCGTGGCGCGCCAGTCTGAAGAAGTCAACGAAGGTAGAAGCCAAGCTGACTGGTAAGCGTCGGGCATCGATCTTGCGCCCGATGCTCAAGGCAAAGGGTCCTGGCGAACGATGTTCGTCACGCGCACCTGCATCGCGGAGCACCGCTTTCGCCATGCCGCCAGTCACGGAGCATCGCCTTGCCTTCACCCAATTCTTCGATACTCGAACGGCTCGCTCGTTCGCCTCTTCCGGTCTTCGTGCTCGTTGCTATCGCTGGCGGCACGGATGCGCTCGTCATGCTTCACAGCAAGGAATGGCTCGCGGTCTATATGACCGGCAATTCCACCAAGCTGAGTCAGTCGCTTGTTCAAGGCGCGTTCGAAAAGACGATTCCGCTCATCTGCGTCATCGCGTGCTTTCTTGCGTTCACGACGCTTGCCGCGTGGCTTGGAACGCGCTTTCCCCGATGGCGCGCCGCCCTGTCCCTCACGCTCACCGCAATCCTCCTCGCTTGCGCCGTGCCGCTCACGGGCGAGCAGTTCTCGCCGCTCACGACGTGTCTCGTCGCGGCAGGCATGGGCGCGATCAATCAGGCGCTCGCCGATCAGCCGGGCGTCACGTTCATTACGGGTACGTTCATCAGCGTCGGCAGGCAACTCGCTAGCCGCAAGTTCGGCGCGGCTGCGCTCGGCATGCTGCGCTGGATATCGTGGATCGTCGGCGCAGCTGCGGGCACGGTGCTGAATATTCTGTTCGGCCCTGGTGCGCTGGCGGCCATTGCGCTTGTTGCACTCGTCTGCGCACTCACTGCGACCGTGTATGGCAGCACCATGCACGCGGAACGGCTCGCGCATTGATTGCTGTTCGATTCGTCCAGCAATCGTTCAACGATGGAGAAACTACTCATGTCTGGCAACGATACGACTCCCTATTCCGTCACCGGCCCCGGCACCGCCGATGGCCCGAAGCTGCCCGCATCCGGCGAATGGCAAGCGCCCGCGGAGATCGACGTGGGCAGCGTCAAGGACGGCAAGGTCGAGTTCCCGAACTGGAAGGGCGATGCGGACAAGCCATCGCCTCCGCCGCCAGCACCGACATCGCCGGACAAACGTGTTGGCTTTGCAATCGTCGGTCTGGGACGTTTGGCGCTCGAACAGATTTTGCCGGCGTTCGTGAACAGTAAGCACGCGCGGGTTGCGGGGCTGGTGTCGGGCAGTCCAGACAAGGCGCGGGCGGTTGCCGCGCAATACGGCGTGAACGAAGCGGCCGTCCATGACTACGATGACATATCGCGTCTCGCCGACAATCCCGACATTCAAGCGGTATACGTCGTCACGCCTAACGGCTTGCATCTGCCGCACGTCATTGCAGCAGCGAAGGCCGGCAAGCATGTGCTATGCGAAAAGCCGATGGCCAACACCGCCGACGAGGCGCGCCAGATGATCGACGCCTGCGCGAAGGCGGGCGTCAAGCTCATGGTGGCCTACCGTTGCCAATTCGAAGTCTTCAACAGTGCAGCGACGAAACTCGTGCAATCGGGCGAGCTGGGAAGGGCGCGCATCATCGAGGCGACCAATGCGCAGGTGCAAGGTCCCGGCGGTCAATGGCGTTTGAGGTCGGCCCTGGCGGGCGGCGGCGCGTTGCCGGATATCGGCTTGTACTGTTTGAATGGCGTGCGTCATGTGCTCGGCGAGGAACCCGTCGAGGTCTATGCGCAGATCGTGAATCCCGCCGATGACGAACGCTATCGGGAAGTGGAGGAAACAATCGCGTTCACGTTACGCTTTTCCTCGGGCGCGATTGCGCAATGCGCAAGCAGTTACGGCGCGCATGAATCGAAGGATATGCGTATCCGTCTTGAGAGAGGCTGGATCGATATCGAGAACGCGTTTGCGTACAAGGGACAGCGCATGCGCATTGCGCGACGCAAGGACGATTTCGAAGTGGTCGAAGAGCAGCGGCTCGAATTCAAGGATCAGTTCATGCTCGAAATCGACCACTTCGCGCAGTGCGTGCGCGATGATCGCCAGCCCGACACACCGGGTGAAGAAGGTCTGCGCGATCAGGTATTGATGGAGGCGATTTATCGGTCGGCGCGAGAAGGGCGGCCGATTGCGGTGGCCGAGAGCGCTTGAAGATTCAAAGCGCTCTCGCCGCACATCAAAGCGTAGGCGAGAGCGCCAGGTACGGCGTGATATTGCGCATGGCGCGCGCAACGTAGTCTTCTTTCTCGGCCACAGGGGCCACATAATGCAGCGCGCTTTCGGCTGCTTCCACGCCTTCGAATCGCGCAATAACCCAAGCTGCCAGATACTGCGAAGCAAGACAGCCGCCAGCGGTTGCCACATTGCCGTTGGCGAAAAACGGCTGATTCAACACATCGACGCCGGCTGCCTCGACCCACGGCTTCGTCGTCAGATCGGTACAAGCGGGAACGCCCCCAAGCAACCCGAGCTTTACCAGCACGAGCGTGCCCGAACACTGCGCGCCGAGTAACTGCCGCGCCGGATCGAACCGCATCTGCGCCATGAGCGCTGCATTGGCGACGACTTCGCGCGTCAACAACCCGCTTCCAACGATGACCGCATCCGCGTCACTCGCCTCGCGCAGGGAAATGTGGCCTTCGATTACCACGCCGTTCATCGACTTCACGCGCGTTTCGGGCGTCGCAATCGACACGCGCCAGTGTGGCTTTTTGATGCGATTGAGAATGCCCAGCGCGATGAACGAATCGAGTTCGTTGAAGCCTTCGAACGTGAGAATGGCGATATGCATGATGGCGCACCGTTGAGCGTTTGAATGATCGAATGAGCCGATGCTAAACCAGGAGTCCATTACAATCAAATAATTGTCATGGATACATCTTCGCATGGCCCAGCCCCGCTACAAGACGCTCGTCGATTCCTTGGCCGCCGATATCCGCGCGGGCCGTTTGCGCCCCGGCACGCGCCTGCCCACGCATCGCCAGCTTGCGGCCACGAAGGGCCTCGCGCTCGTCACGGCGTCGCGCGTCTATGCGGAACTTGAAGCCATGGGCCTCGTGCGCGGCGAGACCGGGCGCGGCACTTTCGTGCGGGAAATCTCGCTGCCGCCGGGCCTGGGTGTCGATCAGCACGTGTTGGGATCGGACATGATCGATCTCAACTTTAATTATCCGTCGCTGCCGGGTCAGGCCGAGTTGCTGCGCAACGCCTTGCGCCAGCTCGCCGCTTCGGGCGATCTCGAAAGTCTGCTTCGTTACCAGCCTCACGGTGGCCGTCCGCATGAACGGGCAATCGTGGCGCGACATCTGAAGGCGCGCGGGCTTGCGGTGAGCGCGAACGAAGTGTCCATCGTCAACGGCGCGCAAGCGGGGCTCGCGGCGACCGTCGTGGGCTTGCTTCGTCCCGGCGATGTCGTCGCGGCCGATGCATTGACGTATCCCGGCTTCAAGGTACTGGCCGAGGCGCACGGGCTCGAACTCGCGCCGATTCCAACGACCGGCTCCGGGCCTGATCTGGATGCGCTGGACCATTTATGCAGAAGGCGCCGCGTGCGGGCGGTCTACGCCATGCCCACGCTGCACAATCCGCTTGGCTGGGTGATGAGCGCGCATCGTCGCAAGCAACTCGTGGCGATTGCAAGAAAGCACGGGCTTTTGATCATCGAGGACGCCGCATACGCCTTCCTCGTCGACGATCCTCCCGCACCGCTGGCCGTTCTCGCACCCGAGTCGACCGTCTATGTC
Organism: Caballeronia sp. GAWG1-1; assembly: GCF_023631465.1. Lineage (NCBI taxonomy): Bacteria > Pseudomonadati > Pseudomonadota > Betaproteobacteria > Burkholderiales > Burkholderiaceae > Caballeronia > Caballeronia sp. GAWG1-1. Next base: position 155,207 of record NZ_JALQDB010000032.1, read on the forward strand.
TCCGGGCTTTCGAAGAGCGTCGCGACGGGCTTGCGCGTGGGTTTCGTGGTGGCATTCGCCGACGCCATGAAAGCGATCGAACGCGCTATCAGAGCGACCACTTGGAACACGCCGGGCGTGATGACGGCAATTGCTTGCGGATGGCTCACCGATGGCACCGTGCGCCGGCTCGAAGCGGAGAAGCGTCGCGACGCGAAGCATCGTCAGGCAATGGCCGCCGACATCCTCGCGGGCATGCGATGCGTCCGTCATCCTGCGTCGTATTTCGTGTGGCTGCCGCTCGCGGAAGAGGTTCGCGCCGATCAGGTCGCAGCGTCACTCATGCGCGAGGGCATTTCGGTGGCAACCGCTGAACCTTATTCGGTTTCGCCGCATGTGCCGCATGCCATTCGGCTGGCGCTGGGTTCCGTCGAGCGCGATGTGCTGCGCGATTCGCTCGAGACAGTGAGGCGGGTGATCGGCGAGTACGCGTATTGAAGATGCACCGGCGCGTCAGGGAAACTGCTTGACGTTGAGATCGAACGGCGGGGCATTGCGACTCTTGAGCAGATGCACGAACCTGTCCTGTGTCGCTCGCGCATGCGCGGGCAGATACTTCACGAGCGCCGCGCGGTCCTTGCGCTTCACGATATCGATGATCTTGTCGTGCTCACGCAAGTTCCTGTCGAACTGCAGGTCCTGCTCTTCGGGCGTCAATTCGGCTTCCATCTTGTAGAGATGCACTAAAAGCCGCCGGACATGGCGGTGCGTCGATTGCGCAAACTCATAGAAAAAGCCATTGCCCACGGCCTGATTCATTCGCATGTGGAACTTCTCGTTGAGCGCGGTGATGTTCAGAAACGCGCGCGCCTGAACCTGCGTGACGTATTGCGTCTGAATCGTCGTCAAGTCTTCCGCCAGTCCCGGTTCGAACCGCATCATCTGCGCGAGGATATTCTCGGCTAGCTGATGCGCGACGAGAATCTCGCCGATCTCCTCGAAGTCGAGCCGGCGCACGAAGGTCCCGCCGCGGTTGGGCACGATATTCACGAAGCCTTCCGCGACCAGCCTGTTGATGGCCTCGCGCGCAGGCGTGCGTCCGAGCATGAAGTCGTTCAGCAGCATGGGTTCGTCTATACGGCTGCCCGGCGAAATCGTCAGATCGATGATGCGCGAGCGAATGGCGTTCACGGCCGAATCGGTCTGGCTCATCGAGCTTTCGGCGACGACGGGTTCGGCTGCATCGAGTATCGATTGCGATGGATCGTCGGATGACACGAGCGCGGCTTTCGCCGACGTCTTGCGCGACACGGTTCTGCCGGGGGTCTTCGCGGCGGCGGTTTTCAGCTTCGGCATAGTCTCTCGTTTTCCCGCGCTGGCGCAGGCGCTCAACTTCGTATATGCGAAGTATATAGGATGTCGGCTATTACGCCTTCGCCATGCTCAATAAAGCTCTTGCGCGCATGAACAACTATTTTTTTGAAAAGTATACGCGACGTATATTCACATGCTAAGGTTGGGTCGTTGCTCATCGACGAGCAATTCGAAGCACCCGGCTTCTTCACTGACGACCCAGGTTCCAAACACATTCTGGCGCTGACCCGGAAGGACCCTGGCACGCCTGCGAACAGGCCGTTCGTGCACGACACACCAATAAAGGAGAACGAGTTGAGCGACGCAATAGAAGGAATCGAAACGCTCGTCGGCCAGAAAGTACGGCGCGACATCAGCCGTCTGGTCGCCTTCGCGAAGGGCAATCTGGCGCGCGCCGCCGCGAGCATTGCGGGACAACGTGAGCCGCATATCGGCATCGTCTGCGGATTTTTCGTGCGTCATGCCGAGCCGCCTTCGCCCGAAACGGACGGGCTCAACGGCATGGCGCAACTGGCAGCGGGTTTTGTCGAAGCGGGCATGCGCGTGACTGTCATTACCGATGCGCCTTGCGCCAAGGCCGCATGGGCCGTGACGCGCGTGTTGCCGGGCAAGGTCGCGCTCGAAGTGGTCGATGTCGACGACACCGCCGTGCGCGATCTGCGCAAGCGCCTCGAAACGGCGGAGCATCCGATTACGCATCTGATCGCCATCGAACGTTGTTCGCTGGGCTCCGACGGGCGCGCGCATCGCGAGCATGGCTGGGATATCTCCGACGACACCGCCGCGCTCGACTACCTCTTCGCCGACGAAGGATGGCAGGCGCCGTGGAAGACCATCGGGATCGGCGACGGCGGCAATGAGATCGGCATGGGCGTGTTGCCGAAAGAGATCGTCGAAACAGACATCCCGAACGGGCCGCTCATCGCCGCGCGCACGCCGGCCGACTATCTGATCGTGTCTGGCGTCGCCAACTGGGGCGCGTATGGCTTGCTCGGCGCGGTCGCGGAGTTAAAGCCGGAGCTGGCACAGCCGCTTCTCGCGCATTTCAACGGCGCGTTCGAGAAGGAGGTGCTGGCGGCGGCCGTGGAGATCGGTCAGGCCATCGACGACAGCCGCGTGGATCGTCCCGGCAAGCTGCAGATGACCATCGACCGGTTGCCGCTGGAAGACCACGTTGCGATCATCGACGGCATTCAGGCGCTCGTCGCGCCTTCGTCTTCGCCGGGCATGGCGCGCTAGGGGGCACGGGCCATGAGACAGGATCTTTCGATCGTATTGCTGCATGCCACGCCGGTCGCGATGGAGCCTATCCATCGCGCGTTCGCAGCGGACTGGCCCGAAGCGCGCTTGAGCAATCTGCTTGACGACGGTCTCACGGCCGCGCGCGCAGCGGACGAGCAACTCACGCCGGCGCTGATGCAGCGCTTCGTGAATCTCGTGCGCTATGGCTACAAAGCGGGCGCGGACGCGATTCTCGCGACCTGTTCGGCGTTTGGTCCGGCCATAGAGAAAGCGGATCGCGAGTTGCCGGTGCCGGTCTGCAAGCCGAACGACGCGATGTTTCAGGACGCGCTTGCCTGCGGCAGCCGTCTCGCGATGATCGCGACCTTCGCCCCGGCTGTGCCGACGATGGAAGCCGAGTTCGCCGAGGAAGCCGCGCGCATCAATCCGCAAGCGACGCTCGATACGTTCGTGGCCGCCGAAGCCATGACGAAGCTGCGTGCGGGCGATGCATCGGCACACAACGCGCTCGTGGCCCAGGAAGCCGCGAAGCTGCATGGCTACGACGCGATCCTGCTCGCGCATTTCTCCACTTCGCGTGCGCAGGCGCTCGTGACAGAAGCGGTGCGCGTTCCCGTGTTCGCCGCTCCGCAAAGCGCGGTGCGGCGGCTCAAAAGCCGCCTTGGTCTCTGAGAGAAGGAGCTAACCGATGATCCACGAGACAAGGCCGCTTACGCTCATGAGCACGCTGGCCGTGAAAGGCGCGCTTACGGAAAGCGTGTTGCCCGCCTTCGAGAGGCACCACGGCTTTTCCGTGAACGCGACGTTCGATCCCACCAACGTGCTGCTCGAACGCATCGTGCGTGGCGAGCGTGCGAGCGTGATGGTCGCGGTGACCTCCGCCATCGACGATCTCATCGCGCAACGTGTTCTGAGCCCGCGCGGGGCGCGTGCAATCGTGCGCACCGGGATAGGCGTGGCGGTCGCGAGCGATGCGTCTGTGCCGCCGCTTCGCACCGTCGACGAGTTGAAGCGCTGTCTGCTAGCGGCCAAGTCCGTTGCGTATTCACGCAGCGGCGCGAGCGGCGTCTACTTCGCGACCTTGCTCGGGCGGCTCGGAATCGCGCAGCAGATCGACACGAACGCGACCGTCATCCCCAAGGGATTCACGGGCGAATGCGTGACGCGCGGCGATGCGGATGTGGCCATTCAACAACTCAGCGAACTTGCGATGGTGTCGGGCGTAAAGATCGCCGGTCCGCTGCCCGAGGAAGTGCAGTCGTACACGTGCTTCTCCATCGCCGCCTTCGCGGGTGCCGACGAAACGCCTGAAACCGAAGCCTTGCTCTTCGCACTCGATTCGCCCGCCGCACGCGATGCCTACGAGAAGTTCGGCCTCGAGTGTCTCGATTAATTCAGCAGCCACAGCCTTCCGCCGGCCATGAACTATCAATTCGATTTCAGCTTCCTGCAGCAGTACTGGGGCGATCTGCTCTACGGCATCTGGCTGACGATACGCATGACCATCGTCGCGACCGTGCCAGGGTTCGCCTTGGGCGTGGCGCTCGCCGTGGGCCGTCTGCATGGCGGCGCCGGTCTTTCGCGTGCCATTCGCGCGTATGTCGAGGTGATCCGCAACACGCCGCTCGTGCTGCAAGTGTTCTGGATTTTCTTCGGGCTCGCGGCGATCAAGTTGCACGTACCCGCGTTCGAGGCAGCCATTGCAGCGCTCGTGGTCAACGTCAGCGCCTACACGGCGGAGATCATGCGCGCGGGGCTGGAAGCGGTGCCGCAAGGCCAGATCGAAGCGGCGTCGTGTCTCGCGATGTCGCGGCGGCAAGTGTTGTGGCATGTCGAGATTCCGCAGGCGGTGGAGAAGATGTATCCCGCACTCGTGAGTCAGTTCATCCTGATGATGCTCGCCACTTCCATCATGTCGCAGATATCGGCGGAGGAACTCACGGGCATTGCCGATCTGATTCAGTCGATCACGTTTCGTGGTTTCGAGGCGTACATGGTGATCGCGCTCGCTTATCTGGCGCTCGCCAGCGCGTTGCGCTGGGCGTTGCTTGCGGCAGGCGCGTTCATGTTTCCGCGTCTGGGTCTTGCGGGTGCGCGCGGAGGACGTTCATGATCTTCAACCTCACGGACGCCCAGCTCGCCTACATGCTCAAGGGTACGCTCGCCACCGTCGAATTGTCGGTCGCGGGAGCGGTGGGTGGTGCGATCATCGGCTTGCCCGTGGCGCTCTTGCTCGTGTCGGGACGCGGCATTGCGTTGAGGCTCGGCCGCGCCTACGTCACCGTGATGCAGGGCATTCCGCTGCCTGTCGCGATGTTCGTCGTGTACTTCGGCATCGGGCTCTTCGGCTTCGACGTGTTGCCGGTCATTGCCGCATCCGTCGCGCTCGCCGTCAACGCCGGCGCCTATCTCGCCGAGATATGGAAAGGCGCGATTCTCGCCGTGCCCGCCACGCAATGGGAAGCGGGAGAGTCGCTCGCGCTCTCGTATCTGCAGCGCATGGTGCACGTGATCCTCCCGCAAGCGCTGCGCATTTCGGTGCCACCGACAGTTGGCTTCGTCGTCGCGCTCATCAAGAACACGTCGTATGCGGTCGTCATCGGCATGAGCGAGCTGACCTACACGTCGCGCATGGTCAACAACACCACGTTCGAGCCGTTCGTCATCTTCACGCTCGCGGCTGGCGTGTATTTCATTCTCTGTTATCCCGTGGCGCGCATGAGTGTCCGGCTGGAACGCATGGGACGCTTCGGTGCGAGACTCGGCAAGGATTCGACGCAATGAACAACATCGTCACTTTCAAGGGCGTGCGCAAGGCTTACGGTTCGACCGAAGTGCTGAAGGGTATCGATCTCGATGTGCGCAAGGGCGAAGTCGTCGCGCTCATCGGCCGCTCGGGGTCCGGCAAGAGCACGGCGCTACGCTGCGTGAACGGCCTCGAACGCATCACTGGCGGAACGCTGGAAGTATGCGGGCACAAGCTCGGCGATACGGAAGTGGACCTGCGCGCATTGCGGCTCGACGTGGGCATCGTGTTCCAGAGCTACAACCTGTTTCCGCATCTGACCGTCAAGCAGAACATCACGCTCGCGCCGCTCAAGGTGCGCCGTCTCGCGCGCGCCGCCGCTGACGAACTCGCGGCACACGTGCTCGATCAGGTGGGACTCGGCGCGCGTGCATCGGCGTATCCGCATGAACTCTCGGGCGGTCAGCAGCAACGCGTGGCGATTGCGCGTTCGCTCGCCATGCAACCTGCCGTGATGCTGTTCGACGAAGTGACATCCGCGCTCGATCCCGAACTCACCGGCGAAGTGCTGCGCGTGATGGAACGGCTTGCGCGCGATGGCATGACCATGCTGATCGTCACGCACGAGATGGCGTTTGCGCGTTCGGTCGCGCAGAAAGTGGTGTTTATGAACGACGGCGTGGTTTGGGAAGCGGGTAGCGGCGCGATGCTCGAAGCGCCCAGAACCGCCGAGCTTCAAATTTTCGTAGGCAACGGGCTGTAACCCTTTTACTCATCAACCTTTGAACCAGAGGCACGCGAAATGAACCTGAAGCGCGGCTGGACCCGATTCCTTGCAATGACCTTGACCTTATGCGCGCTTAATAGCGCGGCCAGCGCCGACACGCTCGCCGACATCAAGTCGCGCGGCAGCATCAACGTGGGTATCGACTTCACACATCCTCCTTACGGCATGATCGACGCGAACGCCGTGCAGACCGGCACCGACCTCGATATCGCGCGCCTGATTGCGAACGACCTCGGCGTGAAGCTGAATATCGTCCCCGTGAACGGACCCAACCGCATTCCGTTCTTGCTGACGGGCAAGGCGGATATCGTCGTTGCGTCGTTCTCGGTCACCGATGAACGCAAGAAGGTGATCGGCTTCAGCCGCCCGTATGCCACCGAGCCGATCTTCGTCGTCGCGCCGGGCAAGAACACGCTGAAGGATGTCGAGAGTCTTGCCGGCAAGACGGTGGCTACGGCGCGCGGCACCACGGCCGATCTGGATCTCGTTGCGGCGATCAAGGACAAGGGCGTGAAGGACGTGAACATCGTCCGCTATCTGGACGAGGCCACCGAGCGTACGGCGGTGTCGTCGGGTCAGCAGAGCATCTTCGTGGCTGCGCTCGCCGATGCGCTTGCCGTCAAAGAGACGAGCCCCGCATCCAACTTCGAGTATCAGTTCCAGGTGGCCGAAGACCCGCTCGCCATCGGCCTCAAGCGAAACGATGCCGCCATGCAAGGCTGGCTCGATACGTGGGTTGCGAGCAATCTTCAGAACGGCAAGCTCAACGCGGTCTGGAAGAAGTACTTCGGAATCGACATTTCGCGCAGCGTTTATTGAACGGGCGGTGACATGAATTCATCGAATGCTTCCACCCTGCTCACGCCGGTACGGCTATTCGGCAATCTTGCGTTCGTAAGCGGACAGCTTCCGCGCGAGGCGGGCGAACTGAAGTATCGCGGCAAGGTAGGCGAAGAGATTGCGATGCCCGACGCCGAAGCCGCGGCCGCGCTTTGCGCGCATGCGTGTCTCGCGGCGCTGGAGCGCGCGCTCGGCTCGCGCGAGAAAATCGCGGCCGTGCTCAAGTTGACCGGCTTCGTTGCCTGCTCGCCGGACTTCACGGCGCAGGGCAAGGTGATCGACGCGGCCTCGCGCGTACTCATCGACGCGCTGGGCAGCGAAGTCGGCGGCCACGCACGCAGCGCGATCGGCGTGCAGCAGCTTCCGCATGGCGCGCCGGTGGAAGTCGAGCTGATCGTCGGACTGAAGTGATGCAGACATCGAACGGTACTTCGCTCAGGTTCTGCGCGAACCTCAAGTGGCTCTTTACGGAGCTGCCCTTTCTCGAACGCTTCGAGGCGGCCGCAAAGCAGGGCTTTAGCGCGGTCGAGTACGCGTCGCCTTATGAGTTCGAGCCTGCGATTCTCAAGGCGACGCTCGATGCCACGGGGCTTCGGCAAGTGCTGATCAACACGCCCGCCGCGCCGCCTGGAAGTATCGGCAGTAACGGGTTCGGATGCATTCCCGGCGAACGGGCGCGGTATCGCGATGGCGTGTTGCGTGCGCTGCATTACGCGTCGGCGCTGAAGTGCGGGCTCATTCACGTGATGGCTGGACTTGCGCCAGGCGGCGTGCCCGTTGAACAGGTGCGCGATACGTTGCGTGAAAATCTCGCGTGGGCTGCGGATGCGGCGCGCGATAGCGGCGTCACGCTGCTGCTCGAATGCCTCAATCAGATCGACGTACCGGGCTATGCTCTGCGCAGCCTCGAAGAGGCGCATGCGTTGATGAAGGAGATCGCGCAACCTAAGTTGCGCCTGCTTTTCGATGCCTATCATTGCCGCATGAGCGGTCTCGATGTGGTCGAGCAATTCGCCTTGTATGCGCCCGACGTCGCGCACATTCAATTCGCCGACGCACCCGGCCGCCACGAACCCGGCACCGGCGACATGCCGTGGAACGAGTTGATCGCGAGTATCCGGGCGCAGGGTTACGAAGGCTGGATTGGCTGCGAGTATCGGCCTCGTGAATCGACGGTCGCGGGGCTCGGGTGGCTCAATGCCTTCAAAGAAGCACCCTAGCGCTTGAATATCGCTTCCAGGTCCACTTCCTCCTCGACCACATCCAGATTGAGCGCGCTTTGAATGTGATCGAGGTGATGCAGCATCAACTCCGCCGCCTTGTCGCCGTCGCCCTTGGCGATGGCATCGACGATAGCGGTGTGTTCATCGGCGCGGCAACTCGACGTTATCGGCGCGTTATAAAGCAGGATGACGAGGCACGTCAGTGTCGATAGTTCGCGCACGCTGCGCGTGAACGACGAGTTACCCGCGAGCGTCGCCACGAGATTGTGAAATTCGCCCGAGAGCCGGATGACCGCGCGCTTGTCCGAACGCTCGCGCGCGTCCATTTCGAGCCGCAAGTGCTCGCGCATTTGCGCGAGCTTGTCAGGCGTGATGCTGCGCGTGAGCCGCGCAATGACTGCGGGTTCGATCACCCTGCGCGCTTCGAAAACATCGCGCGCCTGGTCCACCGAAGGCTTCGCGACGAACCAGCCTTTCTTCGGATACACCTCGACGATCTGTTCATATGCAAGCCGGCTCAACGCGTCGCGCACACGTGCCCGGTTCACGCCGAAGATACTGGCCAGACGTTCTTCGGCGAGCTTCGTGCCGGGCACGAGCCGATGCTCCAGTAGTGCGACGTAGATCTGTTCGTAAATCTCTTCGCTGGTGTTGTCGCCGTCGCCTGTCTTGCGGGGCTTGAGTTTCTGCGTTTCGCCGACGGTTTTTAGCATGTGCCGCGTCTGATGGATTGGCGCATGTCGAAAGAGACATGCCGATGGTCAGGCTCGCTTCGCCCGACCGCTTACCGCACGAACGGATGTTCCTTGATCCAGTGGTTCGCAATGTCGATACGCCGCGTGACCCACACGTCCTCGTGCTTCATCACATGATCGAGGAAACGCTGGAGACCCGCCGCGCGCGCCGGATGACCGATGAGCCGCATATGCAGCCCGACCGACATCATCTTCGGTTGTGTCGCGCCTTCGCTATACAACATGTCGAAGCTGTCGCGCATGAATTCGAACCACTGATTGGCCGTGCCTACCGACCCGGCGAACTGACCGTCGTTCGTGGTCAGCGAGTAGGGTATCACCAAATGCGGCTGGCCCTGAACCACCTTCCAGAAGGGCAATTCATCGCCGTAGTAGTCGGAATCGTAGAGAAAGCCGCCTTCCTCGACGAGCAGCCTTCGCGTGTTTATCGAAGGCGAATAGCGGCAATACCAGCCGTACGGACGCTCGCCCGTCGTGCGCTCAAGCGACTCGATCGCGCGGCGAATATGCTCGCGTTCCTCTTCCTCGCTCAGGTCGTAATGCTTGATCCAGCGCCAGCCGTGACTGCACACGTCGAAGCCTGAATGGCGTATGGCTTCCGCTGCCTGCGGATTGCGTTCGAGCGCCAGCGCGCAGCCATACACGGTGAGCGGCAGGCCGCGCTCCCGAAAAAGCCGCATGAGGCGCCAGAACCCCACGCGGCTGCCGTATTCGAAGAGACCTTCGGCTGCAAGATCGCGGCCGCGCACGCCGGAGTTCAAGCCGTGCGATTCGGTGAACCAGGTCTCGGTGGCGGCTTCGCCATCGCCGATGGAAGGCTCCGAGCCTTCCTCGTAATTCATCACGAAGTTGATGGCGATACGCGCGTTGCCCGGCCATCGCGCGTTGGGTGGATGCGCGCCATAACCGATGAAATCGCGATCGAGATCCATGCTGCACTCCTGTGTCGTGTCGTGGTGTTTCGAAAGGATGAGCGGGCTCAAAGCATCACGTCGCCGCCATTGGGCGAGAGCGTCTGACCGATGAAATACGCGCCGCCCGTTTCCGATGCGAGCAAGAGCGCAGTGGGCGCGATCTCGCCGGTTTCACCGAAGCGGCCGGCGGGAAGCTGCGCGAACTTCATCGCGCGCCATTCGTTTGTGAAGCTCGCGAGCATCGCGGTTTCGACGGGGCCCGGCGCAATGGCGTTGACGGTCACGCCGTGCGGCGCGCCTTCGTAGGACAGCGCGCGCGTGAAGCCGACCACGCCCGCCTTCGACGCGCAATAGTGGCTCATGTCGTACGTGCCCTTGTACGCGAGTTGCGAGGCGATGTTGATGACGCGGCCGTACTTCCGCGCGATCATGTCCGCGAAAAACTGCTTGGTGACGAGGAACGTGCCGCGCAGATTCACGGCCATCATGCGGTCCCATTCGTCGATGGACAGATCGACGAACGGCGTCTCGCCGCTGATTCCCGCCGCGTTCACGAGAATATCGACGGGGCCGAGATGCTCGCGGCTCCATGCGTTCAGGCGCGCGACGGCATTGGCATCGGTGACGTCGCATTCGGTCACGGCGGCTTCTGCACCGCTGGCGGCGAGTTCGTCGGCGAGTGCTTGCGCGCCGGCTGCATCGCCGATATGCGAAATGCCGACCTTTGCGCCCTGAGCCGCGAACAGTTGCACGATGGCGCGGCCGATACCCGTGTTGCCGCCGGTCACGAATGCCGTGCGGCCCTTCAGCGAGAACGATTCCATGCTGATGCTCCTCCTTGATTCGATCATGCGGTTTCGGCCGATGTTTCGGCGAGCCATTGCGCGTAAGCGCGAATGCCCGCTTCGAGATCGAGGCGCGGCCTGTAACCCAAGTCCGTGGCCGCCGCCGAAATGTCGAAGCGTTCCTGATTCTCGTCGAGCGGATCGGGACCGGGCGCGAGTTCGATATCCGCGCCGGGCATCACGCGGCGTACGATATCCGCCACTTCGCCGAGCGTCGCGCGCACGCCACCGGTGATGTTATAGGTGCGGCGCGGCAGCGACGGCGCATCGAGCGCGGCGACGAGCGCGGCGGCGGCATCGTCGACATGAATGTACTGGCGATGAAAGTCGAGGCCGAACGGCACGTGCGTCGGCTGCTTCGTCATGGCGTCGGTAAGCATGCGGCGGATCATGCAGTCGGTCGTGCGATGCGGGCCGTACACCCACGACAGCCGCAGACTCACGCCATCCACGCCGTATTGCCGCGCGTAGGCGCTGACGAGTTGCTCGCCGCAGACCTTGCTCGCGCCGTAAAGACTGGCGGGCGCGAGCACGACATCTTCGGGGACGGGACCAGGCGGCGTATCGCCATAAGCGCTCGTCGACGAGCAATACACGAAGCGGCGCGCGCCATGTATGCGCGCTATTTCCAGCATGTTGGCCGTGCCGCCGATGTTCACGTCGAACATGGCGGCGGGGTTATCGCGCGCGACCATCGGCCCGGAAAACGCACCGCAATGAATGACGCCCGACACGCCGCCGCGCGCCAGCGCATGCAGTCCGTGCACGTGGCGCAGATCGCATTCGGCGACGGTGACATCGTCTATGCGCAGCCCGCCGCTGCGATCCATCGCGACGACTTCATCGCCACGCGCGTTTAAAAGCCGGACCACCGCGCGGCCCACGAGCCCCGCCGCGCCCGTTACGATGATTCTCTGCGGCACGCTCATTGTCTTTCTCCCGCGACATCGAGATGGTGAACCGTCTTTGCGACTTCCTCTATCGGCAACTCGGCCTTCAGGAGCTTGCGCGTGTACTCTTCGACCGGCCGCTCGAATACGGTTTCAGCCTCGCCAGTTTCGATGATCCTGCCGTTGCGCATGACCGCGACATAGTGCGCGAGCGAGCGCACGGAGTTCAGATCGTGCGTGATGAACAAGGCGGACAAGCCCATCTCTGCCTGCAGGTTACGCACGAGGTCGATGATCTGCGCACGCACGCGAATATCGAGCGCGGTCGTGCATTCATCGAAGACGACGAAGTCGGGATTGGCCGCGAGCGCCCGCGCAATGCCCACGCGTTTCTGTTCGCCCGCCGTCAACTCATGCGGATATGCAGTCGCGCGCCGTCGCGACAGATTCACGAGATCGAGCAGATGCAGCACGCGCGCCTCGCGGTCGGCGCGCGTGAGCTTCTCGCCGAGCGCGAACGGCTCCGCAATCAGATCGCGGACCTGCCAGCGCGGATTGAGCGATACATAAGGCTCCTGGAAGACCATCTGCATGCGCCGCCGCACGGCCCGGAACGCGCGCTCCGACAGATCGAGCGTGTTCACACCATCGAAGCGAATCACGCCGGAGTCCGCATCGAGCAGACGCAACAAGCATTGGCCGGTCGTCGTCTTGCCCGAGCCGCTCTCGCCGACGAGCGCGAGGGTTTCGCCCTTCGCGATGGCGAAGGACACATCGTCGATCGCGTGCACGACGGCATGATTGCGGTCCGAGACGAAGGTCTTCACCAGGTGTTCGACTTCGAGCAAAGGACGGCGCGCGGCGGCCTTGTCGGCGTCCGTGCGCAGATCGGGTTCGCGCGGCGCGGGGCGCGCTTTCGCGGCATCGAGCAACTCGCGGCTGTACGGTTCTTGCGGGCTGCGCAGAAAAGGTCCGACCGAAGCGAGCTCGATCAGCCGGCCGTCTTTCATGATCGCCACGCGGTCGCAATAGTTGGCGACGACGCCGAGATCGTGCGTGACCATCACGACGCCGAGGCCCAGATCACGGCCCTTCTGCGCGAGCAGATCGAGCACCTGCAACTGGATCGTCGCGTCGAGACCGAGCGTGGCGTCGTCGGCGAGCAAGACCTTGGGCTGGGCGATCAACGCCATCGCAATGACCACGCGCTGCGCCATGCCGCCCGATAGTTCGTGCGGATAAGCATGCGCGCGCGCTTCCGGATTCACGATCCCCACTTGCTTAAAGAGTTCGATCGCCTCGCGCCACGCCGCCTGCCGTCCAATGCGTTTATGCACGCGCAAGACGCGCACGATCTGCGCGCCGACCGTCTCCACCGGATCGAGCAGCATCTTTGCATTGGTGCCGATCAGCGCGACCTCGCCGCCGCGAAAGCGCCGCTTCTCGCGCGCGGGCATGTCGAGCACGGATTGCCCCGCGAGCATCACCCGCCCGCCGTCGATGTGTCCGCCCTCCGGCAACAGGTCGATGATCGAGCGCGCCAGCACCGACTTGCCCGCGCCGGTTTCGCCGACGATGCCGAGAATCTCGCCCTGGCGCAGCGTGAAGCTCACTTCATCGAGAACGCGGCGGGCGGGAGTATCGCCGAACGAGACGGTGAGCCGTTCGACTTCCAGCAGTACGGGTCGCGAAGACGCGTTCATTGCTCACCTCGCGAGACGGGTTCCGCAATACGTTTGACGGCATCGCCGAGAATGGCGAAGGTCAGCACGGACACGATGATGGCAAGGCCCGGAAAGAGCGCCGCCCACCACACGCCGAGAATCATTTGCTGCGCGCCGTTGGCAACCATCAAGCCCCATTCGGGCGTCGGCATGCGCACGCCCGCGCCGACGAACGAAAGACCCGCGGTCAGAAGAATCGCCATGCCGATGCTGATCGAAACCTGCACGATGGCCGGCGTGATCGCGTTCGGCAGAATGTGGCGGAACATGATGCCCGCGTCCGTCGCGCCGCTGCAACGCGCCGCGCTGATGAACGGGCGGTCGCGCAACGAGAGCACTTCGGCGCGGATCAGGCGCGCGAACATCGGAATGAAAAGCACGGCGAGCACGATCGCCACGTTCCAGATTTCCTGGCCCATGACAGACACCAGCGCCATGCCGATAACGAACACCGGAAACGACTGAATGAAGTCGAACACGCGCATCACGAGTGTGCTCAACATACTCCGGTAGTAGCCGATGAAAAGACCAATCGGCACGCCGATCACGAAGGCAATCGCCACCGCCGTCACGCTGATCAGCAGGTTGATGCGCGTTGCGTAGATCACGCGCGAGAGAATGTCCATGCCCGATACATCGGTGCCGAACCAGTAGTGCCACGAAGGCGCCTTCAGAATGTTGGACGGGTCCGCTTCTATTGGCGAATGCGGCGCGATGAGCGGCGCAAACACGATCAGCACGATCTGCAACACGAGCAGCGCAAGCCCGAAGATCAGCGCTTTGTCGAGACGCTGGCGAAAAGCGGAGAGCGCGTTCATCGGTTTCATATTTCGATCCTCGGATCGGCGAGTCCGTAGAGGACGTCCACCGCCGTGTAGACGAGCAGAATGAAGGCCGCCGCGACGAGCACGAAACCCTGCAACGCGGGATAGTCGCTGTTCATGACGGCCTGCACCGCGTATTGCCCGAGGCCGCCCCACGCGAAGATGGTCTCCACGAGCACGGCCGCGCCAAGCAGGAAGCCGAACAGAAAACCGATCATGGTGATGATGGGCGGCAAGCTGTTGCGCAGCGCGCTTCGCACGAGCATGGGCTCGGAAAGCCCGGACGCGCGCGCATGGCGGATGAACTCGCTGCGATAGATGCCCTCGAAAGTCGAACGCGTGAGCTTCATCAGGCCGCCCATGTTGACGATGGTGAGCGTGAGCACCGGCAGCCACAGATGCGCGACCGCCGAGCGCCACGCTTCCCAGTCCCCGGCAATCACGCTGTCGATGGTGTAGAAGCCGGTGACGGTGGGCGGCGGCGTGACGAATGAATCGACGCGTCCGAACGGCGCGGGCGCAATGCCCGCCATATGAAAGAGCGCGTAGATGAGGAGGAGCCCGACCCAGAAGTCCGGTATCGCGCCGGCGGCAAGTCCGTAGACGCGGCTCGCGCGATCCACCAGTCCGCCCGCTCGCACCGCCGAGGTCACGGCGATCCCAACGCCGAGCACGACGGTGAGGATCATCGAATAGGTGATGAGTTCGAGCGTGGCGGGCACGCGTTGCAGCAGATCCACGGTGACGGGGTTCGAGGTGAACATCGAGGTGCCGAGGTCGCCGTGCATCAACGCGACGAGATATCCGCCGAATTGCGACCACACCGTGCCGTTGAGATGCAGCTTCTCGCGCAACGATGCAATGGCGTCTGGCGTCGCCATGTTGCCGAGCATGAGCAACGCGGGGTCGCCCGGCAGGAGGCGGATCAGCAGGAAGGTCGCGAACATCACGCCGAACATCTGCGGGATGAGAATGCCGATCCGCGCGACGACGATGCGAAGCGGTCGCGGCGCCGAACGCCACGCGGTGAAGAGGGACATCGCGAACTCCTTCAGGAGGATCGCGCCGCGAAGCCGCCGCTGGCTTGCGCGGCGGCGTCACGGCGTCAGGACCTCAGTTCTTGGAAAAGTCGTACCAGGTATTGCCGTTGGTCGTGTTCCAGCTATAGCCCTTGATGTTGGCGCGCGTGGCAAGCTGATAACCCGGATTGATGAGGAACACCCACGGTGCTTCGCCCATCACGAGTTGCTGCACGCGCTCCATCGAAGTCTTGCGCTTGGCTTCGTCGGTCATCGAAAGACTGTCGTTGATGAGCTTGTCGACTTCCGCATCCTTGTAATGCGAATAGTTGATGAGCGACGCGCTGTTGAGCCAGAGATTCGTCACGTAAGCGGCATCCGGCACGATAGCCATGTCGCGGAAGAAGTACATGGGAATGGTGCCCTTCGAATAGCGCTCGACGAGCGTCGATGCAGGCAGCTTCTGCAATTCCACGTCCACGCCGATCTTCGAGAAAGCCGTCTTCAGGATGATCGCCAGTTCTTCCTCGGTCTGGTCGCCGGTGGGATAGCCCAACTGCGTTTTGAAGCCCTTCTCGTAGCCCGCTTCCTTCAGCAAAGCACGCGCTTTGTCGAGGTCCTCGGTGTAGTGGTAGTACTGATCCGTGTACGCGGGATAGATCTCCGATACCGGGCTTTTGGTGGGCCGCGCCGTGCCGTAGAACACGGACTTGAGGATCTGCTCGCGCGGCACCGCGTAGTTCAGCGCCTGACGCACCTTGTCGTTGTTGAAGGGCGCAACGGCGTTGTTCATTTCCACGCGCTGAATGTAGTTGCCGTAGACCTTCCACACTTTCACGCCGGGCATTTTTTCGAGCGTGGCCTGTTCGCGCGGCGCGAGCCATTCGGCCACATCGACGGCGCCCGCCTGCAACGCCGCGAGACGGTTGGCCGACGTCGGCATCTCGCGGAACACGATACGCGTGAGCTTCGGCGCGCCGCGATAGTAGTTCTTGTTGCTCTCGTAGACCACTTCCTGGCCGGGCGAATACTTCGTGACCTGATACGGCGCGAACGATGCCGAATGGCTCGCGAGCCAGCGCGATCCCCACGGGTCGTCCGGCGTGATGTGCTTCTTGATCTCGACCGAATCGATGATGCCGAGATCGTTGTTCACCCACAGCCGTTCGATCAGCGGCGACGAACCCGGCAGCGTGACCTTCACCGTGTGGTCGTCTATTTTCTTGAAGGCCGTGTCGAAGTCGGTGATCTTCAGCACCTGCGTCATATACCAGCGGAACGTCGCCTTCAGATTCCAGCCGCGCTGGAAGGTCCACATGACGTCGTCGGCGGTGAGCGTGTTGCCCGCATAGCTCTTGACGCCGGGGCGCAGATGGAAGGTGATCGAAGTCTTGTCGGGCGAAGTCTCCCAGCTTTCAGCGAGCGCACCCTTGAGCTTGCTGAAGTCCTCGACGGTCACGCCGTTTTCACCCGGCTTCATCTCATAGGTGAGCAAGCGTTCGAACACGTTGCGGCGCGCCTCGTGACTGGCTTCGGTCGGCGGATATTCTTGATCCAGCGACTCCGGCGTGCGCGGCCCGGCCACGACCAGAACCGAATTGTTGTTCTGCGCGAAGACGGGCATGGCAAGCGCGCCGATGCCGAGCGCGGCGGCCGCCGCGATAAGCCGCGCAAGCTGGATGGAACCCGCTCGCGTCAATGCGGACGCGGGCTTGGCGTCGTAGGTTTGCGACATGACACGCTCCTTGCGTGAAGATGAGACCGGTGGGATCGGATGGAACCGTTGATGCGAACTCGAAACAGACGCGTCGCGCTTCATCGCGCCGCGCGGCCGGTAGGTTTGGCCGGAACGATGGTGGGCAGGCCGCGCGGCAAGAAGCGTCCGCGTCCCGGCGTGCCGAAGTAGCGCCTTCCGTCCCACACGACTTCGCCGCCCGTGATGGTGTAGGCCGGCCAGCAATCGAGCGAGCGGCCTTCGTATGGCGTGTAATCGACGGCGTGATGCAGCATGGCGTTGGTCAGGCGCACGGGGTCGTCGGGATGCTCGTCCCAGATCACGAGATCGGCATCCGAACCGATCGCGATGGTGCCTTTGCGCGGATGCAGCCCGTAGGTCTTCGCGGGGTTGGTCGCGGTGAGTTCGACGAAGCGGTTGATCGAAATGCGCCCGGTCATCACGCCTTCGGAATAGAGCAGCGGCAGTCTCGTTTCAATGCCCGGAATGCCATTCGGGATATACGGAAACGCGACTTCCTCGCCGCCGGGCTTCTTGCCCGTGGGACTTTCGAAGGAGAAGGGTGCGTGGTCGGACGAGAACACGGTGAACGTGCCGTCCGCGAGCGCGCTCCAGATCGCTTCCTGACTATCGCTGTCGCGCGGCGGCGGACTGCACACACAGCGCGCGCCTTCGTAGCCGTCGTCCATGCCGAGGTCCTCGGCCGTGAGAAACAGATATTGCGGGCAGGTCTCGGACAGCACCTTGAGGCCGCGGCTTCGCGCCCATTGAATCTGCTCGACCGCGTCGCGCGCGGAGACATGCACGAGCAGCATTGGCACGTTGACGAGTTCGGCCAAGCTGATGGCGCGATGCGTGGCTTCGCGCTCCACGAGCATGGGACGCGAGGCGGCGTGATAGCGCGGCGCGGTGAGACCCGCGTCGAGCAGGCTTTCGGTGAGCCACGCAATGCACTCGCTGTTTTCCGCGTGGATCATTGCCATGGCGCCGTGCGCGCGGGCCAGCGCGAGCAGCCGCAGAATCTGGCCGTCGTCGAGCTTCATGTCGTCGTAGGTCATGTAGATCTTGAACGACGTGTAGCCCTCCGCGATGAGCTGCGGCAACTCATTCGCCATGACGTCCGGCGTCGGGTCCGAGACGATCAGGTGAAAGCCGTAGTCGATGCTCGCCCGTCCTTCCGCGCGCCGGTGATAGTCGTCTACGGCCGCGCGCAGCGTTTGCCCTTTTTGCTGCGCCGCGAACGGGATGATCGTCGTGGTGCCGCCGCAGGCCGCCGAGCGCGTGCCGGACTCGAAGTCGTCGGTCATGCGGGCGGGCGGCGCGATGGGCTGATCCAGATGGCAATGCGCGTCGATGCCGCCGGGCGTGGTGATGCGGCCTTGCGCGTCCACTTCACGCTTGCCCGCGCCGAGTGACAAACCCATCTGCACGATGCGGCCGTCCTTCACACCTATGTCGGAGAGGAACGTATCGCTTGCGGTGGCAACTTGGGCGTTGCGAATCACGAGGTCGAATTCTGCGTCCATGCATGCTCCGGTGTAGCGGGCGTTGTTGACATGTTCAAGTAAACTACACCGAAAAATATCGTGTCAAAAATACTTTTGTTGTTAACAACGTTGTTGACTAGATTCCTAGCCGATCAGCGGCAACGCGCGCCGGGACGTTCAACGGTCCGGGCGCGCGTGGTTTTGTGAGGAAGGAAGGGTTTGAAGCGGAGGGCGTTGAGTCTTACCGATCAAAGCGGACTAAATGCCGCGAGTTCCCCGACGTAACGCTTGGCCAGCGGCCGTGCGAATTCCCCGCGCTTGGCGGTATTGAGCTTCAACGTGACGAGCGCCTCGCACCACTTGAGCGCGGCCGTCACGCCGTCGATGACGGGCACGCCCAGCGTGTCCTGCAACTCCGCGCACAGATCGGCCATGCCCGCGCAGCCGAGCACGATCGCCTCGCTGCCGTCTTCGTCGAGTGCGCGCCGGCATTCTTCGAGGATCGTGGCGCGCGCGGCCGAACCGGGCGTTTCGAGTTCGAGCACGGCGAGTTCGGTCGCGCGCACGTTGCGGCAAAAGCGCTCCATGCCGTAGCGCTGCGCGAGATGCCAGGCAAGTCCGCGCGTGCGTCCGAGCGTCGTCACCACGGAAAAGCCCGGCGCAAGCACGCTCGCGGCATGCATCGCCGCTTCCGCGATGCCTATCACCGGTCCGCGCGCGAGTTCGCGTGCGGCGTAGAGGCCGGGGTCGCCGAAGCAGGCGATCACATACGCGTCGCAGCCTTCTTGCTCGCCGCGCGCCACTTCCATGAGGAGGCCGGGCGTGGCGAGCGCATCGTCGTAATGGCCTTCGATCGAAGGCGGGCCCATTGTCGGACTGACTGCCACGACTTCCGTGCCGGGCGAAGCGACCGCGCGCGCGCAGCGGGCCATCGCGTCGGTCATGCCTTGCGTCGTGTTGGGATTGATGAGCTTGATGCGCATGACTTCCTTTCGTTCGATTCGTGGCCTGAACTCAAGCGCCGCCCAAAAGCCGGGTCAGCGCGAGCGCGACGGTCTTCGTCGCAATACGCATGTCTTCGAGCTTGACGTGCTCGTCCGCGCGATGTCCGTTCGCTTCCAGCAGCGTGCGCGGCCCCGCGCCATAGATCACGGTCGGCACGCCCGCTTCGCAATAAAGGCGCGCGTCGGTATAGAGCGGCACGCCTTCGGCAGGTATGTCGATGCCCATGATCGTGAGCGCCGCGTCCTGCAACGCGTGCGTGAGACGTTCCGCGCCCGGCAGCGTGCGCATGGGCGTCGCGGCCAGCACTTCGCGCGTGGTGATGGTGATGCCCGGCAGTTCGCGCGCCGCATCGCGCACGACGCTTTCCAGGCGTTCACGCGCGCGCGTCGGATCTTCCTCGGGCACGATGCGCCGGTCGAGCCGCAGCTTCACGCGGTCGGGCACGACATTGGTGTTGATGCCGCCTTCGATCAGCCCGACGACGAGCGTCGGATGCTCGATACCGGGCGTGGCCGAGCGAATCTCCTGCAACTCGCGCCGATGCGCATACAGCGCGTTCAGCACGACGGTCGCGGCTTCGAGCGCGTCGTGTCCGGTATCGGGCCGCGCCGCATGCGCCGACTTGCCGCTCACCGTGACTTCCAGATGCAGGCAGCCGTTGTGCGCAACCGTGATGGCGTAGCTGAAGCCCGCGCAGATGGCGTAATCCGGCTTGACGATGCCTTCGGCAAGCAACCATCCCGGCCCGAGCAGACCGCCGGTTTCCTCGTCGTAGGTGAGATGCAGCTCGATCGTGCCTTTGAGGTCAACGCCGCTTTCGACCAGCGCCTTCAACGCGAACGCATACGTGGCGAAATCCGACTTCGATACCGCCGCGCCGCGCCCGTACAACGCGCCCTCGCGAATCTGCGCGCCGTACGGGTCGCTCGACCACCCCTCGCCGGGCGGTACCACATCGCCATGCGCGTTGAGCGCGATGACAGGTCCAACGCCAAAGCGTTGCCGCACGACGAGATTCGTCACGCTCTGCATGCCCGCCGCCTCGACGAGCGTTTGCGGCACCGCGTGACGTTCGACTTCGAAGCCGAGCGCTTCGAGCAGCCCGGCAGTCATGTGCGCGTGCTGCGCGCAGTCGCCGGGCGGATTGTCGGAAGGCTTGCGCACGAGCGCCGCGAGAAATTCCACTTGCGCTTCGAAGCGCGTGTCGATCGATTGTAAAAGCGCCTGCACGTTCGGTCTCCGCATCAGATGCGCGACGACGGCGCGTAAAACGGCTCGCGCGGCGTCTCGCTTTCGCCGGTTAGATAGCCATCATAGAACGCCTTGACGTGCGGAAACACGGCGCGCCCCAATTCGCGGCGCGCGGTCTCTTCCGGGCTGCGCGGCTGCGAGAGCGTACGCGCGATGTCTTCGAGCACCGCATCGCGATCCATACGCGTGAAGCGGCCTTCGCGATACACCACTTCGCCACCGATCATCACGGCATCGACGGCATTGGTCTTGGCGCGCATCATCAACGCGTCGAGCATGGGAATGTCGTCGTCCTGATACGGCCACGTCGCGGTCTTGTAGTTCATCAGCACGAGATCGGCGAGACGCCCCTCTTCGAGCCTGCCGATACGCGCGCCGAACGGCGTCGTACGCGCGCCGTCCTCGCTTGCCATCTTGAGAATCTGCGGGCATGTCGGCACGTCGTCGTCCATGCCCGGCGTGCGGTGAACGTTGAGCGCAAGACGCATCTCCTGAAGCATGTCGCGATCTTCGTTGATGCCCGCTTCGTCGAGCCCCATGCCGACCGTCACGCCATGCCGCGCAAACGCGTTAAGCGGCGCGACGCCGCTGCGCAGCCGGAAGTTCGAACTGCAGTTATGGCAGATGCAGGTGCCCGTATGCGCGATGGTCTCGATGTCCGCCTCGGTGAGCCAGACACCGTGGCCGAGCGTGAGCGAAGGACCGAGCAGGCCCAGATCGTTCAGATGGCCGACTGCCGTCTTGCCCGAGCGACGCCGCGCATATTCCTTTTGATACGCGGTTTCGACCAGATGCATGTGCATGGGCACGCCGTGCCGTGCCGACTTCTCCTTGAGCGCGAGCAGCGTGTCGTCGCTGCACCAGTGAAGGTTGGCCGGCGCGAGCTGAATGGCCGTTAGCGCATGGCCTTCGTTCTCGCGGGTGAGGGCATCGAAGAGTTGCAGATAATCCGCGAGCGGGATGCGAAAACGCCGCAGATGCGCCCGCAGCTTATCGCCGGTTTCGGACGGCAGGCGGTTGCAAAAGTCGTCGTCGGCTTCGTAGACGAGCAGGTTCTGATCGCGCACCGCGAAGCTGTACGACGCGCGCATGCCGAGATCGCGATAAGCATCGAGCACGCGCGACGCGGCCCGATGGATGGCATCGAGCGGACCGGGACGCCAGCCGTGAATATGCTGCACGGTCGTGATGCCCGAGGCGATCATCTCGAAGGCGGAGTAGAGCGTGTCCAGATACAAGTCGATATCGCGTGCCCCCATGCGGCTCGCGAACCAGAGTTCGAGCGCATGGTCCGGCGAGCCGAGTTGCACCGGCGTGAGACCGACATGATGGTGGCTGTTGACGAAGCCCGGCATCAGCACCGTGTCGGGCGAACCGAGGCGCAGCGCGTGCGGATACTTCTGCACCATCGCATCGCGCGGGCCGATCTCGACGATCACGCCATCGCGTTGATACAGCGCCGCGTCGCGCACCACCTCGGCCGCATGCCGGTCGGCCGCGCCTTTCACAATCCATCCTGCCACGATCAATGATTCGGACATCGCGTTCTCTGCTCTCTCGAAGTGAATGGGGAAAATCAGAACGACGGCGTGCCGTATAGATCGGTCCGCCGATGCGCGTAATAATTGAGCCGACGCCGCGTGCGCGCGATATCCGCGTGCACGAGCGTCGCGCTCACGATGCCTGCGCCGAGCATGCCGGACCGTCGCGCGAGCACCGCTCCATCGGCCGCGATCACACACGATTCGCCGAAGTTGTCGATACGCGCGTCATCGAGAAACTCGTCGCCGGCCTTGTTCGCGCACAGCACGGCGAGGCCGTTTTCGCGGGCATGCGTGCGCATTTCACCGACGAAGAAGTCCATGTCGTCGCCGCCGCTGCCCGCCACCGGCACGATCACGAGGTCCGCGCCTTGTGCCCGCAGCGCGCGCCAGCACTCGGGAAAACGCCGGTCATAGCAAACCAGCACGCCCACGCGCCAGACGCCGACGTTCACCACATGCAGACCCGAGCCGGGCGTGAAATGCGCGGGCTCGTCATAGCCGGGCGGGGGATCGTCGCCGACGGGCAAGTGCAGCTTGCGGGCAACCGGGCCTGCATTCGCACGCAACGTTGAGCCTTTGGCATCGAAGCCAAGCACCGCGTTGTGATAGCAACCGCTCGCCGGATCGTGCTCGTAGAACGGCACGATGAGCGCGGCATCGCATTCCTTTGCGAGCGCGGCCCACTTATCGGCGAAAGCGCCTTGCGCGGGATTCGCCCATTCGCGATAACGTCCCGCAGGCGAGCCCGCGAAATACGGCACCGTCGCGAGTTCCGGCAGCGCGATGAGACGCGCGCCTTCGTTTGCGGCGCGGCGGACGGCATCGAAAGCGATGGCCGCGTTGTGCGCGAGATCGGTGGTGCAGGGCGGCGATTGAATCGCGGCTACGCGAAGCACGTCGTCGGTCACTTGATGCGCTCCTGCTCCGCGAACGCGCGGTCAACTTCGTCGCGCAACAGGTCGGTCAATCGATCGGCGAGCGCGTGAAAGGCCGGGCTGCGCGAATCGCGTGGACGCGGCATGTCGACGGGAATGATCGTCTTGATCCGCCCGGGCCGCGCCGTGAACACGACGATACGATCCGCGAGCGCAATGGCTTCGTCGATATGATGCGTGACGAAGACCATCGATACGCCCGCTTGCCGCCACACCTGAATCAGAAAGTCCTGCATGCGGGCGCGCGTTTGCACATCGAGTGCGGCGAAGGGTTCATCGAGCAGCAGGATTTCCGGCTTGAGCGCAAGCGCGCGCGCCACGGCCGCGCGCTGCCGCATGCCGCCCGACAACTGATCCGGCCGCTTGTCGATGGCTTCGGAAAGTCCCACGCGTTCGAGAATCTCCTGCGCGACCTGGCGGCGGCGATCCTTTGGCACATGCTGCATCTTCAGGCCGAACGTGACGTTCTCGCCAACCGTGAGCCATGGATAAAGCGACGCCTCCTGAAACACGAGCCCGCGATCCGTGCCCGGCGCATGCACTTCCGCGCCGCCGCACACAATGCGGCCTTCGGTCGCCTGTTCGAGTCCCGCCATGAGAAAGAGCAGCGTGCTCTTGCCGCATCCGCTCGGACCCAGAAAGACGACGAACTCGCCGCGCGCTACTTCGAGGTCGATGTCGCGTAAAGCCACGAACGGTTCGCCGTCCGTCTCCCACGTCTTGCCGACGCCCGTGCAGGTCACGAGCGGTGGCTGGCCGCGGCGCTTCGGTGCAACGTCGGCAAAGGCTTGTTCGGTCATGTCATTTCCTCAGGCCGCTTTCCGGCACCCAAAACAGCACTTTGCGCTGCACGATGCGCAACAGGTAATCGAACGCGAAACCGAGCACGCCGATCAGCGTCATCGTGAAGAACGAAAGGCTCGCGTTGAAGGTATTGCGCGAGAGCATCACCACTTGTCCGAGCCCGCTGCCCACGCCGGTCGCCTCCGCAATCAGCACGACCATCCACGCGCCGAACAGGTTCATGCGCAGCACCATGAAAAGCGACGGCAGAATCGCGGGCAGGATCACATGGCGAAACGTCTGCGCGCGCGTGGCGCCCATTACGGCGGCCACGTTCAGCTGCGTACGGCTCACGCTGTCTATTTGTCCGATGGTCGATACCGTCATCACGAAAAAGAGCGAGATGAAGACCATGAACACCGCTGGCCCATTGCCGATGCCGAACAGAAAGATCGCGACAGGCAGCCACGCAATGGGCGAGATCGGCGCAAGCAGCGTAATGGTGGGCAGCGTGAGATTGCCGAAGAGACGAAAGTAACGGATGGCCACGCCCATCGCCACCGCGCAAACGAAGCCGAGCGTGAGACCTGCGAGCACGCGCAAGGTAGTCGCGGCGATGGTCATCGCCAGCGCGCCGAACGCCGTGCCGCTCGACTGCTCGCCGATCACATCGCTCGACAAAAAGTACTGCGCCTGCGAGCCGAAGTTGCGCAAAAAGATATGCGGCGGCGGCAGCAGGAGTGGATCGGCCCAGTGCAGCGCCCAGGCCGCTTCCCACACGGCGATGAAGCACGCAAGCGAAGCGATGCCCCACAGAAGCGGCACGATGCGCGCAAGGAGCGGCGCGCGCCGCGCCCGCATGCGTCCATCGGCGGTCTTGTCGCTCGCGCGCTTCAGGCGGGAAGTGGCGTATCCCATGAGGCTGCTCATGCGGTCTTTCGCTGCAATTGCGCGTACAGGTCGCCGTTTTCCTTGATGACTTCGGTGAGCGGCCCCCAGTCGAACATGTCCTTGCCTGGCAGCTTCTTGATGTAGCGAAGCTCCTTCAGATTTTCCGCGCGGCCGAGGATGAACGCTTCGTTGCCACGCTGATCGATCATCGGCGGCTGCTTGGTGGCGGCGTCGAGCGTGGCGTCGTAGCTCGTCTTGAAGTATTTGCCGACGGTGTCCTTCACGGCGGTCGCGCGATCCTGTTCTTCCTGATGCTGCGCGACCATCATGGCCTTGATGAGCGACTTCACGGCATCGCGATTCTCGTGCAGCAACTTCTCGCGCACCGCGAGCACGCAGTCGGAATAGTTCGCGCCGTACACATCGACGCCATTGGAAAGCATGACCGAACCCGCGCGCGACTTCAGCGCCTGCGTGGCGTACGGCTCGATATGGCACATCGCATCGATATTGCCCGCGATGAACGCCTGCGCCAGTTCCGGCGACGTGCCGAAGTAGCGCACCTTGACGTCCTTGAAGCTCATGCCCGCTTTCTTCAGATAGTCGTAGGGCAGCATTTCGAGCGTATCGGCCTGGAACGTGCCGATGGTCTTGCCGCGCAACTGCTCCGCCGACGTGATGCCCGGCTGCGCGACGATCACGCAGCCCTGCACGCCCGATCCCGCGACGACCTTGATGGGCGCGCCCGCATCGTAGAGCGTCATGAAGTTGGTGTACGGCACGACGCTCACATCCACGACGCCCGCGCCGAAGAGCGCCGCGATGTCGGCATTGGTCGGCGTGGTCACGAAATCGAGCGTCACGCCTTGCGCCAGATTGCGCTCCTTCACGAGAAAGAACGGGCAATTACAGAGGCCCGTGCCGTGCGTCGCCTTGAGCGTGAGACCGCCGGCCGCGCTGGCGTTGGTGAGCCATGCGCCGCCGAGCATCGCGCCGCCCGCCATGCAGGCACTGCGCGCAAGAAAGTCGCGCCGCTCGTGGCTGATTGCGCTAAGACGCAGCGATGCCGCGTTTTTATCGATGAATTTCCTGAACATCGTGATATCCCCGTCAAATTGAACAAAGGCGTTTCATTGGAAAATCGGTCCGGACTTGAGCAAGCCGTCGAGCAGATCGAGGGCGAAGATGTCGCTCAAGCGCGGCGTGATACGCATGCGTCCAAGCGCTTCGAGTGCCGATGCCCGCGCGAGCACGCTGGCGCGTAACGGCCGAATGTCGACATCGGATGGCTGACGCGCCATGCCCGCGAGCAACTCGTCATGCGAAAACTCGGGCCATCGATGCGCACTCGCGCGCAACGCGGCGTGCGGATCGCGCTCGATGAGCGCTTGCGCTTCGAGCATGCCGGCGAGCACTTCGCGCACGATGTCCGGCTGTGCCACGAGAAAACTTTCACGCGCGACGAGCAGTGTGTCGGGATAGTCGCCGCCCCATGCTTCTATGCCGTCGCAGAGCACATCGAAGCCTTGCGCCACGAAGCGCGAGATATACGGTTCCACCAGCGTCAACGCGGCAATGCGGCCGGCGAGCAGATCGCTGGCGGCGGCGGTCAGCGAGCCGAAGTGCACACACTCGACCTCGCTCATGCCGACGCCGTAAATGCGCAAGGCGTCGTAGAGCAGGGCTTCCATGGGGTCGTCGGCGAAGGTGCCCACGCGCTGGCCGCGCAGTGCCTCGACGGTCAAACCGCCTTGCCCGACCAGCGCCATGCCGAGCTTGCCGCTGCCGCCGACGATGCGCAGCGGATCAGGCAACGCGTGATCGACTAACGCTTGCGTGAAGCCCGTGGTGCCGAGTTGCGCCGCACCGGTACGTAACAGCGCGGCCGTCGATTTGAATTCGGCCAGCTCTGGTGCTTCGGCATGAAGTCCGCGCGCTTCGAGCAAGCCCGCGTCGATGGCGACGAAGAGCGGCAGATTGGAAAGCGCACCGCCGTGCGCCAGCAACAACTTTCGCATCGTGTTCCCAGTGGTGGGTTCGTTCCGTGAGACGTCGTGCAGCGCTTAGAGGCATCGCCCGAGAGCTTTAGCGAAGACCGTGCCACTTTTGCATACGTAAGTTGACGTTAGCCGCGACTGCCTTTGTTTACTAGCGATGAATATTATTGACTACAAAATCAGCTACGTTTGTATACGAGACTTGCTGCGGTTCAATTGGACCATTTCGCACCATCGGCGTGTAACGCTGCACCTTCGCGATGCTTTTTGGCACCAACAATGCTGCTTTTTGCTTGGTTTGTTCGGCGCTTCACCGTGCTGATACATACAATCCCGATTTGAATCGTATGCAATCTAAGCGGATAATCGCGCCAGGAATACCGCAGGACTCAGGAAGACCTCATGCCCACAGACAAGAAACGAAGCGCATCGAATGAACTCGACGTCAAAGGGTCATTCGATGGCGTTCAACGCAATCCCATCTACGAACGGTTGATGAACGCCATCGCCGAACATCGCCTGCATCCGGGGACGAAGCTCGCGGAAGACCGGCTCGCCGCCATCTTCGGCGTGAGCCGCACGGTGGTGCGCGCGGTGCTGCAACAGCTTTCGCATGAACTGGTGGTGACTATCGTGCCGAACCGGGGCGCGTTTATCGCGAGCCCGACGGTGGAAGAAGCGCGCGAACTTTTCGAGGCGCGGCGGCAGATAGAACTGCCCGTGGTCGAGAAGGTTTGCCGGTCCGCGACGAAGAAGGACATTGCGTCATTGAGGGCGCATGTCGCGCGCGAGGAAGATGCACGCAAGCGCAATGACCGGCGCACCGCTGTACGGCTCTCGGGGGAGTTTCATGTGTTGCTGGCGCAGCTTGGCGGCAATCGCTTCATCGAGCGCACCATGCGCGGCCTGCAGATGCTCACGTGTCTGACCATCCTGCTCTACAACGCGCCGACCTCGGAGGCGTGTCCGCACGACGAGCACGCGCGCCTGATCGATGCGCTCGAAGCCGGCAACGTCAAGCTGGCTCAAAAGCTCATGGTCGAGCATCTCGCGCACATCGAAGCTACCCTGCGCCTGCATACGGCGGAAGAAGAGGAGGACGATCTCGAAGCTATCCTGCTGCGTGGCGCGTAGCGTGCGATGTGTGCGATGCGTGCCGGGCGCGCGCTTTTGAACCGCGCGATACCGCACGCTCCACATTAATTTTCCGGCTTTAATGACTTCAGGGCGGCGCAGTATAGTGTGGCTGCAAGCGCCTCGCTTGCGGCGTCCTTCGAGACGCCCCACACGAATCATCACAGCAAAGGACGTCCGATGAGACTCCGCGTTGGCTACGATCTTGCCTATGAGTGTCCGCAGCCGACACCCATGATGCTGATGCTCAACACGCATTACTCGCATGCCAACGATGTGATCGTGGCGGACGTGCTTGCCACCAATCCGCCGGTGCCGATTACTCAGTATCGCGATGGTTTCGGTAATTTGTGCAGCCGGATCGTGGCGCCGCCGGGGCGTTTCGAACTGTCGACTTCCGCATTGCTCAATGTATCGGGCGAGTTCGAAACGCGTCCCGTGGATGGCCGGCAACACGCGGTGGAAGAACTGCCCGACGAGTGCCTTGTCTTTCTCCTCGGCAGCCGGTACTGCGAAACCGATCTGCTATCGGAAGCCGCCTGGCAACTCTTCGGCAATTCCGCGCCGGGCGCGGCCCGCGTGCAGGCAATCTGCGACTTCGCGCATCATCACATCACGTTCGGCTATCACCATGCGCGCCCGACCAAGACGGCCTGGGAGGCTTACCAGGAGCGCGTGGGCGTGTGCCGCGACTTCGCGCATCTCGCGGTGACGCTGTGCCGCGCGCTGAATATTCCGGCACGTTACTGCACCGGCTATATCAGCGATGTCGGCTTGCCGCCGCCTTATGCGCCGATGGATTTCGCGGCGTGGTTCGAGGCCTATGTCGGCGGCACGTGGCAGGTCTTCGACCCGCGCAATAACGCGCCGCGCGTTGGCCGCGTGCTGATGGCGTACGGCCGCGACGCCGCCGATGTCGCGCTCAGCAACACGTTCGGGCAGACCACGCTCGTCAATTTTCATGTCGTTTGCGAGCCCGAGCAGGGCTATTAGAGGCGCGCCGCACGAATAGTCTGCATGGTCGGGAATGCTCAATGCTCGAATAGATGTATTAGCCATTAAAAAAGCGAGCACCATCATGCGCAAGCACCTGCCCCGTCTCCTTGTTGCGGACGACGATGCCGCCATTCGTGCGGCCTGCGCTTCAGCACTATCGCTCGAAGGCTACGATGTCCATACGGCCCAAAACGGTTGCGCCGCGCTGGCCGAGATTCGCCGGTGGCGCCCCGAGATTGCCCTGATCGATGTCGAAATGCCGCTCATGGACGGGCGCGAGGTTGCGCGTCAGTTGCGCCAGGCCGACGAGCACAAACTGACGCTCCTGATCGCCGTGACCGCGTTGTCTTCGATGGCGGAACGCGCGGCATCGATACGCGCCGGTTTCAATTACCACTTCACGAAGCCGCTCAGGTTGAGCGCGCTACTCGAAACGCTGGCGCTTCACGCCAGTTCGCTAAAAAGCGCCCGCTGATTCGAGCGCCGTCGTCAAACCGAATGGCGCGCCAGGTTGATGGTGAAGATACACCCGACGCCCGGTAGGTTCGCCACGCTCAACACGCCGCCATACGTCTCGACGATCTTTTTGGAAATCGACAAGCCCAGGCCCAAGCCGCTCTTGTCGGCGGACTGCTGCGTGAATGGTTCGAACATGGTGAGCGTGGAGTCGGGCGGAAGTCCCCCGCAATGGTCTTTCACGTCCATTAGAATGCGGCCGGCCACGGCATAAGCGTTGAGCGACACTTCGCTTTGCGGGCGCGTGAACTTGAACGCGTTTTGCAGCAGATTGCCAAGTGCCGAATAAAGCGCATCGCGGTCGGCGCTGACGGCAAGCGTGCTGTCGACGGGAGACACCGTGAATTTCACGCCTCGCACTTGCGCTGCCAGTTCAGCCGCGTGCGCTACCTCGGTAATGAAGTCGGCCAACGAAAACGTCGCCGCCGACGTCCCGCCGTCCGCCAATTCCTTGACGTCCGCAATGGAGCCGTCGATTAGCGTGCGCAGCGAAGCCAGGCCACGCTGAAGTACCGTTCCCGTGGCGCCCGTCAGGCTCAGACTTCCGGTTCTTGCGGCTTCGAAGGCCGTTGTCGCGATGGACAGTGCGTTTCTCAGTTCGTGTGCAAGTTCACCCGCCCGTTCCTGAGAGGCGCGCTGTTGTTCCTGATTTGTGCTTTGCGCGCGTTGATAACTGAATTCGGTGACAGCCTTCGCAATGGCGTTATCGAGACAGCGGTTTAACGTCCGATATTCATTGATCTGGAATGGCACATCGCGCTCGTGCGCCAAATCGGTAATGGCCTGACAAAGATCGCCGTAATCGTGCACGACCTGAGCGATCGTATAACCGAGCAAATGCAGCGCGTGACCATGCTGTCCGGCCGTTGCGCCCATCTCCGATTCCGTCATGATGCCGCCGGCCGCACCCGATACCGCGCGACTCGCGAGCGGATCGCTGCCTTGCTCGATGCGCAGCGTCTTGATCAATTGGTCGAGAAACATCGGTACGCCGTTTTCGAGCTGCGCATCGGAGGCTGCGCGCGTCGGGCGGCTCGCGACCTTGGCTCGACACCGCTCCACCAGCTCTGAGCGATTATTGGAGAGGAAGTTGTGCATCATGGCCTATGTCCTTGGCGCCACGCGCGTGACCGGCCGGCCATGTGGAGGAAGCAGCTATGCCAGTGAGAGTGAGAGTCAAAAGGCGCGATTGCTCGAACAAGACCGAGCGATCCGAGCCGAACCAAAGAGCGCCTTGCGCGCTCGCGCTGCAATGCTACGCAGCCGGTTCCCGAGAAAAAGTTATTTGATTCCGCGCGTCCAATGTTGCAAATCCGTGAGTGGATTCACCGTGCACTTTGCGAGATTGATAACCGCAGCCGGCATTTCGTCGGCCCCAGATCGTTTTAGTTCTATGCATGAAGATTCATTATCATGCAACTCGCACGCGAGCCGCGCACCACGTCCCTCGCATCCTTTAAATAAGCGGGAATCACCTGTTATCGGGCTCACAGCGTATTTATTAACGGCTTGCACGTTCAAACCCGCTGAATAACGTTTAACCCGCGATGCGCAAACCTTTGCGGTGCATGGCAGCGCAGATCGATCGGCTATTTGCCGCACGGTTATCCGTAAAACTTTGGTACCGCATGAGCGTGCTCTGTCACAATGTCGCGGATGAGGAGGGAAGCCGTGAATAGACCACTTTTACCGGCGGATTCACGAGAGGCATTGGCGCGCGACATGGGCGCCGTGGCTGGAATCGGCGCGGTGCCGTCGATACTCAAGATGATCTGCGACGAAACCGGAATGGGTTTCGCGGCCGTCGCGCGCGTCACCGACTCGACCTGGACAGCCTGCGCCGTTCAGGACAACATCAATTTCGGACTGGTGCCGGGCGGACAACTCGAACTGCGCACCACGCTCTGCTCGGAATCGCGGGCCTCGCGTGCGCCGATCATCGTCGATCGATTCAGCAGCGACACCACGTATCGCGATCATCACACACCCGCCATTTACGGTCTCGAAAGCTATATTTCCGTGCCTATCGTTTTGCCGGACGGCGAGTATTTCGGCAACCTCTGCGCAGTCGATCCGCGTCCGGCGAAGGTATCCGAGCCGCGCGTCGTGCGCATGTTCGAGGTGTTCGCAAATCTCATCGGCATGCAGCTCGCCAGCGAAAAGCGGCAATGGTCCACTGAAGCGCAACTGTTCGACGAGCGCGAGACGGCGCATCTTCGGGAGCAGTTCATCGCGGTATTGGGTCACGATTTGCGCAATCCGTTGAGCGCCGTGAGCGCGAATGGCGAATTGTTGAGCCGGCGCAAGAGCGAGCCGGATCTCGTCGGTATCGGCAATCGGCTCAAGGCGACGGCGGCGCGCATGGCGCGGCTGATCGACGACGTGCTCGATCTCGCGCGCGGCCGTCTCGGCTCGGGCATGTCGGTTAGCATCGTCGCGGTGGATGACATCGCGCCTTACCTGCGCGCGGTCGTCGACGAGCTTTGCGTGGCGAACCCGTCGCGCGCGGTGAATCGCGCCATACAGGTTGATTCCGCGGTCAGTTGCGATCTCGTCCGCATTCAGCAGTTGCTTTCAAACCTGCTCGGCAACGCGATGACTCACGGCGCCGCCGATACGCCCGTCACGGTGGAGATTGCGGTAGAGCGCGATCACCTCACGCTGTCGGTGACCAATGGCGGCGAGCCTATCGCGCCGGAGACGCTCTCAAAAGTGTTCGAGCCTTATTGGCGTCCCGCGACGAGCGCGCCGGGCGGCGGGCTCGGACTCGGGCTCTATATCTGCAAGCAGATCGTCTCGGCGCACGGCGGAACGCTCGGAGTGGAATCGAGCGCCGAGATCGGCACGAGATTCACCGCGCGCATTCCGGTTCGCGCACGAGACGCCGGCTTCTAAACGGCTCAATGCGCCGCCGCAAGCTGGTTCGCGTCATCTCCCTGTTGCCAGCCGAGGCCAAGACTCTTTTGTAGCGACACGAAGTCTTTGAGCAATTCGCCCTGCGCCGCAACCACGTCCTGCTGCGCGGCGAACTGCGTGCGCTGCGCATCGAGCAGATCGATCAAGGTCGACACGCCGGCCTTGTAGCGCTGACGCACGAGGATGGCGGCGCGCTCCGACGACGCATTGACCTCTTCGAGCCGCACTAGATGCTCGCGCTGATAGCCGTAGCGCGCGAGCGCCGAATTGGCGTCCTTGAGCGCGGCCAGCACGGTCTTTTCATAACGCGCCTCGGCTTCGTCGCGCGAAGCCTTCGCGGTATCCACGCTCGCCGCCGTGCGGCCGAAGTCCAGCACGTTCCATTGCAGATACGGCACGCCGAGCCACGAGAAATTCTGCTTGCGCAGCAAATGTCCCGGGTCCGACGCCGTGAAGCCGATATCGCCGAGCAACGTCACCTTCGGAAAATAGTCCGCGACATGCTCGCCGATCTGCGCATTGCTCGATGCGAGGCGCCGTTCCGCCGCGCGGATGTCCGGACGCTGTTGCAGCATCGCCGATGGCTCGCCAATAGCCACCGAAGCTGGCAGGTCGGGCAAGGGCGCGGCCTCACCGAGTTGCGCGTCCAGCGCGCCGGGCGCGCGGCCCGTGAGCACGGCGAGTTGATCCAGCGAATCGGTGATCTGCACCTGCAACGGCACGAGCGTCGCGCGCGTGGTATCCACTTGCGTCGTGAGGCGCTCGACATCCACGTCGGCCGCCGTGCCGCGCGCGCGGCGCTGCTCGGTCAGCGTGAGCATTTGCTGCTGATATTCGGCGGTGCTGCGGCCGAGCGCGAGACGTCGTTGCTGGTCGCGCAAGCCGACGTAGGTGGACGCGACTTCCGCCGCGAGCGACACCTGCGTGTCGGCGAGATCCGCTTTGACGGCGTCGGCTTCGTCGGATGCCGCTTCGACCGCGCGACGCGTGCCGCCGAAGAGATCGAGTTCCCACGAGGCATCGAAGCCGGCGGTGTAGAAGTCGAGCGGACCACGCCCGCTGGATGTCGCCGTGCCCTGATCCGAACCTCCCGCATTGGATGCCGCGAAGCTGCCGAGATCGGGCGAGCGCATACGCAACGCCGCCGCCGATGCCGACGCCTTCGGCATGCCGTTGGCCTCTTGCCCGCGCAATTGCGAGCGCGCTTGCCGCAGTTTCGCCTGCGCGATTTTCACATCGGGATTGCTGGAAAGCGCCGCATCGACAAGATCGTTCAGCTTCGGATCGTTCAGCGCGAGCCACCACTTGGCGGGTGCATGCGAGACGTCGACGCCCTGCGGCGGCGTACGCACGAACGTCCCGCTTTTGAGCGATTCCGCCGCGATATCCGGCGCGCCACGGTAATCCGGGCCCACCGTGCACGCGGAGCAAATGAGCGCAAGCAAGAACGGCACGGCGCGCCGGCTGCGGAAGGAGTTGAGAGACATCGTTGAATCGTTCATGACATTAGTGGCCGGCGGATGGCGTTTCGCCAGCCTGATGACGCGGCGTTTTGAGCAGAAGGGCGAGCGGCACGCAGGCCAGCAACGCGATCGCGAGGATGAAGAAGGTTTCGGAGTAGGTCATGACGATGGCTTGCTGGCCGATCTGCACGGACAATTGCCCTAGCGCCTGCATCTTGGCGTGCGCCATGTCGCCGCCTTGCGCGAAAAATCCCGCCGCGTTGGCCGCGAGCCGGTCCTGGCCGAGCACCGAATTGGCCGTGAGCGTCTCGCGGATGGCCTCGCCGTGAAAGTCATTACGCCGGTCGATGACCGTCCCGATGATCGCGAGCCCGACCGATCCGCCGAGGTTGCGCGCCATGTTGTAGAGGCCCGCGGCATCGCCGGATTCCTCGCGCGAGACCGCGGCCATGGAGGCTTGATTGAGCGGCATCATTGCGAGCATCTGGCCGAAGCCGCGCAAAATTTGCGAGGCGTAGAAGTCGTGTCCGACGCTTTGCGCCGTCAGCGATATGTCGAGCAGACAGCTCGCCGCGAAGAACAGCAAGCCGGTGATGACGAGCACGCGGAAATCGAACTTGCCGAGCAGACGCGGCAACACGGGCATGATGAGAAACGCCGGCACGCCTGACACCAGCATGATCGAGCCGGACTGCAACGCGTTGTATCCCGCGACGATGCTCAGGAACTGCGGCAGCAGAAACGACACGCAGTAAAGTCCCGCGCCGACCGCGAAGACAATGAGAATCACGCTTGCATAGCGAGGATTGCGCAACAGAGACAGCCGCACGATAGGCCGCTTCGCGAAGACTTGCGACAGCGCGATCAGCAAAAAGCCGAATGCCGTGACGCACGTGAGCAAGACGATCTCGCTCGACTCGAACCACTGATTGCGCTGACCTTCTTCGAGCACGACGGTAAGCGAACTCAGCCCGATGGCGAGTCCCGCGATGCCGAGCCAGTCCGCCTTGAAAAAGGCGTCCCACTGCGGCTTTTCCTGCGGCAGACCGGTGATCAGCAACGCGATCAGCGCGACGCCCACGGGGATGTTGAGAAAGAAGCACCACGACCACGAGATGTTCTCCGCGAGCCAGCCGCCGAGCACGGGACCGAGCAGCGGCCCGAGCAGCACGATCAGCCCGAAGATGGTCATGCCCACGGGCATCTGCTCGCGCGGCAGCCGCGTGCGGATGATGGTCTGCGCCGTGGGGATCATCGCGCCGCCGGTGAAGCCTTGGCCGATGCGGCCGGCGATCATCATGGGCAACGAGTGCGAGAAGCCGCACATCACCGAGAACAAGGTGAAGAGCGTTGCGTTGCTCAGGAGGAAGTTGCGCAGGCCGAAGACTCGCGTGAGCCACGCCGCGAGCGGAATCATCACGATTTCGGACATCAGATAGCCCGTCGAGATCCACGTGCCTTCGGTGCCCGTCGCGCCGATTTCGCCCTGAATTTGCGGCAACGCCGAGTTGGTGATGGAGATGTCGAGCGTGGCCATCAGCGCGCCGAGCGCGCCTGCCGTGACGGCGATCCAGTCGCCGGCGCTCGCGCGCGCGGCACGGGCCTCAGTCATGACTGTTCTCTTCGGCGATATGGCGGCTGTCGTCGGTGGCGGAGCGCGTGTCGACATCGACGGTGACGGACAGACCCGGCAACAGCACCTTGCGCGTTTGCGGACCCGTATCCACGCGAATACGCACCGGCACGCGCTGCACGATCTTCGTGAAGTTGCCGGTGGCATTTTCCGGCGGCAAGAGCGCGAACTGCGCGCCAGTGCCCGGCGAGAAACTCTCGACCACGCCATGCAGATCGGCGCCCTTGATGGCGTCGACATGCAGCGTGGCCGGCTGGCCTACGCGCATGCGGCCCACTTGAGTTTCCTTGAAGTTCGCTTCGAGATAGAGCGCTTCGACCGGGACGATGGTCATGAGCCGCGTGCCCGGCTGCACATACTGACCGACGCGCACGCTGCGGTCGCCTACGCGCCCCGCGAGCGGGCTATAAAGCGTGGTGTCGTGCACGTCGAGGCTGGACTGATCCAGTTGCGCCTGTGCGGCTTCCATCTGTGCCTTCGCCTGCACGATTTGCGCTTCGGTCGCGCCGATCTGTGTGCTGGCCGAACGCGCCGCCGCGAGATTCGCGGCGAGCGTGGCGCGCGCCTGATCGCGCGTGCTGACGAGATTGGCAAGACGTTCGGCGGTTTCCGCGCCGCTCGCGGCAAGTGGCTCGTAGCGGCGCACGTCGGCTTCGGCTTGCCGCAAACTCACGCGCGATACCTCCGCTTGCGCCTTCGCCTGTTCTGCGTTGGCCTGCTGCTGTTTGACTTCGGCCTCGGCACGGAGGATGTCGGCGGCGCGGGCGTCGAGCGTGGCCTTGGCCTGATCGAGTTGCGCCTGATATTGCCGAGTGTCCAACCGCGCGACCGGCGCGCCGGCGGCGACCGTCTGATTGTCCGCGACGAGCACTTCGGTGACGTAGCCGCTCACCTTCGGCGCGACGGTCACGCTGTCGGCCTTGAGATAGGCGTCGTCCGTGGTTTCGATGAAGCGGCCGACCGTCCACCAGCGCACGCCCCATGCGATGCCGACTACCACCGCGACGATACCGACGACGATAAGCACGCCCTTGCGCGAAGGCTTACGCGTGGTGGTGTCGTTGATCTTGCCGCTATCGGCGGGCGCTTCTGCTGCCATGTTTCTCTCCAACGTTTAACGCGACCGCGAGATAATTACGCGTGTAAGGCAAGCAATCGGGGCCGCTGATACTAGACGATATCGTCTAGTATGACGCAGACTAGACGGACGCGTCCAGTTTCATCATGGAGGGGATTGACAATGAAGAAGCCATCGTCGCCACGGGAAGAAGCCACGACAGCGAGCGATCGCGGCAGCAGCGCGCGTGCGCCATTGCAGGCGCGTGGCCGCGCGCGCATCGAGACGGTGCTCGATGCGGCGGCTGAACTGATCGTCGAAAAGGGGCTGACTGGCGTGACCATGCACGGCGTCGCGCGTCAGGCACGCACGCCGATCGGCTCGATGTATCACTTCTTTCCGGACCGCGACAGTCTCTTGAACGCGCTGTGGGACCGCCATATGGCGGCGACCGACGAGATCGAAGCGGAGCTGGTCGGACTCGACACGGATTACTGGCGCGGTATTTCTGCGGAAGCGGTGATCGACCGCTTCATGACGCCGTATATCACGTACCTTGAGCAGCATCCCGACTGCCTGATTCTCATGTCGATCATGCCGCACGACGACGATCACAAAAACAAGCGCAAGGCGGGCACGTTACGCAAGGTCCTCGACGCGCGCATTCCTGGCGTGAAAGCGTCCGAGCGCGCGTTGTATGTGGACATGCTGCATGCGCTCGCGACGGGCGCGCTTGCCATCAAGCTGCGTCCCGCCATGGGCGATGTGCAGCTTGCCGGCCGTTATCTGCGTGAAGTGAGGCGCGCTTTGTCGGCGTATCTCGCGGCGGTGGAGGCGTCGATTGCGGGGTGAGGTCGTTCGTTATTCGTCGATGTTGTCTTCGCGGGAGTAGAAGGGCGCGACGAAGAGCTGAACGAAACGCCGGAAGCCTTGCGATTGAGGAGGGCGTCGTCGAGTGTGGCCGAGGCGGCCGATGGGATGGCATACACGAGTTGGATTGAGGATCGTGAACCGACACTAAGCACCGTGAAACGCAAATTTCCGCGCATCTTTAGCGCATTTTACGCACCTCAATCGCCCACTCCAGCACCCGAACAGTGAACTTCGATCAATAACTAAAGTTCAATAACCTCCGGCCGTTAGCGCGTGATATCGGTCCGGCTCATCGAGTGCCGGCGCGCCAACCATTGCACGAGGTTCACTTGATCCCGCTGAGTCGCGCGAAGCGAAGCGCTCCATGAAGCGCAATCCTTTCTTCCGGCTGCTCGCGCGCCTGCGGGTCGGGCACAAGCTGCTGCTCATCTATCTGCTCGACCTGAGCGCGGTGATCTACATCAGCGGCATCCTGATCCACGAGAAGTATCTAGCCATCGATTTCTCGAACAAGGAGATCGTCGGCAACGCCTATGTGCATGTGGTGAAAGACGCGCTCGTCGAAGTCGCATTCGCGGGCGCGGGGCAACGTCTGCCATCGGGTGCATGGCGCAAGTCCATTGACGATCTCGCGAACGCGGAAGCGCAATACGGCGAGCACATGAAGAGCGCCGAGCTCAACGGGACCTTGCGCGAAGCGCTCGACGCGCTCTCTCACGAAACGCCGCCCAAGCCCGCGACGACCAGCGCCGCGCTCGATGCCTGCCGCGAACTCATCACACGCATCGGCAATCAATCGAACCTGATTCTCGATCCCGACCTCGACAGCTACTACGCAATGTCGCAATCGATTCTGCGCTATCCGGCGCTGATCGATGCAGTCGATGGCATCGGCAAACATCTGCACGAAGGGCTCGATCCGGCACGCTCGCGGGAGGAAGTACGCACGCGCTATCTCGTGCTCGAAGGACAACTCGATGGCGTCATGCAAGGTCTGCGCTCCGACTTCGCTGAAGCAGGCGCCGCGAATCACGAACTCGATGCAGCGCTCACGCCTTCGTTTGCACGCATGCGTACCTCGGTCGAAGCGTTTCGTCACGCGGCGCGCATCGTCGTGGATGGCAACGCCGCGCCCGATCCCGCTGTCGTATCCATCGTCGATACCGCGCAGCAAGCGCTCGTCGCAAGCGCAAGCACGAGCTGGCGCGTGACAGGCACGCAACTCGACGAGCTGCTGCATGTGCGTGTACATATGCTGTTCTCACGCATGTGGCTGCATCTGGGCACCGCGCTCTTTCTCTTATGCGGCATTCTGGCGATGGTGTATTGCGTCGCGCAGCAGATTTCGTCGCCCTTGCGCAAGCTCGCGCGCGTGATGGATATCGTGCGGCGAACGGGCGACCATTCGCAACGTGCAAGCTGGCATAGTCAGGACGAAATCGGTCAACTGGTGCGTGGCTTCAACGAGATGCTTGCGC
The DNA here is from genome assembly GCF_023631465.1 of Caballeronia sp. GAWG1-1. Taxonomy (NCBI): domain Bacteria; kingdom Pseudomonadati; phylum Pseudomonadota; class Betaproteobacteria; order Burkholderiales; family Burkholderiaceae; genus Caballeronia; species Caballeronia sp. GAWG1-1. The sequence continues at coordinate 194,063 of NZ_JALQDB010000032.1, forward strand.
AACTCGACCACGAACGCGACGTGCAGAAGGAACTCGCGGCCACGACGCGCGCATCCGCCGCGCAATACGCACTCGTCGAAGCCACGCCCGTGCCGATGGTCGTCACCGCCGTTCCCGGCCACGAAGTGCTGCACGCGAATACGCCCGGCCTCTTCTGGCTCAACGGTTGCGCAACAGACCCGTGGGCCTTCGGTCTCGATTCATCGACGCGTGCACGCTTTTTCCAGCAACTGTCCGACCGCGAGGCTATCGACGAATTCGAGGTTCACTGGAAAGCCACGGCGCAACCCACGTGGGCGATGCTCTCCGCGCGCCGCCTCAATTTCCAGGGCCGCGACGCCATTCTCACGGCCTTTACGCCGATCAACCAGATCAAGCTGATGGAGCAACGTCTTGAGCTTTGGGGCAGGGTGTTCGAGGCATCGTCGGAGGCGATCGTCATTCTCGATGCCGACGCGCGGCTCGTCACCGCGAATCCCTCGTTCTATCGTGCAACCGGATATCGCAGCGATGACGTGGTCGGCAAGCCGCCCGCGTTTATCGCGGCACACGACGCAAGCGATGAGCGCGGCATCATCGCGCGGCTTGCGAATCGAATCGAACGCAGCGGTACGTGGAACGGCGAAGCGCAGGTGCGACGCAGGCAAGGCGGCGATTATCCAGCGTGGCTCATGGTCAGCACCGTGCGCGACAAGCATAGCAGCGTGTCGCACTATATCTGCACGTTGATCGACATCACGGACCGCAAGAAGAGTGAGGCGCGCATCCAGTTTCTGGCGGAGCATGACGTGCTCACGGAACTGCCGAATCGCGCGTTGTTCGGCACGCGTCTCGAAGTGGCGATCGCGCAAGCTCAACGCACGCGGCAACGCGTAGCGGTGCTGTTCATCGATCTCGACCGCTTCAAGAATATCAACGATTCGCTGGGTCATCATATCGGCGATGGTCTGCTGCGTTCGGTGTCGCGGCGTCTCCTCAAGGCCGTGCGCAGCAACGATACGGTCAGCCGTCTTGGCGGCGACGAGTTCACCGTCATTCTCAACGGCGTGACCAACGCAGCCGATGTGCTGCGTACCGTCGAAGAGCGTTTCTTCGCGCTCTTGCGTGAGCCGCATGAAGTGAGCGGCGTGACGTTGCAGGTATCGTGCAGCGTGGGCGTCGCGCTGTATCCGGAAGATGGCGCGGACATCGACACGCTCATGCAAAACGCCGACTCCGCGATGTATCAGGCCAAAGCGGCGGGGCGCAATCTCGTGAAGTTCTTTTCGGCCGACATGGCAGAGCACGTGCGTTATCGGCTCTCGCTCGAAGCATGTCTGCGTACCGCGATAGAACGCAACGAATTGCGCATTGCGTGGCAGCCTTGTCTCGATGCGCGCACCGGCATGCTGACGAGCGTCGAAGGCCTGTTACGTTGGGATAGTCCGACGCTTGGCTCCGTCATGCCTTCGCAGTTCATTCCCGTGGCCGAAGAGACGCGGCTCATCATTCCGATGGGTGCGTGGGTCATCGACGAAGCATGTCGTCAGATTGCAACGTGGCGCGAGCGCGATGGTCTGGAAATAAGCGCTTCCGTGAACGTATCGGCGATTCAATTGCGCGATCCCGAACTCGTGGGCGTGCTCGCGCGCAGTCTCACGAAGTATCGCGTGTTGCCGCAGTTCCTCGAACTCGAAATCACCGAAACGGTGCTCATGGATAACGCCGAGAGCTACGTCGCGGCCATCCGCGCGATTCGTGCGCTCGGCGTGAAGCTCTCGCTCGATGACTTCGGCACCGGGTATTCGAGCCTCAGTTACCTCAATCGCTTTCCGCTTGACCGTCTCAAGATAGATCGAGCGTTCGTGCACGACATGCTCGATGCGCCAGCCGATCTCGCTATCGTGAAGGCGATCATCGATCTCGGGCACGAATTGGGCTTGCGTGTGGTTGCGGAAGGTGTGGAGAGCGAACATCAGGCGGATACGCTGCGCGGCATCGGTTGCGATGAACTGCAAGGCTTTCTCTTCTCGCAAGCATTGCCAGCGAACGAGTTGCTTGTATGGGCCAGCGCGCTCGACGCAACGCCTGTACTTTCGATGGAGCCCTGAAAGCGCGTCCGGGCGACTTGTCGTCGAGTTGGTAGACGGTTGCCATGATGATCGACCATCGGAAGCCGGCGTATTGCCGGCCTCACTGTCAGGCGGTGAGGAAGCTTCGCGAAAACTTCATCGCAACGTGATCCGCTATACACCTCCACCGCTTGATACAGCGATTCCATAAAGCCGCGAACGTGCCATTCATCTACCGAACTCCAAGCCCCGCGAGCAACGCGCCATCGATCTTGTGATCCGAGCCGCTGATGAAAAGCGCGCGATCCGACACGAGGAACGCGACCAGTTCGGCCACTTCTTCGGGTTCGCCGATCCGCCCGAGCGGATGCGCTGCGCCGAATCGCGCGAAGGCTTCCTCGACGTTCGCGTCCGGTCCGTCGAAGGTTCGCGCGGCGAGTTCGAGAATCGGCGTGCGTACCGATGCGGGGCTCACCGACGTGACGCGAATCTTGTCGGGTGCGAAGTCGATTGCCATCGCTCGCGTCATTGCATGGATCGCGCCTTTAGATGCCACGTAGGCCGCAACGCCTGCCTGACAACTAAAGCCCTGAACGCTCGATATATTGACGATCGCGCCACCGCCGCGCTTGCGCATTTCGGGCACGCCGAAGTGCGCGGTCAGATGAATCGAGCCTACGTTCACGTTCATGCAGCGCGCAAACGTCTCGGGCAATGTCTCGACGAGATCGCCATAAGGATGAATGGCCGCCGAATTGACGATGATATCGAGCCCGCCAAATAGTTCGACCGTCTCGCGCATCGCCGCTTCGACTTGCGCCGGGTCCGACACATCCGCCTTGAGCACGGTCACTTTCAGCCCCGCATCCTCGGCGCGTCGACGCAAGGCGGCGTTCAACGTTTCATCGATGCCTAACGCCGCGACGTGCGCGCCTCCCGCAGCCATTCGCAAGACGACAGACGCACCTATTCCCGATGTTCCCGTGACGAGGGCGATTTTGTTGTCGAGATCATGGCTCATTGCGTGGACTCCGTCATCGTTATCTAGGTCGCGCGTATCGCGCACCAAAGATCTTACGTTAGAGCGTGGTCCCATCGAGCGTCAACTTGTCGTTCGGGAGCGATTCGTGCATCCACGGCACGCGTAGCGAATGGATGGAAAGCACGTAGAGCATCGCATGCTCGTCGTACGAATAATCAAAATCAAACATACGAGGCGTCAATGGCTGCACAAAGCCCAAGGAGAAGAGACGAATGCGACTTCGTACGATGGGGAATGACACCCTTAGCACGATACATCTGAAGGAACGAGCGCAAAGCGGATCGAAGATTCGAGCGCTTGTCTTCGTCACGCTGACGTGCTGGCTCAATGCCGCATTCCCGGCGGCGCAGGAAAAAACGCAAACGCAAACGCACACACACGCGCATAAGCGCGCGCAGAAGCATGCGCGTCATAGCCAGGCAAACGTGAATGCGACAGCAAAAGCGGCAGCCGCGGAACCCGTGAATCTCGACCGCTCCGGCAAGGAACGCAAGGGCAAGGCTTCGTATTACGGCCGAAACTTCTACAAGAAGAAAATGGCCGACGGTACGCCGATGAATCCGCAATCCAATTCGGCGGCAAGCAAGACGCTTCCGCTCGGTACGAAAGCGCGCGTGACGAATCTGGAGAACGGCAATAGCGACGTAGTCGAGATCAGGGATCGCGGTCCTTACGTGAAAGACCGGATCGTGGATGTATCGCCGAAAACCGCCGATAAGCTCGGCTTGAAGGAAAACGGCACCGCGCCCGTCGAAGTCAAACCCGTGGAAGTTCCACAGGCCGATGGTACGGTGAAGCCGGGCGCAGGCGCGACTTCTTCTAACTGAACCGGCGCGCGATTATCGGCGTAACGAAGATCGCGCGCGGCATCAAAAGTCCGCAGTCACCGACATCAGCAACGTACGCGGTTTTCCCATTGTCAGATAGGCGCCCGTCGTCGACGACCAGTACGATTTGTTCGTCACGTTTTCAACCGTGGCGCGCAGCGTCGTTACGTGCTTGAACACGGTCGTCGTATAGCGCGCGCCGAGATCGAAGCGGTCCCACGCGGGTATCGATAAATGGTTGGCCGCGTCCAGATACTGATTGCTCGTGTGGATCCACGCCGCGTTGAACGTCAGGCCGGGCACCCAAGGCAGATCGTATTCGCCGCCCAAATTGAAGAGATAACTCGGCACACCAATGGGCCGATAACCATCGGTTGCGCCGCCGTTCGTGTCGAGTTGCTTCGCGTTCAGCAACGTCGCGCCCGCGAGCACGCGCACGCCCTTGAGCGGTTCGCCATACACCGACATTTCGATTCCGCGATGCCGTTGCGTTCCGTTCGTGGCGAAGATGTTGTTCGTGCTGTCCGTGTACGCCGTGGGCTGCTCGATCTGGAACAGCGCGAGCTCCGCGCCAAACCGATTCGTGTCGTACTTCGTGCCCACTTCGTATTGCTTCGTGCGGTTCGGCGAGAGCGTCTGCCCGACATTGGCGGCACCGAACGGCGCCGTCTGTCCTGCTGCGAGCGACTCGGCGCGATTCGCGAAGAGAGAGATCGTGTTGGTCGGCTTCACGACGAGACCGAAGATCGGCGTGTTGATCGACTGATCGTAGGTGTTCGAGATCGCGTCCGTGCCGACCGTATAGTTGTTCTGATGCAGTTGCTGATGACGCGCGCCGATGGTGAAGAGCACGCGGTCGTTGAGAAAGCCGAGCGTATCGGATACTGCGAAACTGCGCGTGAGGATGCGGTCCGCGAGACCCGGATCGGAGAAACTGCCCGCGACGAAGCTCGTCGCCGCCGGTTCCGGCACGACGCCGCCGCCATAGAGCGTCGTCGGGAAGGGCCCGCTGAAGGCGAATGCCTCGCGGTCTTCGACGCTCGTGATGGCAAAACCCGCCGAGACGAGATGCGAGACCGGACCCGTCACGAAGCGGCCGCGCACGCCGGCTTCGCCGGACAGCGCGTCGGTGGTGCGCAATACGTCGCCGCGCGTGCTCGTGGTGCCCGTGAGCGCGTTGAAGGTCGGTGACGAATACGTGCCGTCCTCGTGTGTGCGCCGGATGCCGCCACTGGCGTATGCGGTCCATCCAGGCAAGAAGTCGTATTCCGCGCGCGCGATGCCTACCGTGTCTTCCAGCGTGCTATGCGTCCACGGCTGCGCGAAGTTGTGCGTGGCGGACAGCGGCTCGGGCACCACGTCGCCCGTGACGGAAACCGTCGAGCGGCCCTGGTCGATGTTCTTGCGCTGGTAAAGGAAATCGCCATACAGCCTCAGCTTGTCGCCGCGCCAGTCGAGCGAAACGGCGGTGGTCTGGTTATGGCGGAACTCGTCGTCGATGCTGGTTTCGCCGCCGTCTATCGAGCCATTCACGCGAACGCCGAATTGTCCTTCGCTGCCGAAGCGCCGGCCCACGTCGACGTGCGTGCCGATCTGACCGGACGCGCTGCCATCGACGGTGACGCGCGTGAGAGGTTTATCGTCGGCGCGCTTGAGTTCGAGATTGATGCCGCCGCCGATTGCCGAGCCAGTCGGCGACGCGCCGTTCAGGAACGCGTTGGCGCCTTTGAATACGTCGACGCGTTCCAATACATCAGGCGAGACGAGCTGACGCGGCGTGATGCCGTACAGGCCGTTGAGCGAGATGTCGTCGCCATTGAGCTGGAAGCCGCGAATCACGAATACTTCAGAAAAGTTGCCGAAGCCGTAGGCGGGACGAACGGCGGGATCATGCGCCAGCAGATCGCCGATGGTGCGCGCTTGCGAATCCTCGATCGCTTTCGCCGTATAACTCGTCATGCTGAACGGAACATCGATGAGCTTCTGACTGCCCAGCACGCCGAACTGGGCGCCGCGCGCAACCTGTCCGCCCGCGTATGCGGGTTCGAAATGGCCGGGAAGCGTTTCGGCGACGCCACGCACGTTCACGGCGGGCAACGCGGTGTCTGCATTGGCCGGCGATGCCTGCGGCTCCGTTTGCGCTCGTGCGGTGACACTTAACGAGGCGGGCAACACGGCGCAGACAAAGAGTCGAAGAACCGCCGCATGAACTTTGCGAACGCGCGGGCGCGACAGAGCAGTTGCTGACATAGCGAAGAAAATCCGAAGGAGAACCGCTGTTAGAGGTGCTATGCGTTGCCACGTGTGGTGCTGAGAAGATGCGATGCGGTCGTCGCGAGAGGACGGATGCATGCGTGCTGCGATTTTAGTGAAATGCGAACGATTCGCATATACGTTTTTTCAAACGCGTCGAGCGGTGTTGCAGGTCGACAACCGAAAGCGTTTGCGTCGATCGATCGGCAGATAGACGGTGTTTCAATCAACAGAGGATTGGTTCAGTTGCTCCATGCGCCATGCGACGAGCGCCTCGGCATTGCATGCAAGCTTCGTCATGCGCAGGCCGCACGTCCATGCGAGACGCGAGAGAACGAAGGCATCCGCGTATGTCGTCAGACCGGCAAGGGGTACGCCGAGCGATGCATCCGGAAGCAAGCGTTCGTGCCATAGCAAGCCGGCATCGTTTCGCAATGCAACGACGCGCGCACCGTTCAAGCTCGCGCGATGCGCAAACGCGCGGCTATCCGAGCAACGTTCATCGCATACGACGAGGAGACGCATGCGTGCCGCCTTCGTATCGCCGATGCTTTCGATGGCCCACGCATACGCCGCCGCCAGGGATGCGCCAGTCAAGAATTCGCGGCGGGCGCGTCTCATCGAGCATCCTTCGACCAAGCGGCAGGCCAGATACCCTGCTTGCCGGGCGACAGAATGCCATTCGGATCGAGCGCGGTTTTCAGCGTGTTCGTGAGCCGCATCAACGCGTGATCGTTGAAGTCGTATTGCGAAGCCGCAAGGTCCATATACGCGAGATGCGTGCGATATTGGCCATAGCCGGCCTGGCCCGCATCCTCGATCAGCGTGCGCACCAGCGTGCCCGCAGCATTTGTTCGAGCGCTGTCGTCGCGGTCGAAAATGGCCGCGAAGATGTGATGCATGTGTCGCCGTTCCGCCGTGAAGCCGCCGTAGTAATCGAAGCCGAACTGTGCGGCGCGGTCACGCACCATCATGTATTGCTTGGTTGCATCGGCGCCGGTTGGCGGGCATATTGGCGAGAAGTCGACATGCGCGCCCGAACCGCCGCGCCAGTTCAGCATGTTGAACGCATCGAGTCCGGGAATGCCGACCTGACTGCGATCGCCGCCGCCTGTCGGTTCATCGGATGCGTCGCGATAGGGCATGTCGAAGAGGCGTGCATCGGCAATCGATGCAAAGCGCCGATGGATGATGTCGCGCCGCACGTTGACCAGTTCGCGCGGTCCATAAAGACAGAAGCGCAGGTTCCAGCGGCCGATGTTGATGTCGCGCGCCATTGCGTCGATGGCCGCTTCGGGCATCGCACCGGGGCCGTCGTACCACCGCTTGCGTGTCGATACGCCCGCCGCCCAGCGCACCGCGCTTTCGATGACAGCGCTGCTCTGTATCGTGTCGTCCAGCTTCAATGGCCGCAGCGTTTCGACGATCCGTTCGAGGTCGGTATCGCGTTTGAAGGCATAGCGCGCGATCATGTAGCCCTCGGGCTCGGGCATGAGCCACACGCCGAGCTTGGTCACGATGCCCAGATTCGACTGCGCGAACATGGTGTCATAAGAAGGACCGAAACCGGGCTTGAACACTTGCCAGTCGCGGCTCGCGTTCATGGCGCCCATGCCGGTGCGCACGACATCGCCGTTTGCAAGCACCACTTCCATGCCGCATTGCATCGCGGCGTGGTCGCCATACGGCGTCGTGCCGTAACCGCGCTCGAGCGTATTGCCGATGACGCTGCCCCAGCCCGCCGCTGGCGGATCGAGCCATAAACGCGTGCCACGCGCCTTCAATTCACGATACAGGTCGTAGTAACTCACGCCGGGTTCGACGAGCGCATAAGCCAGCTTTTCGTCGATCTCGAGTATGCGGTTCATGCGTTGCAGATCGAGCACGACGCTGCCCGCAAGCCTTGGCGCCGCGCCGCCGTAAGCGAAGTTGCGTCCCGTCGATACGCTCCACAGCGGCACTTTGAATCGGTTCGCCACTTGCAGGACCGCTCGGATCTGCTCCACGCTTGATGGCATGACGACCGCTGACGCTTGCCACATGCGGGCATCGCCGGGAGCGAAAGGATCGAGATAAGCAGGCTGCGCCTCATTCGACGAAAGCACGGCGGCGCGGCCAACTATGTCGATGAACGCAGTCAGCGCGCTTTTAAATTCGCGCGGAGGCGGCGTCGCCACCGCGCGGGTCAATAGCCGCCGCTGCTGCCGCTGCTCGATGACGTGCCCGACGAGCTTGCACCGGCGCCGTCGGTCTGGCAGCCAGCGAGGGATAGGGCGAGCACGGCAAGCAATAGCGAAAACGCACGAACGAGTTTCATGGGTCACTCCAGGTCGAATAGCTACGAGGCGGCCGCAAGACACGGCATCCTCCATCTAAACGAACCGGGCGCGCGGAATATTCCCTTGGTTCTGCTCTCGCTTATTCGAGTACGGTGTTAGGCGTCGCGCTGAACGACATGAAGCGGGCGATGGACCATTGACCGTCCGGTTGCCGCTGGAAAATGTCCATGCCTGCTTCTTCGGTCACGCTCTCTTTGTCACCCATGCGGGCGGTGAGCGTCCAGAACAATCGCACGATGGCGATATCGCCGGAAACGATGATCTCGCGAATGTCTGGGCTGTCGTATTTCAAGCTTAGTCCGGGCTTTGCAAACAGCACCGCGAGCTTCTTGCAGATCGTGTCGCGATTGCCATCGAGTGCTTCCGGGACGGTCGAGACCAGGTCGGGCGCGAAGATATCGCAGACGCCTTTGGCATCGCGCGCGTTGAAAGCCTTTGACCATGCTTGCAGCCTTTGCGCGATGGCGGCCTTGTCGGCGTTTGCATCGGCGTGAGCGGGCGTCGTCAAGACAATGCTCGCGAGCATTGCACCGGTCGTCAGCACTCTCTTGATCATGAAAACGCTCCAAGTCGACAAGACCCGATGGCGATTCTAAGTGAGATGCATGGTGTCGAGCGGCATCCGCGGTGCTCTGCTTTCCTCCCTTACGTCCACGATTCGCGCTGTCCGGCGCTTTGCCAAGGCATCGAATTCGATCCCAGCGTGATCGAGTGCCGATCATGTTGAGCGAATTATCAATCCAGACGATCGCACCTAAGATGCTCTTTCGTCACTAAACCCAAGGAGCATCGCCATGAACATCGAAACACGCGGCGCGAGGATTCACGTCAAGGAACAAGGAAGCAGCGAGCCGGCACTCGTGTTTCTCCACTACTGGGGCGGGTCGTCACGGACATGGGACGGCGTTATCGGCGCATTGTCGAACGCTCGACACACCATCGCGCTCGATCATCGTGGATGGGGCGAATCCAGCGCGACCGAGCAAGCCTACGCAATAGCCGATCTTGCAAACGACGCAGCAGACGTCGTCGAAGCACTGCACTTGCATCGCTACATCCTGATCGGCCATTCGATGGGCGGCAAGGTCGCGCAATTGCTCGCATCGCGCAGGCCTCGCGGATTGCAGGGCGTCGTGCTTATCGCGCCCTCGCCGCCCTCGCCGATGCAGCTTCCCGATGCCCAGCGAGCCGCGATGGCCGCAGCCTACGACTCGCGCGAATCGGTCGAATGGGTCATGGATAACGTGCTCACCGCAAGTCCGCTTGCGCCCGAGTTGCGCGAGCAAGTGATTGCCGACAGCTTGCGTGGCGCGCCGCAAGCCAAGGCGGCGTGGCCGAACGCCGCCATGCTCGAAGACATCACGAATGAAGTCGGGTCGATCAGTGTTCCCGTCACGGTGATCTCAGGCGAACTCGACCAGGTGGACCGCGTCGAGACCTTGCGGAAGGAACTGTTGCCTCGCATAGCGGACGCGCGCCTTCATGTCTTGCCCGGCGTCGGGCACTTATCGCCACTTGAAGCGCCAGCAGCGGTCGCTGCGCTTATCGAAAAGTTCATCGACGAACTGCAAGCGCGTGGAACGGAATCAGCGTGACGTGCGGTCCCAAGGCGGCTCGTCGCCGAACGCGGCAACCAGACTATGTAGCAGAAGCCGCACTTTCAGCGGCATATGTCGTGCGCTCGGATAAACCGCCTGAATTGCCAACTCCGGCGTCCGATAGTCCGGCAGCAGCGCGACGAGATTCCCCCGCGCGATGTGTTCGCCGAACACGAAGGTCGGCCCATACGCGATACCCGCGCCCGCAAGCGCCGCAGCCAGCAGCATCTGCGTGTTGTTCGCGGCCATGCGGCATGGCCCGTCGATGACATGCGCGCGGCCTTTCGTATCGGCGAGCGTCCAGTCTCCCACCGACACCGCTTCGCTGAACGCGAGTCGCGGCGCTTGCCGCAAGTCGTCGGGGCTGCGCGGCGTGCCGTGTCGTTCGACATAACCGGGCGACGCGCAGATGACCATTCGACACGGCGCGAGCCTGCGCGCGACGAGGCCGGAGTCGTTGAGGCGACCGATACGTATCGCCACGTCCACGCCGGCTTCGAGCAGATCGACATAGCGGTCGTTCAACGACACTTCTATCGTGACATGCGGATGCTGCTCAAGATATGCAGCGAGGACGTCGCCGAGATGCATCGCTCCGAACGTGACGGGCGCCGCGATTCGCAACACGCCACGCGGCGTGTCCTGTGCGTCGCTCGCCTCGCGATTGGCCTCTTCGTAGGCTTCGAGGATGCGTTTGCATCGCTCGTAATAGTGTTGGCCGACCTCGGTCAGACTCAGCTTGCGCGTCGTGCGATGCAGAAGCCGCGCGTTCAGTTCGGCTTCGATTGCGCTCACGTACTTGCCGGCCATCGCGGGCGATAACCCGAAACGTCGCGCGGCAGCGGCGAAACTGCCGCCATCGACGGTCGCGACGAATACTTCGATGCCGGTCAGGCGGTCCATGCGTTCCTCGGCTTTCGTGGCGGGATTGACCTGGTGCCGCGTGATCTTCTCACGCTTCGCTTAACGTCTAACCTTACTCGACAACGAGACCTCGCGGGGTGTCGGGCTCATTCGCTTCGTCGGCACCGGAGAAGTCGGCGCAACGTTCCAGATAATGCGCGAGACGCCTGGCGATTGCCGTGCTGTCGTTCTCCGCCGCGAGTCTTTCCAGCGCATACGCACGCATCGATTCCGATAACCGGTAGCGCACGACGGGGCCGCCATATTCGACGATCAACAGCGATTTCGCGGCGAGTTCGCTCGCGGCGTCGATCACGGTTGCGAGCGCAAGTCCGTCATCGCATGCGACAGCGCACAGGGCTTCGAACGAAAACGAGTCTTCGAAAACGGCCATCCTGCGCAGCAAGGTCTTCTCCTGCGCGGCGAGCGGCCCGTAGCTCCAGTCGAAATTCGCACGCAACGTCTGATGACGCGGCAGCGCGGTGCGGTATCCGCCAGCGAGCATGGACATACGGTCGTTCAGCCGCCGATGAATATCTTCGAGGCCGAGCGCGGCAAGACGCGCCGTCGCCAGTTCGATGGCAAGCGGATTGCCGTCGAGCCGCCGGCATATTGTCCCTATGCGGCCGATCTGCGCGCTGTCGTCGCCGAGATTGCGCTGCACGGCGCGGCCACGGCGGAGAAAGAGCCGCACGGAAGCATGTTCGAGCGCTTGCGCATCGGTCGATCCGGCGCGCGGCACGTCGAGCGGATCGACGCGATAGAGCGTCTCGGACATGATGCGCAATGGCTCGCGGCTCGTAACCAGAACGCGGATGCCGTCATTGGCGGCGGCGAGCGCATCGACTATTTGCGCGGCATGCGCGATCACATGCTCGGCATTGTCGATGAACACGAGTCCACGCTCGGGCAGCGACGAGAAGTCGAGCGGCTCGTGTTCCGGCAAACCGCATGCGCGCGCGATGGCTTCTTGCACCGAGCGCGGGTGGTCGAGTCGCGCGAGATCGGCGAAGAAGATCGGCTCTGCGCGCGCCGCTGTCCATTGACGCGCCGCTTCGAGCGCGAGCGCCGATTTGCCGATGCCGCCCGCGCCCACGAGCGTGAGCACTTGCGTCGCGGCGAGCATCGTGGAAATACGGGCAAGCGCGTCTTCTCGTCCGATGAGTACCGGTCGAGCGAAACGCGCCTCGGCATGCGGACACGAAGGTCTGACAGTTCGCCTTGTCAGTCTGTACCCACGGCCCGGCACGGTCACGATAATGTCGCGATCGCTGCCCAGGTTTTTACGCAGGCTGGATAAGTGAACCTGGATATTGTTTTCTTCGACGACGGTGCGCGGCCAGACTGCGCTCATCAATTCGTCCTTGGTGACGAGGCGCCCTTCCGCTTTAGCCAGCACGACGAGAATATCGAATGCGCGCGAGCCCACGGACATGATCTCTCCTTGACGGTGCAAGGTACGCGCTTCGAGGTCGATCCGTATGCCGCCCAGATCGATAATGCCGCTGTGCGATCCGGGTAAGGGCAACTTGGCAATGGCGTTCATGGTGTCGTTCCGTTTGCGATGGATGTCCGATCACATAACCGATCCTATGCTTCCCAGCCTTTGCGCCCGATGAGAAAATCATTAAGCTTAGTTAACTCCGCGCCTTCATTTGTAATTCGTGAATGCCTTGCCATTTTCCGCGCGCACGTTAACTTAATTTAATAATGACCCGATTTATGCGCGGACCATGCGGGCGCATAATGCACGGCGGGAAGCCCTGTACTCGAAAATCAGAGTGCGCTTCGAGCCTGTTACGAGCCATAAAATGAAAATCCTGGTCATCGAAGACAACGAGCAAGTCGCCGGATTCTTGCGCAAGGGTTTGGCCGAAATGGGCCATGTCATCGATTGCGCGGACAATGGCCGCGACGGCATGTTTCTCGCGGCCGGCGAGACCTACGATTCGATCATCCTCGACCGCATGCTGCCGGGCGGTATCGACGGCCTCGGCATCATCTCCGCGTTGCGCGCGACCGGCAACAAGGTGCCTATCCTCATTCTGAGCGCGCTTGGCGAAGTGGATGAACGCATTCGCGGCCTCAAGGCCGGCGGTGACGATTACGTCGTCAAGCCCTTTGCGCTGGGCGAAGTCGCGGCGAGGCTCGACGCATTAACGCGACGCTCGCAAGAAAACCTCGTGGACACGGCGTTGAAGGTAGGCGATCTGAGCATCGACCTGCTTTCGCGCAAGGTCGTGCGCGCGGGCAAGGCTATCGTGCTCAAGCCGCGCGAATTCAAGCTGCTCGAATATCTCATGCGCCACGCGGAACAAGTCGTGACGCGCACCATGCTGCTGGAAAATATCTGGGAATATCACTTCGATCCGCAGACCAACGTGATCGACGTGCACGTGAGCAAGCTGCGTCAGAAGATCGATACCGGCTTCGACAAGTCGCTGCTCCTGACCGTCCGCAATGCCGGCTATATGCTGACCGCAGAAGCGTAGCGGGAGGGCGCGAGCATGCTGGAACTGCGGAACTTCGAGCGGCGAACCCTGTGCGATGACGGCGAGTTCGTCCTGTCGCGGCTGTGGCGTCGCGAAGACGCGCAGACTTGGCTTGCCGTGGCGCTGCCTGTGGCGCACGTGGCGCAAGTCGTGGAGAGTCAGGCGCGGCTCACGCGTGCGTTCGAGCTGCGCGCGCTACTCGACAGCCCGGTTCTCACGCGGCCGCATGCGCTGGTGGAGTTGCGTGGCGCGGCCACGCTTCTGCTCGAAGATCGCGGCGGTGTTTCGCTTGCATCGATATCTGCGGGAACACTCGGCGTGCATGAGAGCTTGCGCATCGCGGTGAATCTTGCAGCGGCGCTCAAGGTGCTGCATGCGCGCGGCGTCATGCACAAGGACTTGCGACCGGCCAACATACTCGTCGATGTAGCGAGCGGCGAAGTGGCGCTCACGGGTTTCGGACGCGCATCGAGAGCAACGCGCGAACGTCCCGCAACGGAACTCGCGCCCGTGACCATGGACGCGCTCGCTTACCTTTCGCCCGAGCAAACGGGGCTCACGAATCGCGGTGTGGACTCGCGCTGTGACTTGTATTCGCTCGGCGTCGTTTTCTACGAGATGCTCGCGGGCAAGCTGCCGTATCGCGCCGCGTCGCCCGCCGAATGGCTGCATTGTCATATCGCGCGTCAGCCGATTCCACTTGTCGAACAAGCGCCTCACGTCCCGCGACAGTTGGCCGCCATCGTCGCGCGGCTTCTCGCGAAAGCCGCCGAGGAACGCTATCAGACCGCGCTCGGGCTCGAACACGATTTGCGCCGCTGTCTCGATTCATGGCAACGCAGCGAGCGTATCGAAGCGTTCACGCCGGGCGAGCACGACGCGCCCGAACATTTGCTCATTCCCGAACGCCTTTACGGACGCGAAGTCGAAAGCGCGGCGCTCGCGAACGCATTTCAGCGCGTGGCGCAGCAAGGTCGCTCGGAATTCGTGCTGGTGTCGGGCTACTCGGGTATCGGCAAATCGGCGCTCGTTGGCGACCTGCAAAAGAGGCTCGTGGCCGGTAACGGGCGCTTCGCATCAGGCAAGTTCGATCAATACAAGCGCGACATTCCCTACGCCACCCTCGCGCAATCTTTTCGGCAATTGATCCGCCAACTCCTCGACGATAAAGCCTTCGACCTGCCGTCATGGCAGACGCGTCTTGCCGATGCGCTTGGCGCGCATGCGCAACTCATCGTCGATCTCGTGCCGGAACTGGAACGTGTGATCGGTCCGCAACCCGCTGTGCCGGCGCTCGGGCCACGCGAGGCGCATGTGCGTCTGCAAGCGGTGCTCGCGCGTTTCATCGGCACGTTCTGTGGTCCAGGCGAGACGCTCGTGCTCTTTCTCGACGATCTCCAATGGCTCGATTCCGGCACGAGCAGCTGGATCGAATATATGGCGGCGTCCGCGGATACGCGTCACGTGCTCTTCATCGGCGCGTATCGGGACAACGAAGTGGGTCCCACGCACACGCTCTCACGCGTGCTCGCGACGGTGCGCGAAACCAGCACGCCGCTGCATCTCATTCTGCTGGCGCCTCTTGCGCCCGGCGATGTATCGAATCTGCTGACCGACACGCTGCATGCCGACGCCGCTGAAGCAGAACCGCTCGCCAGCCTGCTATTCGACAAGACCGGTGGCAATCCTTTTTTCGTGGTGCAGTTCCTGCGCATTCTCGAAGAGGAACGGCTGTTGCATTTCGACCGCGATACACGCGTCTGGCGCTGGGACATCGACCGCATTCGTGCGGCGCGTCTTGCGGAAAGCGTCGTCGATCTGATGGTGGAGCGCATTGCGCGCGCGCCGCAAGCGACGCAAGACATGCTGAAGTGGTTCGCGTGTCTCGGCAACGCGGCAACGGATGCGACGCTCGCGCAAGTGTGCGCCGATGCCGAAGGCGACATCGACGCCGCGCTCGGCAATGCGGTCGAAGCAGGTCTCGTGTATAGGCGCGAGAACGGTTATGCATTCGTTCACGACCGCGTGCAGGAAGCAGCCTACGCAATGATTCCGCCGGGCGAGCGCGCGCTCGCGCACTTGCGAATCGCGCGAATGTTCGATGCGACCGAAGCGCATGACGCCGAGGCCGACATCTTCGAGATCGTCAACCAGTACGATCGCGCGATCGCATTGGTCGATAACGCGGCGGAGCGCGAGCGAATCGTCGAGCTCAATTTGCAGGCGGGCAAGCGCGCGAAGGCTTCGTCGGCGTTCGGTTCCGCCTTGACGTACTTCTCGACGGGAAGCGATCTTCTCGATACCGCTCGATGGCACGACGACTATGCGCGCAAGTTCACGCTGGAAAGCAACCGCGCCGAGTGCGAGTTCCTGACAGGCGATACCCAAGCAGCGTGCAAGCGACTGACCGAACTCGCCGAGCGGGCAAACACGCTGCCGGATCGCGCCATTGTCACGTTCCTGCGCGTCACGCTCTACACCGCGCTTGATCAGATGCAGCTTGCCGTGCAAACGTGTCTGGAGTATTTGCGGCACGTCGGTATCGAGTGGGAGCCGCATCCGGGACGCGCCGCCGCGCGCCTCGAATACGACGCGCTGCTTCGGCAGATCGGCTCGAAGCCGATCGAACGCCTGATCGACCTGCCCTTGCTCGAAGCGTCCGATCTCGCCGCCACGCTCGATGTGCTCACGGCCGTGCTGCCGCCCGCGTTCTTCAGCGACGAAGACCTCGTCTGCCTGGTGCTGTGCCGCATGGCGAATCTGAGCGTGGCGCACGGCAACAGCGATGCATCGTCGCTCGGCTATGCCTATCTCGGCATGGTGACGGGTCCTATCTTCGGCGACTATCAGGCTGGGTTCGGCTTTGGGCGCCTGGGACTTGCGCTCGTCGACGAACGCGCGCTAGACCGCTTCAAGGCGCGCGTCTACATGTGCTTCGCCTATCACGTCACGCCGTGGACGCGGCACATTCGCACGAATCTGCCCTTGTTGCGCCGCGCGTTCGATGCCGCGACGGAGAGCGGCGATCTGACTTATACGGGCTTCAGCAGTTGCACGTTGATCACGAGTCTGTTGGCTGCGGGCGAACCGCTTGCAGACGTGGAGCGCGAGGCACAAGAGCGGCTGTCGATCGTGAAGAGCGCGAAGTTCGGGCTTATCGTCGATATCATTACTTCGCAGTTGCGGCTGATCGGTCACTTGCGTGGCGACAGCGTGCTTCTCGCGGGGTTCGACGAAGCCGAGTTCGAGCGCCGCCTCGAAGCCGATGCCAGTCTCGCGATTGCCGCATGCTGGTACTGGATTCGCAAGCAGCAATGGCTCCATTTCGCCGATGACATAGCGGGCGCCGCCGCCGCGGGCGATAAAGCCAGGCCGCTCTTGTGGACCTCCGCCGGCCACTTCGAAATGGCCGAATACTATTTTCATGCGGCGCTGGTGCTTGCACGCATGCACGATCCGCGCAAACACGATGTGTCGTCAACACTTGCGGAGTATCACGGCAAGTTGCAGGTCTGGGCCTATCACGGTCCGGCGAATTTCGGCTGCCGGGCGGCGCTCGTGGAAGGCGAAGTCGCGCGCATCGAGAACCGGCCGTTCGACGCGATGCGTCATTACGAAGACGCTATCGCGCTCGCACGCGAACATCGCTTTGTGCAGATCGAAGCGCTGGCCCATGAAACGGCCGCGCGCTTTTACATCGAACGCGAATTCACGACTATCGCTCATGTCTATCTGGGCCATGCACGGCGCGCGTATCTGCGCTGGGGCGCGATGGCGAAGGTTCACGCGCTGGAGCGGCTTTATCCGGAACTCGTCGAAAGCCCTGCCGAAAGCCTGACGGCAAGGAATGTCGTGGCGGAACGCTTCGATGTGGAAACCGTCGTGCAGGCGTCGCAGGCAATCTCAGGCGAGATCGTGCTCGAACGGCTCTTGCGCACGCTCATGACCATCGTGCTCGAACATGCGGGCGCGCGTCGCGCGGTGCTCGTCTTGCCGCGCGAAGAGAAACTTTGGATTGAGGCGCAGGCCGTATCCGGCAGGGACGGTGTGCAGGTCCGCATGGAAAGCGCTCCGATGACGCCGCGTGAATTGCCGGTATCCATCGTGCACTTCGCCATGCGCATGCGGGAGCGCGTGCATATCGACGACGCCACGTTGCCCAATGAATTCTCCGCCGACGAGTATCTGCGTTCGAGCGGCGCGCGCTCGGTGCTCGTCGTGCCCATCATCAAGCAGGCCAAGCTCAAGGGCGTGCTGTATCTCGAGAACGATCTCGCGCCCGGCGTGTTCACGGCAGCGCGTATCACGGTGCTGACACTGCTTGCGTCGCAGGCGGCTATTTCGCTCGAGAACGCATCGCTCGAACAGAAGGAGGCCATGCTCGAAGAGAAGGAAGCGTTGCTTCACGAAGTGCATCATCGCGTGAAGAACAATCTGCAACTCATCAGCAGCCTGCTCAATCTGCAGGCTTCGCGTGTAGAAGACAAGGCGGTAGCCGAACTCTTCGCCGAAAGCCGCAACCGTGTGCGATCGATGGCGATGGTGCACGAAAACCTTTATCGTGCTGGCAATTTCGCTCGCATCATGATGGCGCCGCACGTGAGGAACCTGTGCAAGCATCTCGCGCAGGCTTACGACATGCGGCGTCTCGGCGTGGACATGGACGTGGTCGTCGACGATATCCAGCTCGACATGAATCGCGCGGTGTCGTGCGGGCTCATCATCAACGAGCTCGTGTCCAATGCGCTCAAACATGCGTTTCCGGGGGGACGCGGCGGACTGTTGCGTATAGAGCTTCGTATCACGGACAAGGACCGTTGCCGCCTCGTGATCGCCGACGATGGCGTGGGACTGTCGCCCGCGTTTTCGCTCGATCAGGCCGACACGCTCGGGCTGCAACTCGTGCATGATCTCGCGCATCAATTGCACGGCAATGTCGATGTGAACCGCGCAGGCGGCACGGTCTTCACCATAGCCTTCGAAGCCGAAGCAAGCTGACCTCAACGAACGATGGCACCTGCACGCATCCTGATTGTGGAAGACGACCGAGTGGTCGCCCGCGATATCGCCCAGCAAATGATCCGCAACGGTCATACGGTGGTCGGCTCGACCGCGCGCGGCGAAGATGCGCTCCTGCTGGCGAAGGAAGTGCGTCCCGATCTCGTGCTCATGGATGTGCGGCTCGAAGGCAAGCTCGACGGTATCGACGCCGCGCGGCTTCTGCGCGAGCAATTCAGGCTGCCGGTCGTGTTCCTGACCGCTTATGCCGACGAGGAAACCGTGCAGCGCGCCACCACGGCCGAGCCGTTCGGTTATGTGCTCAAGCCATTCGACGACACGCAATTGCGCACCGTGGTCGAAATGGCGCTCTACAAATACGCGGCCGAGCGGCGCATGCGCGAAAGCGACGAGCGCTATGCGGTGACGCTGTCGAGTATCGGCGATGGCGTGATCGCAACGGACCCGGAAGGGCGCATCGACTTCATGAACGCGGTGGCCGAACGGTTGACGGGCTGGCCACGCAATGAAGCACGCGGCCGCTTGCTGGGCGAGGTCTTTTGCGTCGTCGATGAAATCACGCGCGAGCCGGTGTCGTCGTTCTTGCGCGCGGATGAAGACATCGGCTTGCCGAGCCGCAATCTGCTGATCGCGCGTCACGGCCAGGAAGTGCCGGTGGAAGCGAGCGGTTCGCCTATCGTCGATGAACGCGGCGAAGGGCTCGGCATCGTGTTCGTGTTCCGCGATGTCACGCAACGGAGGCGCGCGGAAGAAGCGGAGATTTTGCGTGAGACCAATGCACGATTCGAAGCGGCGATGTGCGGATCGAATGTCGGCGTATGGGAAATCGACATGCCCGACGGCGATTTTCGCCACGGCAAGGCACGCTTCTCGAACATTTGGGAATGGCTCGGCTATGGCGGCAAGGAGCCATTGCTCGACTACGAGTCGTACATGAGCGTGGTGCATCCGCAGGAACGGGCCGCGACCGAAGCGGCCGTCGAGCGTTACCTCGAACATGCGGATGGCGTGTTCGAGATGGAGAACCGCCTCTTGCATAGCGATGGCAGCGATCGCAAGGTGCTGGTACGCGGCATGGCAAGGCGCGATGCGAGCGGTAAGCCCGTGCGCTTCGTCGGGAGTCTAGTGGACATCACCGAGCTCAAGCACGCCGAGAACGAACTACGCGCGAGCGAGGAACGCTTTCGCGGCACCTTCGAGAACGCGGCAGTGGGTATTGCGCATTGCGACCTCGAAGGCCGCTTTTTGCGCGTGAATCAGCGTGCTTGCGAGATCGTCGGATACGAACGCGATGCGTTGCTCGGCAAGCGCCTGCGCGATGTCACCGACGACGACTTCGTGACCGGAAGCCTGCAACGCTATTTCATGTTGACCGAGGGCGGCGTTTCGCATTACTCGGAAGAGAAACCGCTCGTGAGACGCGACGGTCAGCGCGTGTGGGTCAATTTATCGGTGGCGCTGCAATACGACTCTGCCGGGCACACGAGTCACACCATCGCCATCATTCAGGACATCTCGGCGCGCAAGGCACTGGAGGATGCGGTGCGCGTGGCGCGCGACGCCGCCGAAGCGGCCAACAAGGCGAAGGATCAGTTTCTCGCGAATATCAGCCACGAATTGCGCACGCCGCTCAACGGCATTCTCGGCTATGCGCAAATCTTGCGACGCGATGAAACGTTGAGCCGCAGACAGTTGGCTAGTCTCGGCGTGATCGAACAGAGTGGCGAGCATCTGCTCATGCTCATCAACGATTTGCTGGACTTCGCGCGCATCGGTGCGGGCAAGCTCGAAATGCAGGTGCGCGATGTGCCACTCGGTCCGTTTCTCGATGTCATCGCGGAGATCGTCGGCGTGCGCGCCCAGCAAAAGGGCCTGCAACTCCACTATCATGCGGCGCCGAATCTGCCGCGCGCGATCAGCGTCGATGAAAAGCGCTTGCGTCAGGTGTTGCTCAATCTGCTCGTCAATGCAGTGAAGTTCACGGATCAGGGCGAAGTCAGTCTCGCGGTTTCGGAAATATGGCCCGGACGTCTGCGCTTCGAAGTGAAGGACACGGGAATAGGTATCAGCCCCGACCGGCTCGATGTGATCTTTCAGCCCTTCGAGCAGGCGGGCGAACTCACGCGTCGGAGCGGCGGCGCGGGACTCGGTCTTGCCATCAGCCGGCAACTCGTGCGCATGATGGGAAGCGATATTCACGTCGCGAGTTCGCTTGGCCGAGGCAGCGCGTTCTGGTTCGAACTCGACGCGCCCGGCGCCACGGCGCAACCCGTGCCCGCGATTCTGCCGGTGGGCGTCACGCGCTATGAAGGCCGCGAGCGTCACATACTCGTGCTCGACGATGTCGCGGCCAATCGCATCCTGCTCGTCGATACCTTGCAACGTAGCGGCTTTCGCGTATCGCAAGGAGAAAACGGCCGCGAGGGACTTGCGATGGCGAGCGAGGACCGGCCCGATCTGATCGTCGTCGATACGCTCATGCCGGTGATGGGTGGCATCGAGATGCTGGAGCGTCTGCGCGCGCTGGAAGCGTTGCGCGACGTGCCGGTGATCGCCGTATCGGCCGATGCATCGCGCGGCAATGCGCAGGCCAATCTCGCGGCGGGCGCCAATGTGTTCATCGAAAAGCCGCTGAATCTGCATGTGCTGCTCAAGGAGATCACCGGCCTTCTGGCGTTGCAATGGGCGCCGCGTACGGGAAGACATGCTCGGGCCGATGAAGCGCTCGTCGTGCCGCCGCCCGAGGAAATGGCGCTGCTGCATCGCTTTGCGCTGCTCGGTTCGATGCGCGACATCATCGAGCGGGCCGAGCATCTGACGGTACTCGACAAGCGCTATGAAATTTTCGCAACGCGTCTGCGATGTCTTGCCGCCGGGTACGAATCGCAAGCGCTGTTGTCCCTGATCGAAGAACATCTGGACCCAAGCTCGTGAGTACGCAAGACTTACCCGATACCGCCACGCCAGTCGTTCTCGTTGTCGACGATACCGCAACGAATCTCGGCCTCGTGGTCGATGCGCTCGAAGGAAACAACCTGCGCGTGACCGTTGCGCGCGATGGCCGCGAGGCGCTGGGCCGCGCCGAACTCGTGCAGCCCGATCTGATTCTGCTCGACGTGATGATGCCCGGTCTCGACGGTTTCGAGACCTGCCGTCAGCTCAAGGCCAACCCGAACACGCGCGACATTCCGGTCATCTTCATGACCTCGCTCACGCAGACCGAGGACAAGATCACGGGCTTCAGCGCTGGCGCCGTGGACTTCGTCACCAAGCCACTGCACATGGAGGAAGTCGCCGCGAGAGTGCATACGCATCTCAAGTTGCGGGCTTTGCAGAAGTTGCAGCGCGAGCAGAATGTGCGGCTCCAGGAAGAGGTCAACACGCGCAAGCAGGCGCAGGAAGCGCTGATCGAAGTCATCAACGGCGTGCGCAACGTGTCGAATGCAATCGCCCATGATTTGCGTACGCCGCTTGCCGAACTGCGTTCGCGTCTCGAAGTGCTGATGATCGGCTTGCGCAAGGAAGGGAATGAAGCCACGCTCGCGCAACTGGAGCCCGCGCTTGCGGATGTCGATCGCGTGATCGGCATCTTCAATGCGCTCTTGCGGCTCGCCGAAATCGATGCGGGCGTGCGTCGCTCGGGTTTCGAGTCCAGCGATTTGCTCGCCATTGTCTCGGATGCAGTCGAGTTCTATCAGCCCGTGGCGGAACTGCGTGGCGTGACGCTTTCCATGACGCAGGCGGACGAACTGTACGCTGTGGTCGATCCCTTGCTGCTGGCGCAGGCTATCGGCAATCTGATCGATAACGCTATCAAGTTCGCGCGTGAAAATGGCGAGGTCGAAGTGTCGCTCCTGGCGCGCGATGACGGCATAGAGTTATCCGTATCCGACGATGGCCCCGGTATTCCCGACGCGGAAAAGCACAAGGTCACCGAGCGGTTCTATCGCGGCGACGCGAGCCGTGGGACGCCCGGTGTGGGACTTGGGCTCGCGCTCGTCAAGGCGGTGGCGACGTTGCATCACGGCAAAATCGAATTCGCCGATAAGCATCCGGGATTAAGCGCGGTACTGACTATTCGGTCGGCTGACATGCTCGCTTCGTAGCGAGCATGTCACGTGCAGCATCAGCTTTGCAAGAACGCCAGCAGATCCGCATTCACGCGATCGGCTTCCGTCGTGCACATGCCGTGCGGCGCGCCAGCATAAACCTTTAGCGTCGCGTTCTTCACGATCTCCGCCGTGCGTCGTCCCGACGCTTCTATCGGCACGATTTGATCGTCGTCGCCATGCAAAACGAGCGTGGGAATGTCGATTTTCTTCAGATCATCGGTGTAGTTCACTTCCGAGAATTGCTTGATGCACTCGTACTGGCCTTTGATCGAACCCATCATGCCCTGCCGCCAGAACTCGTCGATGTTGCCTTGTATGACCTTCGCGCCGTCACGGTTGTAGCCCAAGAACGGTACGGCCAGATCCTTGAAGAATTGCGAGCGATTCGAAGCCGTATTGTCGCGGATGCCGTCGAACACCGACATCGGCAAGCCGAGCGGATTACTCTCGGACTTGAGCATCATCGGCGGCACCGCTCCGATCAGCACGGCCTTCGAGACGCGCCCGCTGCCATGACGTCCGATGTAATGCGCAACCTCGCCGCCGCCCGTCGAATGGCCGACGAGCATGGCGTCCTTCAGATCGAGCGCGTCGAGCACGGCGGCTAGATCGTCCGCATACGTGTCCATGTCGTTGCCTTCCGAAGTCTGGTCGGAGCGGCCATGACCGCGACGGTCATGCGCAATGACGCGGTATCCCTTCTGCGCCAAAAACAGCATTTGCGGGTCCCATGCATCCGCGCAAAGCGGCCAGCCATGCGAGAAGACCACCGGCTTGCCGCTGCCCCAGTCCTTATAAAAAATATTCGTGCTGTCCTTGGTCTTTACGGTGCTCATGGCGTGTCCTTTAGCGATGTTGGTCGAGCGCGTGCGCTAAGAATCATTCCTTGAGCGCGACGCGTTGACCGAATCTTAGCCGCGTGGAAGACGCCTGAACTTGAGAAAAGATTAATTGTTCTTAAGGCGGTTTAATCGCGGTGCATGCTCCCGCCAGCGAAAGGCGAAGTCCTGAAATTCATTTCCTGAAAATCCCACGCGCTAAAAATCGAAGTGCATTTTCTTAGCGAATATTCGTTAAGAACAATTAAGGGATTTTTCAAGGACTCGGCGAAGACGCGTGGCTATCATCCATCTCAATCCTTCCAGCCGCTCACCCGAGCACGGCATGTTCGTCCTGACTGCCGCATCTTTTCCAACGGAGCCTGCAAATGCCGCAAGAACTATTGACCCCGGATACCTGCGCGGTTGCGCTGATCGACTATCAGCCGCAGATGTTTTTTGGCACGACCTCGCATGAACGCACCACCATCCTGCATAACGTGCAGGCTATCGCCAAGGCGGCGAAGTTGTTCAAGGTGCCGACCATTCTCACTACCGTTGCCGCCAAAACCTTTAGCGGCGACATGGTGCCCGAAGTGCAAGGCGTGTTTCCGGAGCAGCAGCCGGTTGACCGTACCTCGATGAACTCGTGGGAAGACGCGGGCTTTCGCCGAGCAATCGAAGCGACGGGCCGCAAGAAGATCGTGCTCGCGGGTCTTTGGACGGAAGTGTGCGTGACGTTTCCGACCGTGCAGATGATCGCGGAAGGCTATCAAATCTACGTCCCGACCGATGCTTGTGGCGACATCACGCACGAAGCGCACGAACGCGCCGTGCAGCGAATCATCCAGGCCGGCGCGGTGCCAATGACGTCGCTTCAGTTCATGTTCGAACTGCAACGCGACTGGGGCCGCACCGAGACTTACGAAGGTTGCATGGACATTCTCAAGTCGCATAGCGCGTATGGCATCGGCGTGCGTTATGCGAAATCGATTCTCGGCGAACACGCAAGCGAAGCGGGCTGAATCGGCTCGCAGTCGTATCGAAAAGGCTGGCGCGAAGTTCATCGCGCCGGCTTCCAGCAAGCGCCGCGTCGCGGCACGCCTCACACGAGAACGCCCATGAATTCAAGCACGAGCTCAGGCACGGGTTCAGGCACGCCCGCGCGCGCCGATACCGTATTCTTCAACGGCAAGATTGCCACGCAGGACGACAAGCGTTCGTTCGCGGATGCACTCGCCGTTGCCGATGGCAAGGTCATCGAAGCAGGATCGCGTGAAGTCGTGATGCGTCATGCGAACGACGCGACGCGCCTCATCGATCTCAACGGGCGCACCGTGATTCCCGGCCTCAACGATTCGCATCTGCATGTCATACGCGGCGGCCTCAACTTCAACATGGAGTTGCGTTGGGATGGCGTTCCGTCGCTTGCGGACGCGCTCGACATGCTGAGGAAGCAGGTTGCACGCACGCCCGCCCCGCAATGGGTGCGCGTGGTCGGCGGCTGGAACGAATTTCAGTTTGCGGAGCGCCGTGGTCCGACGCTCGAAGAGATCAACGCGATTGCACCGGACACGCCGGTGTTCATCCTGCATCTGTATGACAGCGCATTGCTCAACGCGGCGGCCTTGCGCGCGGTCGGCTATACGAAGGAAACAGCCGATCCGCCCGGCGGCGAAATTCAGCGCGACAAGCGCGGCAATCCGACCGGCATGCTGATCGCGCGGCCCAACGCGGGCCTTCTTTACGCGACGCTCGCCAAGGGTCCGAAGCTGCCGCCCGACGAGCAGCGCAATTCCACGCGCCACTTCATGCGCGAGTTGAATCGTCTTGGCGTGACGAGCGCGATTGATGCAGGCGGCGGATATCAGGCTTATCCCGACGATTACGCTGTCATCATGGACTTGGCGAAGCACAACGAATTGACCGTGCGTATCGCGTACAACCTCTTCACGCAGAACGCGAAGAAGGAGATTGAAGACTTCGCGAAGTGGGTGAAGATGACGAAGCCCGGCGAAGGCGACGACTTCCTGCGCGTGAACGGCGCAGGCGAAATGCTGGTGTTCTCGGCGGCTGATTTCGAAGACTTTCTGGAACCGCGCCCCGACCTGCCCGACACGCTCGAAACCGAACTCGAAGCGGTAGTGCGTCTGCTCGTTGCAAACCGCTGGCCGTTCCGTCTGCATGCCACCTATAACGAATCGATCGAACGCTTCCTCAATGTGTTCGAACGTGTGAATGCCGACATTCCCTTCGATGGCTTGCGCTGGTTTTTCGATCATTGCGAGACCATCACGCAGAAAAATATCGACCGTGTAAAGGCGCTTGGCGGCGGTATCGCAATCCAGCATCGCATGGCGTATCAGGGCGAGTACTTCATCGCACGATACGGCGAGGAAGCCGTGAAGCGCACGCCGCCTATCCGCCACATGCTCGATGCCGGTCTGCCCGTGGGCGCGGGCACCGATGCCACGCGCGTGGCGAGCTTCAACCCGTTCGTCTCGCTTTATTGGATGGTGTCGGGCAAGACGGTCGGCGGCACGGCCATGTACGACGGCGCGAACAAACTCGACCGCATGGAAGCATTGCGCCGTTATACCGTTGGCAGCGCGTGGTTTTCAAGCGAGGACGATCGCAAGGGCGCGCTCGTCGCGGGGCAGTTCGCGGACTTCGCGGTGCTATCGGAAGACTTCTTCACCGTCGATGAAAGCCGCATCAAGTTTCTCGATTCGGTCATGACCGTGGTGGGCGGCAAGGTCGTCTATGCAAGCGACGAGTTCACCCCATACGGTCCCCCGGACTTGCCGGTGAGTCCGTCATGGTCGCCGGTGGCGGAGTTCGGCGGTTATAGCCGTTACAAGCCGACCGCGGTTGCCTGCGTGGACGGTTGCGTGAATCTTTGCAACGTGCATGCGCATGCGCACGGTTTCGCGTGGCGCAAGAAGATACCTGTCAGCGACTCGAACGGCTTCTGGGGCGCGCTGGGATGCAGTTGTTTCGCGTTTTGAACAAGGGCGAGTGACGCGATGCCGACCCTGACCGACGGCCTGCTCTTCGGCATCGCGATACTCGTCGTAGACTTCCTCGCGTGGCGCTTCATGGACCGAAGAAGCGAGCCCATGCGGCTCGCGTTTCGTGCGTCCATGTTCGCGTTATCGACGTGGGTGTTGTTCGCGCACGGCATGAATCCGCTCTTTGCGGCGCCCTGGCCCAACGAACCGCTGCGGCATCTGCTTGCCCAAGTGCTGGAGTTGATGTGGTGGCTGCAAGGCGCGCGGCTCGTCACGATCATGCTCGACCGCATCGTGCTGCCCGAGGCGTGGCACAAGGAGCGGCTCTTTCAGGACGTGCTCGGTGCGCTCGTCTATCTGGCTGCCGCGGTCGCGGCCGTTGCGTTCGTGTTGCAGTTGCCCGTGCGCGGGTTGCTGGCGACCTCGGGCGCGGTGGCCATTGTCATCGGCCTTGCAATTCAGAGCACGCTCAACGATGTGTTCTCGGGCATCGTGCTCAACGCCACGCAGCCGTTTCGTCTGGGCGACTGGATCACTATCGGCGATGCCGAAGGCAAGGTCGTCGAGAGCAACTGGCGCGCGACAAGCCTGCTCAACGGGCAGGGCAACATCGTCGTGATCCCGAACAGCGTCGCGGCGCGCACGAACATCGTTAATTCGAATCAGCCGTTCGATACGAACGGCATCAGCGTCGTGCTCTCGGTGGATCCATCGGTGCGTCCCGCTGTCGTGCTCGATGCGCTCGGCGATGCCGCAGCGAGTTGCATCGACGTTATCGACCGTCCCGCGCCGGTCGTAAGTGTGCGGCGCGCGACTGAATACGCCATCGAATACGAGATTCTTTGTTACGTCGATTCGCTCGACAAGAAAGTATCGGTGCGCAGCGATCTCTTCGATCTGGCGCATCGGCATCTAGGTTCGCGTGCGGTCGTGTTGCGTCCGTTGTCGGCGCCACGGCAAACGACGCAAGCCATCGACGAGAAGCTCGTGTTGTTGCGCGACGTGACAATCTTTCATACGCTCGATGCGGACGAACTGAACGAGCTCTCCAAACGCCTCACACGTCATGTTTTCGAAGTGGGCGAAACGGTGTTTGCAGCGGGCAGCGACGAAGGTCAGGCGTTGCACATCATTGCGCGTGGCGTGGCAAGCGTGACGGTGCCGAAAGCATCGCACGATCTCGAAGTGCGAAGACTTGCACCCGGCGATTCCATCGGTCAATCCGGCATTCTCGCGGGCGTGCAAAGCGATGTGACCGTGCGTGCGACGACGCGCGTCGTCGTGTACCGGCTCGACAAGGAGGCGCTCACGCCCATCCTCGCGCGACGTCCCGAGGTCACGAGCGAGATGTGCAGGCTGCTTTCCGAGCATCGGGCGAGCGACCAGATGTTGCGCGCGGCGCCTGCCGGGCAGGCATCGGAACATAGCAGTCTTTTCGGATGGATCCGCGAGAGCGTGAAGCGTTTTCATCAATTGACCTTTTGAGGTCTTAAGGTTTTTTAAGCTTTATCCAAGGCCAATTATCAATCGGCTTGCTAGGCTTTCCCTTAAGGGAGAGACAGCGTTTCTTCTTTAGGAAAGGATGGAACAGAGAACATGGGCTATGTCATTTCACTCGGTGTGGGCTTCGCGGTCGGCATGCTCTATTGGCTCTTGCGCGTGCAGTCACCCGCGCCGCCTTTGATCGCGTTAGCGGGACTGCTCGGCATGGTGCTCGGCGAACACGCAATACCGGTCGTGAAGTCGCAGTTCTTCGCGCAAACCGAAAGCGTGAACGTCGTATCGAAGGACAAGGCAGGCACGTCGCGTGAAGGCGGCTGAGGTTTCACCGGAGAAGTCCCTTGAAAGAGCATGAAGAGACGGTGCTCGCGTTCATAGCGGGATACGTCGATACGCTGGGATTCGTCGCGTTGTTCGGCCTCTTCACGGCGCATGTGACGGGCAACTTCGTGCTGATCGGCGCGGAGGTCGCGGGCGTGGGGCAAGGCGTGCTGCTCAAGCTGCTGGCGTTTCCGGCGTTCATCGTCGGCGTGGGATCGGCGAGCGTGGCGGCAAAGATCATGAAGGCACGTGGCGACGCCTACATCGCCGCAGCATTGCATCTGTGGCAAGCGTTGCTGTTGTTCGCGTTCTTCGGCACAGGACTGCTCGCGTTGCCTATCGATGACGCTTCATCGGGCATGGTGCTGCTCTGCGGCGTGTTGGGCGCCACCGCAATGGGCGTGCAGAACGCGCGCCCCAAAGTCTTGCAGAAGCCCGGGCTGCCCAACACAGTGATGACCGGCAATGTCACGCAGATCGTGCTCGATCTGGTCGATCTCGCGCATCGCGGTTCGCATCATGCAGAAGGGCCGCAAGTGCTTGCGCGTTTGCGCGCCACGCTCACGGCCATGCTTGCCTTTGCTATCGGCGCGGTGGGCGGCGCGCTCGCCTTCGTGCATCTCTCGTTCTACGGCCTGATCTTGCCCATCGCGCTGCTTCTGTTGCTCGCATGGCCGCCGCGCGTTGCCCGGGCGGCGTGACTTACGGTTCGCTCACTTCAAACATCAATGAGTATCGACATGATCAAGCTCGTTCGCTCAAGCGCCATCGCGGCGGCATTTCTCATCGGCATTGCGCCTCTCGCATCGTTCGCGGATGCCGGTCCGCATGACGCTACCGCTGCGTCCGCCATCAAGGGTCGAGTCGCGGTCGGTCCGCAATACGATACGACCCACGTCTACGTCGCATCCGCCGATGTCGATACCTTCGTGCAGAGCTTTCTCGCGACCTTCGGCGGCAAGGCATCGCAGAAGGCGGTTTTCACCGTGACGCCCACGCCGAGCAAGACGGCTTCGCAATACGTGCAGACGCCCGTGGGCATGCTGTCCGTGTTCGGCTTCGAAACGCCCGTGCCTTATCCGTTCGGCAACGAGCGCACGGGCTATCTCGTGACCGATATCGACGACGCCGTGAAGGCCGCGCGCGCGGCGGGCGCGGACGTGATCGTCGAACCGTTCGACGACCCCATCGGCAAGGACGCGATCATCCAGTGGCCGGGCGGCCTCGTCATGCAGCTCTACTGGCACACCAAGGCGCCGAACTACGCGCCGCTGCAAAGCGTGCCCGACAACCGCGTCTATGTCTCGCGTTACGAAGCGAATAACTTCGTGCGCCGCTGGCTGCGCTTTTCTCACGGCAAGGTGGTCTCGGACAATGCGCGTGCCGATGCGGGCGCGATCGGCAAACCGGGCGAGACGTTCCGGCAGATTCGCATCGACTCGAATTTCGGGCGCATGGTCGTCTTCGTGACCGATGGCAAGCTGCCGTTTCCGTTCGGCAAGGAAACGACCGGCTATGGTGTCGATGACCTCGCCGCGACCCTGCAACGTGCGCAAGCGGCAGGCGCGAAGGTGCTGGTCCCGCCTTATGCGAGCGCAAGCTACAAGACGGCGATGGTCGAGTTCCCGGGCGGATATATCGCCGAAATCCACGATGGCCGCTGATCGTTCCAGACGCTGCCGTGCGCTGCGTTCGCTGCGTATGTTCTTGATCGGCACGGGGATCGCGGCGGCGCTGCCCGTATCCGCGGCGGATACGGCGCTCGGCAGCGCAGGCGACGATACCAACGCCAGCGCCGCGCCGGGGGCATCGTGCGCGCGGCCGGCGATCAAGTTCAATCGCTGGCAGGAAGACTGGTCCGTGCTCGGTCTGCCTTGCGTGCCGAAACGCCCGCTCGACGCGCTCAAGTACATTCCGCTGTTCGGCAATCCGGATGCGTATGTGTCGCTCGGCGCGGTGCTGCGGGAACGCGTCGAGATGAACGACGCGCCGCTCTTCGGCTTAGGCTCCGGCCGCGACGATACCTACGTGCTGCAACGTCTCGAAGTCCACGCCGATGTGCATCTCGGCCCCTATGTGCAAGTGTTCACGCAACTGGAAGACGCGCGTCCGTATGGCAAGGACAACGTGACCTCCGTCGACAAGAATCCGCTCGATCTGCGTCAGGCGTTCATTGCGTTCACGCATCCGCTCGCGGGCGGGCTCGTCAAATTTCGCGCGGGGCGGCAGGAGATGGCGTTCGACTTGCAGCGCTTCGTATCGGTGCGCGACGGCCCGAACGTGCGGCAGGCTTTCGACGGTTTCTGGGGCGACTACGAGACCGGTCCGTGGCGCTGGATCGCCTATGCAACGCAGCCGGTGCAGTATCGCTTCAACACGGATTTCGACGATGTCTCCAATCGTCATCTCACCTTCAGCGGCGCGCGCGTCGAACGTCAGGGCGTGGGGCCGGGCGATCTGTCCGCGTATTACTCGCGCTATAACCGCAGCAATGCGCGCTTTCTCGATGCCAGCGGCGACGAGCATCGCGATGTCTTCGACATGCGATACGCGGGCAATGTCTCGCATATCGACTGGGACGTGGAAGGCATGTATCAAAGCGGTCATGTCGGCGAGAAGACGATCAGCGCATGGGCCGTGGGTTCGCTCGCCGGTTACACGTTGGCGGCGGCGCCCTGGACCCCGCGTCTGGGCATTCAGATCGATGCCGCCTCGGGCGACCGTCATCCGGGCGATGGGCGCGTCGGCACGTTCAATCCGCTCTTTCCGAACGGCTATTATTTCACGCTCGCGGGCTACACGGGATACACCAACCTGATTCATATCAAGCCGTCGCTCACGCTCAAGCCCAACAGCAAGCTCTCGCTGCTCGCGGGCGTCGGCTTGCAATGGCGTGAGACCACCGCGGACGCCGTCTATGGACAAGGCTCGGCGGTCGTGCCGGGAACAGCCGGGCGCGGCTCGCGCTGGACCGGCTTTTATACGCAAGTGCGCGCGGACTATAACGTCGCGGCGAATCTCGTGGCCTCGGTCGAGGCCGTGCATTTTCAAGTCGGCTCGTCCTTGCGCGATCTCGGCGCGAGCAATGCCGACTACGTGGGCGCCGAACTCAAGTTCGGCTGGTAAAGCATTCGATGGAGCCTGAGTCATGAGCGATTCCGATCTACCGAGGCCGTTCGGGCGTGCCGCGACGCCATCCGAACTCGAAGTGCCTTTTTCCTCGCTTGAATTTCGTCAGCACCAGATGTTTCCGCGTCTCTCGGATACCGAGATCGAAAGCGTGCGGCGTTTCGCGCGGCCCATGTCGTTCAAAAAAGGCGACATGATCTTCGAAACGGGCAAGGTGGCGCTCGGTCTTTTCGTGTTGCTGAAGGGGCGCGTGCGTATCTCTTCGCGCGACAGCTTCGGGCGCTCCACGCTCGTCACCGAACACGACGACGGGCATTTCATGGCCGAGATGGCGCAACTCTCGGGCAAGCCCGCGCTGATCGACGGCGTCGCGCTCACCGACGCCGAAACGCTCGTCATCGAACCCGACAAGCTGCGCGCGCTGATCGTCGCCGACGCGCAACTCGGCGAGCACATCATGCGTGCGCTGATCCTGCGGCGGCTCGGATTGATCGAGCAGGGGCTCGGGCCGATCATCGTCGGCAATGGAGACGATGCGCGGCTGATCCGTCTGCAAGGCTTCCTGCGCCGCAACGCGCACCCGGCAACCGTGGTCGATGCCCGCACCGATCCCGAAGCGGTGACGCTGCTCTCCGGCATGACGACCGGTCCGGACGACTTCCCGCTCGTCTTCTGCCCGAACGGCTACGTGTTGCGCGCGCCGGACGAGGCGCAACTCGCGTCGTGCCTGGGACTCGTGCCGGCGTTCGAGCCTTCGCATATCTACGATGTCGCCATCGTCGGCGCGGGACCGGCCGGGCTCGCGGCGTCGGTGTATGCGGCCACCGAAGGGCTTTCGGTGGCCGTGTTCGATCAGCGCGCGCCGGGCGGTCAGGCGGGCGCGAGCGCGCGGATCGAAAACTATCTCGGCTTTCCCACCGGCATCTCGGGCCAGGCGTTGGCGGCCCGCGCGTTTCAGCAGGCGCTCAAGTTCGGCGCGCACCTCGCCATTCCGGGCAAGGTGACGTGCGTCACACCCGAGAACGACGTCTTCGTCGTCACGCTCACCGATGGCCAGCGCGTGAGCGCACGCACGATCGTGGCGGCGAGCGGCGCGGCGTATCGCAAGCCGGACGTCGAGGACTTCGACCGCTTCGAAGGGCGCGGCACGTACTACTGGGCGTCGACCATCGAGGCGCGGCTCGTCAAGGGGCAGGACATCGTGTTGATCGGCGGCGGCAATTCGGCCGGTCAGGCGATCGTCTTTCTTGCCAACTTCGCGCGCAGCGTGCGGGTGCTCGTGCGCGGCGAAAGCCTGAGCGCGAGCATGTCGCGGTATCTGATCGACCGCATTGCTTCCCTGCCGAACGTGATGCTCTGCACGCGCTGCACGTTGAGCGGCCTCGAAGGCGACGAGGCGGGCCTCACGCACGTTCGCGTCCATCATGCGGACGAGGCGCGTGACGAGGCCATCGCGACGCGGCATCTGTTCCTCTTCATCGGCGCGGACCCGGAGACGCGCTGGCTCGCGGCGAGCGGCGTCGCGCTCGACAACCGCGGCTTCGTGATGACGGGATCGGGTCGCACGGAACACGGCACGCGGCTGCGCTTCGCGCTGGAGACGAGCGTGCCGGGCATCTTCGCGGTTGGCGACGTGCGCTCGGAATCGGCCAAGCGCGTGGCTTCCGCGGTCGGCGACGGCGCGGCGGTGGTCAGTCAGATTCATGCGTATCTGAGCTTGTCGGTCACCGCCGATTAATAACATTTAAGGACGATTAGCGCGTCTGCCGATTTATGCGTGGCTATGCTTCGTGAGAACCGGTGCGTGCAAGGGAAACGCTCATGTCGAAGTGGAGAAGTCTCGGATGCCTCGTGCTTTGCGTCAGCGCCTTCATGACGACGGACGCGGCATTCGCCCGCGCGCCGATGGTCGGCACGCAAGGGCCGGGCTTTTATCGCCTGATGCTCGGGCGATTCGAAGTCACGGCGCTGTCCGACGGCACGCATCCGTTTCCCATCGATACGGTGGTGGAGGGTGTATCGAAGAAGGAAATCGCCGAGGACTTGCGGCGCGATTTCCTCGATGCGCCGGTTCAAGGCTCGATCAACGCGTTCCTCGTCAACACGGGCGCGAAGCTGATTCTGATCGACTCCGGCGCGGGCGTGTTGTACGGCGCGTGCTGCGGCCGGATGATGGCGAACCTGCGGGCGGCGGGGTATCGGCCGGAAGACGTCGACGAGATTCTGCTCACGCATCTGCATAAGGATCACGTGGGCGGCGTCATCGTCGATGGCGCGATGGCGTTTCCAAACGCCGTGCTGCGCGTGAACCGGACCGAGGCGGACTACTGGCTCGATGCCGCGAACAAGCCGAAGGCGCCTGCGTTCCTCTCGACTTTCTTCGATGCCGCGAGCGCATCCGTCGCGCCTTACGTGGCGGCGGGCCGTTTCGTGCCGTTCTCGGGCGATGTCGAACTCGAACCCGGCATTCGCGCCATCGCGACGCCGGGTCATACGCCGGGACACACGACGTATCGCATCGAAAGCGGCGGCAAGACGATGCTCGCGTGGGGCGACGTGATCCACGTGGCGAGCATTCAGTTGCGCAATCCGCAGGCGTCCGTCGAGTACGACACCGATGCACCGGCCGCGCGCCGTTCGCGTCGCGCCGCGCTCGATCTCGTGGCGCGCGAGGGCGATCTCGTGGCGGCGGCGCACATCGCGTTTCCGGGTTTGGGACATGTGAGAAAGGAGGGCGCCCGCTACGAGTGGGTGCCCGTCAACTACGAAGGCGATCCGGGCCATTGACGCGCCCGGCGCCTGACCACGCGGAGATGCGCGATGCCAGAAGCCCTCGTAGCAGAACGTAGAACCCTGCCGCCGCGTGCCGCAAGAGGGGCGGAGGTGATCGCGAATCTCACGCGCGGCGCGGTCTGGACGCATGTGATCGATGCGCTGCAAGGCGGCAACGACATGGCGCATCGTGCGGCGCTGGAAGCTTTGAAGCGCATGCGCGGACGCGAGACGCAGCCGTTTGCGGACCATGCGCGCATCGAGGTGCTGGAGCGCCTGTCGTCGAGAACCATCGCGATTCTCTGGCAGGACGCGACGCGTTGCCGCTATGCGGATCAGGTCTGGGTGCGTTGCCAGGCGCGCAAGATTGGCCGTTGCGCGCTCACGGGCGCGGGGATCGTACGTGGCGATATCGTCTACAAGCCGCAACGGCGCAGCGCTTCGTTGGGCAATGCACGCGCCATGATCTTGGCTTCCGCGTTGCCCGACTAGGTTCGACGCTGCGCCGCATGTACAAAACGCATGTGCAAAATTATTGAACGATAAGCCCGGTTTTTTCCAAACATGGGAGAAGGCGGGTGCTCTATGCTTCGGGGGCACTTTCCGGGCGCCAGAATTTGGGTGCGGCGCCGGGGCTACGTTCAAACCTTCATATGCTGGACCATTGCGCATGATTCGCATCGGACCGCTTCAGGTGGATCTCGAGCGTCGGCAATTGCTGCTCGATGACGAACCTGTTCGACTCGGAAGCCGTGCGTTCGATATTCTCGCCGTGCTCGTGGCCGCCGACGGCGCGCTCGTCTCGAAGAACGACCTGCTCGCGGCGGTATGGCCGGATACGCTCGTCGAAGAGAACAATCTGCAGGTGCACATGTCGGCGCTGCGCAAGGTGCTGGGCGCGAACCGCGTGCTGATCCAGACCGTCTCGGGACGCGGTTACCGGCTCGTCAGGACGAGGCAACCGGCCGATGCGCCCACGAGCGTCGCCAACGCCGGCGTTGCACACAACCTGCCTTCGAATACGTCTCCGCTCGTCGGACGCGATACCGCCATCGCCGATATCCTGCTCGCGCTCGAAGCGGCGCGGCATGTGACGCTGATCGGCGCGGGCGGGATCGGCAAGACGCGGCTTGCCATCGAAGCCGGACGGCGCTCGCTCGACCGCTTCCCCGACGGCGTGTATCTCGTTTCGCTTTCGCCCGCGCAAGATTTGCCAAGCGTGCTGGCGGCGTTCACCGGCACGCTCGGCATCAATCCGGCGGCGGGGTCGCGCTCGCTTGCCGTCATCGCGCAGGAATTGCGCGAGCGCCGCATGCTCGTCCTGCTCGATAACTGCGAACACGTTCTCACGCCTGCGGCGAGTCTCGCCGATGCGCTTTGCACGGTGAGCGATTCCATTCGCGTACTGGCCACGAGCCGCGAACCGCTCAAGGTGGTGAGCGAGCATCTTTACTGGGTCGCGCCACTCAGCGTGCCCGCGCCAAGCGCCTCGGGCGTCGACATAAAGCGATGCAGCGCCGTGCAACTGTTTCTGGCTCGCGCGCGCGCCATCGACCTGCGCTTTTCGTGCGATGAACGCAGTATGGAACTCATCGGCACCGTTTGCCGGCGGCTGGACGGCATACCGCTCGCCATCGAACTGGCTGCATCGCGCGCCACGATACTCGGTGTCGAAACGCTTGCGGCGCATCTCGATGACCGCTTTCGCATGCTCACGGGCGGCAATCGCACGGCGCTTCCACGGCATCAGACCTTGCGCGCGACGCTCGACTGGAGCCACGCCTTACTCGATGACGCCGAACGCACGACCCTGCGCCGTCTCGGCATTTTCGTGGCGGACTTTTCGATGGAAGCGGCGGTCGCCATCGTCGGCGACGATGCATTGCGCGAGTTCGATGTGATCGCGGCGGTATCGGGACTCGTGGAGAAATCGCTCGTCGCACGGCAGACGGGGAATGGCCGCGCGGCGTATCGTCTGCTGGAATCGACGCGCGCCTACGCCTTGCAAAAACTCGATGACAACGGCGAGCGGCAACGCGTATCGCTCGGTCACGCCAATCATTTCGCGAGTCTTCTGAACGACGACGCGCAGCATGGCGGCGGACATCACTCCGAAGGCTGGCAGCGGCGCATGCGCGACATGCTCGGCGACCTGCGCGCCGCGCTGACATGGACGCTTTCGCCCAAAGGCGATGCCATTTTGGCGGAAACGCTGTGCGTGAAATTCGTCTCGCTGCTGTTCGAACTCTCGCTCGTCGAGGAATGCTGCGTGTGGGCGCGGCGCTCGCTTGCCGCGCTGCAAACCGGACGCGAGGCGGAAGCTTTCTCGCATCGCTGCATGCGCGTGCGGATGCGTCTGCAGGCGGCGCTTGCTGCCGCGCTCGTCTATGTGCATGGTCCGGACAAGGAGACTCGCGCGTTGTGGTCGGAGGTGCTGGCGTTGTCGCTGGCGCTGGCGGATCGCGTCTTCGAGGCGCGCGCGCTCTGGGGCATGTGGAACGCGAGCCAAAGCGCGGGCGAAGTGCGCAGCGCGTTGTCGTTCGCCCGGCGCTTTGCGGCACTCGCCGCCGATTCGCAGACCACCGACGCCGAGCCGGAATCGACCGATGTGCTGCTCGGCTACCGGCTGCTCGGCATTGCTTCCCACTATGCGGGCGAACAGGCGAAGGCGCGGGCATCGCTCGAACACTTTCTGCAGCATGCGGCGCGCTTGCAGACGCGTATGCCGCTTGGGAGATCGGTCGATCAGCGGATCGTCGGGGAGGCCACGCTTGCGCGCGTGCTCTGGCTGCAAGGCGCGCGCGACGAGGCGCGGCGGTTGGCCGAAGCGTGCGTCGTGGATGCATGCGCCGCCGAGCAGGCTATCGTGACCGCTTATGTGCTGATCGAAGCGCGCATCCCGCTGGCGTTGCTCTCGCGCGAACGGGAGGCGGCGCGGCAGGCTATCGACATGCTGCTTCGGATTTCGATGCGCACGGGTTTGAACGTTGCGCAGGCGTGCGGCGCGGCATTCGACGCGTACCTGATTTCGCTCGATGACATCACGCCCGACGTCCTTCAAGCGTTCGACGCGGCCTTGAAGGAACTCGATACGCTCGGCTTCAACGCGCCGCGCTCCATGCTTGCCGCGCAATATGCGCGTGCGCTCGGGCAGGCGGGACGGCACGGCGAAGCCATCGACACGACCGTGCGCGCGCTCAAGCGTTGCAACGACAACGGCGACGCGTGGTATGCGAGCGAACTCTTGCGCACGCAGGGCGAACTTCTGCTGATGGGGCCGCCGGGCGAGGCCGTGTCGCTCGATGCGGAAGTCTGCTTTGCGTCCGCGCTGGAAACGGCGTCGATGCAGGGTAGCGATTCGTTCTATCTGACCGCGGCCACGAGCTACGCGCGTCACTTGCATGTGAGCGGCCGCAACGCGCAGGCGATGACGGTGCTGGAAACGGCGTGCGCGCGCTTTCCGCAATGGCGCGAGTGGGACGATTTTCGCGCGGCGTTGCGCCTTTTGAACACGCTCAAGACCGCGTGCGATTCAGCGGATTCGGCGGATTCCGCGGATTCGAGGGAAGCGCGGCGCTGAGTCATCTGCTTGCTCTGGCGCGCGAGTTGGACAAACTTGTGCGCGGCTTCGTGCCCTCTGAATACGCTAAGAACGCGTTCGATTCGGCGCATTCGATGGAAGGCGGCGTTGAGCCGATCTCACGCGAGCGCCATGCGGCGATGCGTCCGCCGCACGCCTTTCAGAACCGCATCGCCATCACGCGGCCGCGATGCGTTGATGCGCGGCTTCATCGATCAGGTCCGGGCGATCGAGCTGATCGACCCACCATTGCAGCGCGCGTCCGACGCGATCGCTGCGCCACGCGAGATAGAAGTACGTGATATCTCGCATGCCGATGACTTCCTTGCTGATGAGCGTGCCGCGCCGGAGATGTTCATCGGCGAGACATTCGGGAATGGTGCCGGCCGCGATGCCTTGCAACTGCGCGTGCAGTTTGGCTTCGAGCGACGGCACGGTGAGCACTTCCTGATTCGGCCCGATGGCGATGGTGCGCGGCGCGAGTTCACGCGAGGTATCGCCGATGGCAACGGCGCGGTGCTGCGCGACGGTATCGGCGGAAAGCGGCCCTTTTGCCGACGCGAGCGGATGATTGGGCGCGACCACGAACACATGCTTGAGCGAGCCGATTGGCTTGGCGATGAGATCGGGAATGAGCGGCGGCTCGCCTGTCGCGCCGACGACGAGATCCGCGCGGCGCGTGAGCAGCGCGTCCCACGAACCGCCGAGCACTTCCTTGGAGAGCACGAGGCGCGTGTCGAGCTTGAGACTGTAGAAGGCGCTGACGGGCTTCCACAACATGTCGAATGGAATGATTTCGTCGATGCCGAGCCGCAGTTCCGTTTCCCAGCCGTGCTGCACGCGTTTGGCTTTGCGTTCGAGATCGGCGGCGGCTTCGAGCAAACGGCGGCCTTCATCGACGACGAGGCGTCCTGCCTGCGTGAGCGTCGCGCGCCGCCCGGTGCGGTCGAAGAGCGTCACACCGAGATCGAGCTCCAGCTTCTGAACGAGATACGTCAGCGACGAGGGGACTTTGTGAAGCGCTTCCGCCGCTTTTGCGAAGGTTCCGGTGCGGTCGATGGCGTCGAGGGCCTGGAGGACTTCGAAGGAGAGGTTCATGGGGAGCATCGGTATCGAAAGGAAAATCCCCTCAAAACGTCTCCACCCAAGGCCGAACCTCGATCTCCCAGGACCACGCACTGCGATGCTGTCGCAGCAAATCCAGATAAGTTTGCGCGATGGCATCCGGATTGAGCGTGCTGTCGGGCTTGTCCACGGGATCAGGCCGATGCTCCGCCCGCACGCCGCCATCGACGACGATATGCGCGACATGAATGCCCTTCGGCGCCAGTTCGCGCGCCGCGCTCTGCGCAAGACCGCGTAGCGCGAACTTGCCCATCGCGAAAGGCGCGGAGAGCGCAAAGCCCTTGATGCCCGCTGTCGCGCCCGTCAGCAGAATGGCGCCTTTGCCCGCCGGCGTCATGCGCTTCGCCGCTGCCTGCACCGCGTAGAACGCGCCCAACGCCGTGACGCCGAGCGCTTTCCCGACCTCCGCCGGATCGAGTTCCGCAATGGGACCGCGCACTCGCCCGCTCGCGTTGTACACGACGATCTCCGGCGCGCCGATGCGCGCTTCGGTTTCCGCAAAGAGCCGCTCGACCTGAGCGGGATCGGCGGCATCGACGGTCAGGGCGATGGCGCCGGTTTCATCGACGAGCGGCTTCAGCTTGTCGATGTTGCGCGCGGCAATCACGACCGGCAGACCGGCGTCGCGCAAAAGCCGGGTGAGCGATCCGCTGATGCCGGAGCCCGCTCCGATGATCAACGCGTTGCGGTAGGGCATCTCGGTCATGGTTTCTTCGCCTAAGAGAGCATGGTTCGGTTCGGTTCTGGCGTCGAGGCGCCAGAGCCATGACGAGCATCATAAATGTTGATCGCCAATCGCGCCCGCCCGCACCGAGGCATCAAGGCAAGTGATTGCCGCCTGTCACACCATAGACTTCTCCAGTCACGAAACTAGACTCTTGCGATGCAAGCAGCACGTAAATGGGCGCGAGTTCGGCGGGCTGACCGGGCCGCTTCATCGGCACTTCGGAACCGAATACCTCGATCTTGTCCTGCGGCTGGCCGCCGCTCGATTGCAACGGCGTCCACACCGGGCCCGGCGCCACCGCATTCACGCGCACGCCCTTCGATGCGACCTGCTTGGCGAGTGCATGCGTGAACGCAGTGATCGCGGCCTTCGAAGGCGCATAATCGAGCAAGGACGGGCTCGGCTGATAGCTCTGGATGGACGTCGTATTGATGATGGTCCCGCCCGGCGGCATATGCGGGAGCGTCGCCTTGCACAGCCAGAACATCGCGAAGACGTTCGTGCGGAAAGTGGCTTCGAATTGCTTCGTCGTCAGTTCGTCGATGGTTTCCACCGACGTTTGCTTGCCCGCCACGTTGACGAGAATATCCAGTCCACCCAGCTCGGCAACCGTGCGGCTGACGAGATCGCCGCAGAAGGTTTCGCTGCCGATGTCGCCTGGCAGCGCCACGGCCTTCACGCCTGCCGCCTGCACGAGTTCAAGCACTTCGCGCGCGTCCGGCTCCTCGGACGGCAAATAATTGAGGACGAGGTCCGCGCCCTCACGCGCAAAGGCAATCGCCACGGCGCGGCCAATGCCGCTGTCGGCGCCCGTGATCAGTGCGCGGCGGCCCTTGAGACGGCCGAACCCTTGATAGCTTTCCTCGCCGTGATCGGGACGCGGCTTCATGTCCCGAGCGAGGCCGGGCGCGGACTGCGGCTGGCGCTCGAAGTCGGGACCGGGGTACTGCTTGAGCGGGTCCTGCATCGTGTACTGGTTCTTCGTTGCGGTCATCGTTTCGTTCCTTACTTGCAAAAAGGGATGAGTGTTCGCGGCGTCATTTCAGGGCGCTTATTCTGGATTTAGCGTACGCGACGGTTACGGCTCGGCTCTGCAATGGCCATGCCTAGCGACAGCGGTAGTCGCTCGTAGCCCGATCCACAGTCTTCCGATGCATGTGAAACGCACCGCGGCCGTGCGCTTGCGCACAGTCGTCCGAGAGAAAGTCCGTCCCGGCACGCCGCCTGCTTGTCATAACTCAAATGCTGCAACGGAGAGAGCCATGAGATTCGCATTTCTTCAAAACGTGGACTTCGAACGCGTGTCATTCGACATGGGTCGCCAGTTTTCCCAGTTTCTGAAGGGAAAAGGTCTGGTCGATGAGGAAAGCGCTGCCCAAAGGAACATCGATTCCGCCGACGTATTCGGCGCGGTCGACGACAGCTTTTCCGAAGCGGTCAACTTTCGCTTCAATGTGCGTGGCGTGGAACACCGCGGAGCCGTCACGCACGACGCCTTGCGCGATCGTCACGGCGTGCCAGGTGTGTCCGAGCCCGAACTCGCTCTGTTCATCAGGCATGCGCCGGCAATCGGCCGGGCGGCGATGATCAAGCAGGCGCGCAGCCGATCCGGCTTCGTCGTGCTGGAAAGTGGCGATCTATGACAAGACCTCGTTGGTCGGACTGGTATCGCGGCAATAAGCGTTGTTGAGGGTATTCACAATTGCCGGGGCTTCGACTCTAAGTAGCGCGTCGGCGCCGGTTCGTAGCCAATCATGGAGAAGACATGGAAGATCATAAGGAACAGGACCGCATTCGCCGCCGCGCCTATGAACTATGGGAGCGAGAAGGCAGCCCCGATGGACGTGCCGAAGAATTCTGGGAGCAGGCACGCACTCAACTGGAAGCCGAGGACCCGGATAGTTCCACGAGCGACGAACCTGCCACGGCCAGCGCCATGCAAGGCAAATAACGTCTCTTCGCAGGCAAGGCATCCGATGCGTCACGCGGCGCATCGGAGTTCGATTGACTAGAATACGGGCGCAACGCGTTCTCTCAATCGGACCACACAGACTCCATGCTCGCAGCGCTAGCCACCTTGCTCGTCTTCCAGTGTCTGGGCGAAGGCGTCTCCTATTTGTTCAGCATTCCCGTTCCGGGACCTGTAGTCGGCATGCTCATGCTGCTCGGCTTTCTTGCGATACGTCCGCAGGCCGCCAACGCGCTCGAACCCACCGCGCTCGAAATACTCCGTCATCTTTCGCTACTCTTCGTGCCTGCAGGCGTCGGCATCATGGTGTCGGCGAAAGCGCTGAGTGGCGACCTCGTCGCGGTCGTCGTGGCCATCGCGGTTAGCACGACGCTGGCGATTGCGGTCACCGCGCTCGTCATGCGTGCGATGCTGCGCCGACAGCGCCGCCTCTCCAACGATACGAAAGGCGCCGCATGACCGCGATCCCACGCCTCGGAGGTATTTGGGTCTATCTGGCGGCCACGCCGCTGCTCGGGCTCACGATCACGCTGCTCGCTTACCTCATTGCGCAGCGCATCTACGCAGCCTTCAAATTCAATCCGCTGGCAAACCCGGTGTTGATCGCGGTGGCGATCGTCGTCGTCGTGCTAAAGACCAGCAACACGCCGTACGACACGTACTTCGACGGCGCGCAGTTTGTGCATTTTCTGCTCGGACCCGCGACCGTCGCGCTCGCGTTGCCGCTTTACCGGCAGCTCGCGAATCTGCGGCGGCTCGCGTTGCCGATCATCGTAAGCCTTGCGGCGGGCTCGTTGACGGCGATCGTCTCGGCGGTGTCGGTGGGCGCGCTCATGGGCGCATCGCGCCAGACGGTGGCATCGCTTGCGCCGAAGTCGGCTACGACGCCTATCGCCATGGCGGTTGCCAAACAGGTCGGCGGTTTGCCGTCGCTCACGGCGGTGCTGGTGATATCGACGGGCGTCTTCGGTGCGGTTGCCGCGCGGGGCATCCTCAACCTTCTCCGTGTGAACGAAGTCGAAGCGCGCGGGTTTGCGCTCGGCGTGGCGTCGCACGGCATCGGAACGGCGCGCGCGTTTCAGGTGAGCGAGGAGATGGGCGCGTTCGCCGGGCTTGGAATGGGGCTGAACGGTGTGTTCACGGCGTTCGTCGTGCCGGTGTTGTTGCCGATGCTGGCGCGGTTTGTTTGATGCGGTATCGACGGACTAAGGCCCGGTTCTGACCGCATGACCCGGCGCCGCAATCGCGCGCTGTGCGAAGTCTATGAACGCATGCACCTTCCGCGAATGACGCCGGTTAGGCAGGTAAGTCGCATAGACGAAAGCGTCGCCGCCTTCCGGCGTGACCTGCGCGCCGTCGAACAAGGCAGTCAACGATCCGTCGCGTACCGACGCCCCGATGAGCCATTGCGGCAGCAGAGCGATGCCCAGCCCGCCGAGCGCCGCGCCCGCGAGCATGTCGAGATTGTTCGTCAACAATTGACCGCCGACATCGACGGATTCGGTTCTGTCAGGGTAGCGGAATACCCACTTCTGCCGGTTGCCGGGCTTATACGCAAACCGCAGACAGTCGTGTGCAACGAGTTCCGAAGCTGCGTGTGGATGGCCTCGCCTCTGCAAGTACGCCGGACTTGCCACGACGCATCGCGCACTGTGGCCGAGCCGCTTCACGATGAGACGAGGGTCGGCGGTCGGCACGCCAACGCGCAAGGCCAGATCGATCTTCTCGCTGACCAGATCCATGTGACTGTCAGACACGACCAGTTCCAGGTTCACGCGCGGATGCTGCCGTAGAAACGTCGCGATATGCGGGGCGATATGCAGCCGGCTATAAGTTGCCGATACGCTCACGCGCAACGAGCCCATGGGATCGATACCGGTGTCGATGACGCTATCGTCGGCGCCCGCCAGATCGGCCAGCACCTGGCGCACTTGCTCGACGTAGGTCACACCGGCGTCGGTGAGCGTGACGCTGCGCGTCGTGCGTGTCAAAAGCGACGTGCCGAGCGACGCTTCGAGTCCGTCCATCAGTCGCATGACGGAAGACGTCGTCTTGCCGAGTTCATGCGCGGCTGCCGTGAAGCCGCCGGATTCCGCTACCGCCAGCAAGGTTCTCAATGCCAACAGCTTGTCCATGTGCTCTCTATGAGTTCGACGCCGCGACCTTCGAGCGTCGCTGACAGTGTACTCATCCAGAAAGAGGAGGGCAGACTCGGTGCATCGAATGATCGCGTTCAGAACTTGTGACGAATGCCGAGCGTCACCACGAGCTGACGCTTGCTGCTCGACGGTCCGTAGCCGAGCACGGTGGCGTGCGTGGCATCGCCCGCAGCTTGCTGGGCGAAGGCGAGCATGGCGATATCCGTGCGCTTCGAAAGAATGTAATCCACCGTGATGTTCAGTTCGTGCCACATCGGCGACTGGTCGGGATTGTCGTATTTTCCGCGCGTGAAAACGTAGGCGGTGCCGATCAGCAAGTCGGGCCGAATGTTGTAGTTGACGCTCACGTTGAAGTTTTTCAGATTCAGATGACTCTGGTCGAGATAGCTGTAATCCACGTTCGTGAACATTGCGCCTAAGCGAAGCGGGCCTGCTACATAGAAGCCGCCGGTGCCGAGAATTCTTTGTTTGCTGGCATAGGCCTTCGAAGGCAACGCGCTGTGCGTGAATAGCAGGTACGTGGGCGAGTAATCGTTGTCGACGGCGCCCGTTTGGTTGGTGTTGCTGTAGGGCGAATCGTACTCCGCATACGCAACGTTCCAGTTGAAGGGACCGTGGTCGTATCGGAGGCCGAGGCTGAAGGCACGATTGTCCGCAAAGCCGCCGGATGAGTTGCTGAAGCCATACAAGGCAGTGGCCTTGATACCGTGGAAGTCCGGGCTCGCATACTTCAACGAATTTTGGATGCGAATATTGTTGAAGGTGTTGTCGCTATCGCCAATACTCCCGAGCCAGCTCCATGCCGTATTGGGTCCCAGATAGTCGACGACGGCATCGTACTGACGGCCAGCGGTAAGCGTACCCCACGCGTCGCTCGAAAGGCCGACAAAAGCCTGTCTGCCGAACCCGCGGCCGTTGTTGCTCAATGCGCCGTTCAACGCATTGAAGCCGTTTTCTAGCGTGAATACTGCCTTCAGGCCCGAGCCGAGATCTTCGATCCCACGCAGTCCCCAGCGCGGGCTCTGATTTTGTCCGGTGATGGCCTGATACGTATGATGACCGGATTGATTCGGCGAATAAGCGACGCCCACCGATATCAACCCGTACAACGTAACGCTGCTTTGCGCATGCGCAATCGGGACTTGCAGG
Organism: Caballeronia sp. GAWG1-1; assembly: GCF_023631465.1. NCBI lineage: Bacteria > Pseudomonadati > Pseudomonadota > Betaproteobacteria > Burkholderiales > Burkholderiaceae > Caballeronia > Caballeronia sp. GAWG1-1. The sequence goes on from NZ_JALQDB010000032.1 coordinate 238,959, forward strand.
CCAGTCAAAAATCCTGCCGCAACAGCGAGGTGCTTGAACTTCACGTGATACTCCATGATTTTGGCGCGACAAACGGGCTCGTCATGGTCGCGACGATCGATATCGGCAATACGAAATGGGTCGATGCGGTTGTCCCACCCGTCACGGTGAGACGGACGTGGGCGTCGGGCTAAAGGCCGGTCACTGCCTTTGCGCCGTTTGCGATGTCGGGAAGCTCAAAGCTGCACGGACGCGCGGCGGATCTCCCGTTCTCCGTCGCTCGTTCTCACGCCGAGCGCATAGAGTCCCGAGGTCTTGCCGTTGTAACGAATCTCGAACGGGAAATCGGAAGGTCGTGCAATCTCGCCGAGCCACTTGGCCAGCGCGCTTTCGTCTTCGCCGATCTCGATCCAGTCGAGACCTTCGCCGCGTACGTTTCCGGTTCCCGGTTCCACGGGCAGACTCGCGGTATGCGGAGCGTTACCGGGCTTGAAGTACAAGTTTGGCTTGCCAATAGGCCACGCTGTCATCGCGCTGGGCGTTTGCAGCGCAAAGCCGCGATTGCCGTTCATCATCTGGCGCCCGGCATCCTTGCCGGTCGTGCTTTCATCGATCACTGTTCCGTGATGCCGGGCGAACGCTTTCAGTTCATCGAGCGAATCGGTCCGCAGGCACCAGCCGACGAAACAGTCGCCATTTCGTGTTTGTTGCTCGAAAAACCTTGGCAGAGGTTGATCGCGCTGGAGAACGGTGTGATCGACGATTCCTTCCACTTCGATATAAATATCCGGCGCGAGCGGTACGACTTTATGGCCGATGCCGTAGAGTGGAAAAAAGCCGCCGTCGTAGTTGCCTAAGCCGGTTTCACGGCTGAGCCGGAACGTGGCTTCATAGACGTTGAGCGCTGCAAGGCAGACATGGTCGAAGTGGATCATTGCGTCATTCCTGATGAAGTGGTGTGTACTCGTTATGTGACTGCTCAATCGGTCGAGGTCAGTCCGAAGTTCTCTTGCCGGTGCGCGGCAGCGGTGCCGTCGTAACGTGGCAGCAAGAGGAAAGTAAAGGCGGCGCCAGCGGCCAGCGCGGCGCACAGCACGAGCGCCGGTTGATAGCTGCCGAGACGATCCGCGAGCCAGCCGATGCCAAGCGGGCCCACACCGGCCGCGATGCACAACGAGCCGTACTGCCATGCATAAGCGCGTGGAAACATGCGCAACCCGAAGTAGCGAGTGCACATATAAGCGACCAGATCGATCTCTCCGCCGAATGCCCAGCCGACCGTGAAGGCATAGAGCGGTGCAAAGGCGAGGCCGCCCAGTTTGAGCGACAGCACGCCGCCCATCCCGACGAGGCAGGAGAACGCCATGAGGCGCGGCGCATGCACGTGGTCGGAGAGCCAACCGACGATCAGGCGCACGCAGATCGTGCCCACGCCGATCAGGCTCATATACTTCGCCGCCGAGGTCGGTGTCGCACCGAGTTCGCGAAGCATCGGCGCCATGTGCTGCGCGCTGCCTGCAACGAATAGCGTCGACAACGTGAAGGCCACGAACATGAGCCAAAAAGTCCGGCTTCGCTTGACCGCGGCAAACTCCTTCGCCAGCGCTTTCGGATCGGCGACTTCGGGATTGTTTGAAGCGTTCGAGATGTCTTGCTGATTGTCCCGAAGGATCAGGAGCGAGACGGGTGCACCAATAGCCGCGATCGCCGCGAGCATCAGATAACCGGCATGCCAGCCGGATCGGGCGATCGTCATGGCGATGATCGGCGGCAAAATGGCTCCGCACAGTCCCAGCCCGACTTGTGTCAGACCCAGCGCGAATCCGCGACTGCGGTCGAACCAGCCGCTGATTACCCGTGTGAACGTGAGGCCGCTCGTGCCGCCGCCGAAAAATCCGGCCAGGCCCACGAGCACGATATACGCGATGGGCGTGGAGATGAACGCCGCCATCCCTGCAAAGCACGCAGCCAGAGCGAGGGCGCTGCCTGCTGCGGTGCGGGCGGCGCCGAAACGCGAAAGCAGCCGTCCCCACATTTGCAGGCCGATGGCGAGTCCGAGCGTGAATGCCAGATAGCCCGCGCCGTATTGCGTCTTCGTCAGGCCGACCGCACTTTGCAGGTCTTTGGCGAACAGGCCGAGATTGTAGGAGCCCAGGCCGATTACGCCAATTCCAAGGCCGACGGTCGAGCCGATCAACTGCGCCCATCCGCGTCTGAATTCGCCTGGTGTGTTCGTTGAGACATTCATGGAAGCAATCGCCAATTATCGGTTGATCAATAGAAGTTCGGCACGACGCGTAAATGTGCGCAGCGTTGAGCGTTCAGCAAGGCAGACAGCTCAAGATGGAACAGAACTCACGATTCCACTTGAACCGGAGGACCCGGTGTATCTCCACTTGTTATGTAGCTTATTGATGCCAAAAAAATTGATAAACGGGGCTTCAAGGCAACGCAGCATTGCATTCGCTGCCATGCAGAGGGGTTGAAGCGGCGCGGAAGCAGGCGCGCCAATGCCGGCAGAATAGGGACGTGAAGAAGAAAGACGGAGTCGCGGCGGCAACTCAAGCATCGCCCACCGCCCCATTCTTTGCAAAACCGTTCCTTAAACGCACGGCAGCGTCGCTGACTATACGAAGGTCTATAAAAATCCACCTCGGTCGTGATCCGGCAATCCCCACGGATAGCTTTTTACGCAGCGACATCCGGCCTATCCTCCTCTACACGACGACCGCTGCGGCAGGGCGGTTCACCCACATCGGAGGAAACAAGCCGGCCATGACCACCTCGCTTTCTCAAGCGGCACCCATCGTTCAGATTGGCACGAGCGCGCCGGACTTCACCTTGCAGGCCACGCCGGATCAGAAAATCTCGCTCTCCGAATTGCGCGGCACGCCGGTCGTCATCGCGTTCTATCCGGCGGACTGGAGTCCAGTTTGCGGCGATGAACTCGGTCTCTTCAACGCCGCGCTATCGTCGATCCATCGGCTGCGTGCGCAGCTCGTCGGCATCTCCGTGGATAGCGCGTGGTCGCACGCGGCGTTCGCATCGCAACGCAAGCTGCACTTTCCGCTGCTCGCCGACTTCGAGCCGAAAGGCGAAGTGGCGCGACGCTACGGCGTGTATCGCGTGGCCGAAGGCGTCGCCGAGCGCGCGTTGTTCGTGCTCGATGCCAACGGCGTGGTGCGCTGGGCCTACGTTTCTCCGATCACCGTGAATCCGGGCGTCGATGGAATTCTCGACGCGCTCGAGCAATTGAACTCATCCACGAAACAGGACGCGCAATGAGCCATCTTTCTCCGCCGGTCGGCCCGCTCGATCACATTCAGGGCGACGCCGAAGCACCCGTGACGCTCGTCGAATACGGCGATTTCGAATGCCCCTATTGCGGCGCCGAGTACGGCGTAATCAAGGCCGTGCAGGCGGCCATGGGCGCGCAATTGCGGTTCGTCTTCCGGCATTTTCCGTTGACCGACATGCACGCGCATGCGCTTCATGCGGCCGAGTTCGCGGAAGCCGCGGCGAGCATCGGCAAGTTCTGGGAAGCGCACGATGTGCTGTATGAGCATCAGGCGTCGCTTGGCGATCGCGCGCTCGCGCAATACGCGGCGCAACTCGGCGTGCCCGCGCACGCGCTTTCGAATGCGTTCGATGGCGCCTTCGACGCGCGCATCCAGCAAGACTTCGATGGCGGCTTGCGAAGCGGCGTGAATGGCACGCCGACGTTGTTCATCAACGGGCATCGCTATGACGGCGAGCGCGATGCGGCGAGCTTGCTCGAAGCGTTGCGGGCGGTGCTCGATCGCGTGCAATAACCGAAGCACGAGCGCCTCAAGTCTTCCGGGGCGCTGCATTGCGTGAGTTCTCGTCAGCCAGCGGCTTGCGTTTCAACCCGCTGCATTCGTGCGCGGCGGCTAGTCCAACCGCCGCCGCAGCTCGTCGCCCGCTAGCGGCATGTCGCGCAGCCTCTTCCCCGTGGCGTCGAAGAGCGCGTTGCCGAGCGCGCCCGCGGTCGGTCCCATCGACGCTTCCGCTGCACCGAGAAACGGCGCGCCCGGTCTATCGATCAGATGCACGTTGACCGCGCGGGGCACGGCGGAAAATCGCAGGATCGGGTAACTGCTCCAGTCGAAGCTGCGGATGCGCTTCGTGTCGAACTGCAATTCCTCGTACAGCGTCCAGCTCGCCGACTGCAGCACGCCGCCCTCGATCTGATTGCGAATACCGTCGGGATTCACGATCTGCCCGGAATCCACCGCAACCTCGGCATGTTCCAGCACCACCTGACCGGTTTCGGGAACCACGGATACCTCGACCGCTATCGCCACATAAGCCATCAGATTCTTGTACTTGGCGAATGCGAAGCCGACGCCGTGATTGCGCTTGCGCGGCGCACGCGGCCAGCCGAACTTCTCCGCCGCAAGCGCGATGACATCGCGGGCGCGCGGGTCGTGCATATGCTTCAGCCGGAACGCGACGGGGTCCGCGTTCGCGGCGGCCGCCAGTTCGTCCATGAACATCTCGATGGTGAACACGTTCATATGCGCGCCGAGCGAACGCATGGCTGACGTATGCAGCGGCATCGTCGGCGAGAAGTTGTTCATCACGTGAAGATTGGGGAACGTGTAGAGCGGAATGGCGTTGCGGTCGCCGCCGCCTTCAGGCTGCACCATCGGCGTCGAAGGCGCGGGCGCGAACGGATGCTCCAGCATCTGCGCCGGAATCAACCGGCCCGCGTTCACGATCCGTTCGTTATGCGAGCTGCTCCAAAGCGCATAATTCCAGTCGACGATATTCCCGCCGGCGTCGAGCGACGCGCTCACTTCAGTGACCATCGCGGGCGTGTAGTGGTCCCACGTGTGCTCCTGTTCGCGCATCCATTGCACGCGCACGGGCTGGCCTTCCAGTTCCCGTGCGATGAGCGCGGCGTGCGCGGCGACATCGTCCGCGCCGTTGTGACCGTAGCAGCCCGATCCTTCGACATGGATGCAACGTACCTTTTCCTTCGGCATGGACAGCATCTCGGCGAGGCCGTCGCGTAACGGATACACGCCTTGCGAATGCGTCCATACAGTCATCGCGCCGTGCTCGAACATAGCGACGGCGCAGGATGGTCCGATCGAGCCGTGCATCATGTAACGGCGCGTGTAGCGAGCGTCGAGCGTCTTTGCCGGCGTGCCAGCCGCGCCGTGTGTATCGGCGATCTCGATATGCTGCGTCGAGATCGTCTTCAAATCGCGATGCACGGTGGCCGGATCGGGTAACGCACGCCCCGCGCTCCACTGGCTTTCCGCGGCGAGCGCGCGTTGCGCCTGCACCGCTTGCCATTCGCCTTTGGCCACCACGGCAAGCATGCTGCCGTTTCTGATGACCTTGATGACGCCCGGCATCTTCATGATGGCGGGCGTGTCGGTTTCCATGAGCCGCGCCTCGTACACGGGCGGCATCACCACGCGGGCGTGGACCATGCCGGGCATCGTCATGTCCTGAACATAGCTCACGCCGCCCGTGACCTTGCGCGGAATATCCACGCGCGGCAACGACGTGCCGATCATGTCGAAGCTCGCGGGATTCTTGAGCGGCGAGACCGCCGACGCCACGCGATGCAGATCGATCATGCCGACCGCTTCGCCATACGTCATGCTTCGTCCGTCTGGCGCTTCGATGACCGCATCGTGCGTGCGGAGCACATTCCTGGCGACGCCGAAATGACGAGCGGCCGCATCGACGAGAAGCCCGCGCACTTGTGCCGATGCGTTCAGCAACGCGCTGCCGCTATCGGCAATGGTGTGACTGCCCGCGGTGAGGCCTTCGTCCGGCGAGGCGCCCGTATCGGCGGTGAGGAAGTCGATGAGCGCGGGCGCCATGTCCAGTTCCTCCGCGGCGATCTGCAGGAGCGCGGTTCGTACGCCCGTGCCTAGCTCGACCTTGCCGGTGTAGACGGTGACCTTGCCCGTACGATCGATCTTGATCCACGAATCGAGATACGGATTGGTCTTAAGGCTGCCCGCGAGCGCCTGCGTCGCCCGGCCGATGTGCACTTCGGCGCCTTCGTCGGCGATCACTTCCTGAGCCATGGCGCTCACGCCGGGAAGCATGCTGAAGCTCACGACGAGCGCGCCGGACATGAGAAAGCGCCGCCGTTTCTCGTCGATCCTGTCTTCCGCGACGCTCATTGCGCGCCTCCGTTCGGTGCGCTCAGATGCGCGACTTCGCGGATCGCGGCGAGAATCCGCATGTGCGTGCCGCACCGGCAAAGGTTCGGCTCCATGTGTTCGAGCAGTTCGCTCTCGGTCGGATGCGGATTGCGGTCGATGAGCGCCTGCGCGCGCATGATCATGCCGGCGATGCAGTAGCCGCACTGCGCGGCCTGATGATCGATGAACGCTTTTTGCAGCGCGCCGGGATGCTGGATCGTGCCGAGACTCTCGATGGTCCGCACAGGCCGCTTGCCGATGGCCGCGACAGGAATCAGGCATGAGAACACGGCTTCGCCATCCACGATCACGGTGCAAGCGCCGCATTGCCCGAGGCCGCAGCCGAACTTCGCGCCATGTAGTTGCAGGTTCTCGCGCAGGGCATAGAGCAGCGGTGTCGAAGGATCGATGTCGAGCGCGTGCTGCGCGCCGTTGACGGTGAGGTTGATCATCGCGCGTGATTCTCCTTTCTGATGCTGGCCGCCATGGCGTCGATGCCGGTCCACGGATCGCGTTGCGAGTACGTCGCCCGAATGTAGGACGCGAGATCGGCGATCTGCCGGTCGTCGTAAATCTGGCCGAAGCCGGGCATGTAGTTCGTGCTGTCTTCGCCATGCCAGCCGTTGCCGCTCAACATCATCTGGATTGCGTTGCGCGGCGTCGCGGCATTGGCGGCGCTGCTGAACGCGAGCGTGGGGCGCTCGCCGATAGACTGCATCGGCGCGGCCGGGCCGTGGCATTGCGCGCACGATGCGGCGAAGAGCGTCGCGCCACGTCGTATCGCGGGCGATGTGTCTTCCGGCGCGACGCCAATGGCGATGGCGAGCCGCGCTTTCTGTATCGACATGAGATACGCGGCGATTGCCTGCACGTCTTCTTCGGGCACGGTTGCGAGATCGCGCGTGACGGGCAGCATGGGGCCGGCGGCCGCGCCGTGTTCGCTCGCGCGACCGGTACGCAGATACGTCACGAGTTGCTCGCGCGTCCACGGCTTCGGTGCTGCATACAGTGCGTTGAGCGCGGGCGCCTCCCAGCCGTCGACGATGCCGCCATCGAACGCATGGCCGGCCTTTTCTCCGCCGATCGGATTGAGCGGCGAATGACACGATGCACAGTGACCGAGGCCATCTACGAGCAGCTTGCCGCGATTCCATTCGGCGTCTTTGGATGCATCCGGATGCTCCGGACCCGGCCGTAAAAAGAGCACGTTCCAGAAGGCGAGCAAGGGCCGGAAGTTCAACGGAAAGATGAGCCGATTGGCGGGCGCGCTTGCTTTCACGGGTTCGCGCGTCATCAGGTAGGCATAGGCTGCCGCGATATCGCTGTCAGGCATACGCGTGAAGTGGATATACGGAAACGCGGGATACAGCAGGTGCCCGTCGCGCGCGATTCCATGGCGCAACGCGCGCGTGAAGGCTTCGAGCGACCAGTCGCCGATGCCTGTCGCAACGTCCGGCGTGATGTTGGTCGCGTAGATCGTGCCGAAGGGCGTGGCGAGCGGCAGGCCGCCCGCGAACGGCTTGCCGCCCTTGGCCGTGTGACACACGATGCAGTCGCCCAACGCGACGACGCGCGCGCCCGCGAGCCGCGTGTTTGCGTCGAACGACGCCGGCGCGGGTGGCGTGACCGGTGCGATGGCCGGTTGCCACATCAGCCATGCGGCGATCATCAGCGCGGCGGCGACCACCACGCTTACGCCCGCCAGCAATCGGGACTTGCGAGTCATTCACGCACCTTTGGAAGTGGTCATGCAACTACCGGTCAAAGTATCGACCGCCCGCGAAAATGTCCTGAAGCGGCGCTGAAATCTTGTTAAGGCAAACGAGCTTTCATTAAGCGTGACGAGCCGCATGTCCCCGTCCGATGGCGAGATAGTGCGTGAGCGCGATCAACGGAAACGCCGTTGCCACCGTTGCCACCAGCGGCCAGCCGCCATGCTCGTAAAGCGGACTCGCCAGCGCCGATCCGACCGCGCCGCCCACGAAGATGCTCGTCATGTAAAGCGCGTTGAGACGATTGCGGCTCGCCGCGTGCAGCGCATAGATCTCGCGCTGGCCGAGCACCATGTTCATCTGCACGCCGAAGTCGAGCACGATGCCTGTCGCCACCAATCCGATCACGCCCCATGCCGGATGAATCAACGCCGGCGCGTATGCCAGCGCGCCCACCACCAGCGCGATGAGCGTCGCGCGCACCGTGTGGCCCGCATCCGCGAGCCGTCCCGCTACCGGTGCCGACGTCGCGCCTATAGCGCCGACCAGCGCGAAGATGCCGATCTGCGTTTGCGACAGTCCGAAGTGACGCGTCAACTCGACGGGAATCGCGGTCCAGAAAAGGCTGAACGAAGCGAACATGAGCGCCTGATAAAACGAACGATGCCGCAAGACGGGCATCGTGCGAATCAAGTGTCCAAGCGAGCCGATGAGTTCGAAATACGTGGCCTTGTGATCCGGCTGGCGACGCGGAATGGTCAACGCGAGCACGCTCGTGACGACCGCCATCAACACGGCCGCGCAGCCGAATACCGCGCGCCAGCCGAAGTGACCGGCGACCACGCTCGATATGGGGCGCGACAGCAAAATGCCGAGCAAGAGTCCGCTCATGATGGTGCCGACCACCTTGCCGCGCGACTCGTCGGGCGCAAGATGCGCGGCAAGCGGAATCAGAATCTGCACGGCAACCGAACTGAAGCCGACCAGGAGCGAGACGCCGAGAAACAAGCCCGCCTGATGCGTGAACGCCGCGGCGGCAAGGCTCGCGATCGACACCAGCGCGGTGATAATCATCAACTTGCGGTTTTCCAGCAGATCGCCGAGCGGTACGAGAAAGAACAGGCCGATTGCATAGCCGATCTGCGTGAGCGACACGATCATGCTCGCCGCGCCGCCCGACATATGGATGTCCGGTGCAATTAGCTCGGTGATCGGCTGCGCATAGTAAAGATTCGCGACGATAGCGCCGCAACAGAACGCGAACAACGCAATGAGGCCGCGTGTCAGCTTGACGGGGTTGCTACTGCCCGTCGTGGTGGATGCCTGGGTCGACATGACGACTCCTCGAATCAAAAAGAAGAAAGCGGCGCGCTCAATGCCCGACCTTCATCAGGCGGTTGCCGAGCGAAATTCCTAGATCGGTCATGCGCCGGCCGAGTTGCAATTGCTGATGCTCCCAGCGTCGCAAAGCGGTATCGATGGTCTCGCCGCCATCCGCCGCCGCCGACAACGCCAGCGCCAGCGCATGTGCGTTGGCCGCCGCCTTGGCGGTGCTGCCCGCCGTATGCGGCCGTGGCACGGATGCCGCATCGCCCAGCAGCAGCGCACGTCCGAACACCATTTGCGGCGAGCGCAGATCGACGATCGGCTGCATGAACGGATCGTCCGTGGATTCGACGAGTGCGCGGAAAGTCGGGCCAAGCATGGTCCGCGCTTCGTCGCGCAACTGAACGATGTCGGCGTTCTTGGTCAAACCCGGCGGCAGCGAAAACGCGCGCTTCTCGCCATGACGATCGACGAGCAGTTCACCGAGCCGTTCGGCGCCGTACTTGCGATACCAGACCCAGTTCCAGCGACGCTCGCCGGGCACGGTCGAATCGTCATCGCCGGGAATGAGGTATGAAAGTCCCGAGTGCCCGTCGCCGTCCTGAAACGCGAAGCGGTCGCGCAGCATGTTCGCGGCGAAAATCGGCAGGTCGGGTTCCTCGACAAGTCCGCGCCACGCCACGTAACCTGCATAGACCGGCACGATCTCGGGCAAGAGCCGCCGCCTGAGTGTCGAGCGGATACCGTCCGCGCCGATCAGCAGATCGGCCTCGACGCTGCGGCCGCTTTCGAAGCGCGCGACGACGCGCTCGCCGTCCTGATCGAAATCGACGAAGGTCTCGCCCGCATGAAGCGCCTGCACGGGCAAGGCGTTTTTCATCGCGCGATAGAGCAGGCTCCACGACGTCTGCATCTGCGGCATGAGGAACTGTTCGAGCACGCGGTCTTCGCGATCCAGATAGATGCGATCGCCCGAATTCACGCCCGGCGGATTCGGCACCGCGACGCCCGCAAATGCGAGCGCTTCCAGCACATCCGGCTGCAACACGACTCCGCCACCCCGGCTTTCGATTTGGTTCGGCGAAGTTTCGAAAACATCGGCATGCCAGCCTGCCGCGCGCAGGGCGTTGGCCGTGAGCAAGCCGCCAAGCGATCCGCCGATGACGACGGCACGCGGTTTATCGAACGCGTTCATGCTGCTTTCCTTTGCGCCGCTAAACGCCGCGCGGTGATGAACCCTTCTGGAGCCGATGCACGCAGCTTATGCGTTGCGTCGCGATTGTTGAATATGGATAGAATGCAAGTTCGCGTTGCGTCGGGCGCAACGAAATGTGGATTGAGGGCGAACATGGACAAGCTCCTCGCGGTCAGGACGCTGCTGGAAGTCGCGGACGCTGGCGGCTTCTCGAAGGCAGCGCAACGTCTGGGCGTAGCCACGTCATCGGTCACGCGTCTCATGGATTCGCTCGAAGACTCGCTCGGCGCCGCGCTGCTCACGCGCACGCCGCGCAAAGTCAGCCTCACGGATGCCGGAATCGCGTATGTCGAGCAGGTTTCGAAAGTGCTCGACGACCTCGCCGAAGCCGACGAAAGCGTATTCGACAGCGGCGCGGCGCCCGTGGGCACGCTCAGGATCTCGGCGCCATCCACGTACAGCCGCCTGTGCCTCGCGCCGCATCTTGCGACGTTTCTCGCGGAGCATCCGCGCGTGTTTCTCGATGTCGTCATCGCCGATCACTTCACGGACCTCGCGCTCGATCGAATCGATGTTGCGATCCGCATCGGCCGCGCCGACCGCGACGCCAATCTCATCGTCAAAAAGCTCGCGGACAATCCGCGCCATGTCGTGGCAAGCCACGCGTATCTCGCCCGCAACGGCACGCCGCAGACACCGCAGGACCTCGACGCGCACGAGTGCCTGCGCTTCGCGTACGGCGGCGGCTATCGCACGCGCCAGGTCTGGACCTTCCGGCGCGATGGCGACGAACAGCGTGTCGATGTGCGCGGTCATCTGCTGTCGAATAATCTCGACATCCTTCTCGAAGGCGTCGTGTCCGGACGAGGCATTGCGTTGCTGCCCGAATGGCAAGTCGCGCCCGACATTCGCACGGGCCGCGTGGTGCGTCTCTTCGAACAGTTCGACGCCAGTCCTCACTCGGGCGATGCCGTGGTCTACGCCGCGTATCTGTCCAATCGCCGGCAATCCAGCAAGGTGCGCGCGCTCGTGCAGTTTCTCGAAACGCGTCTGCGCGCTTCGGGCGAAGACCGAGGCTCTTGAACTGAGTGCAGTGTAGGAACGCCGCGCGGCTAAAGTCCTGCAAAAAACGTGAAATGTTCTGAGGCGGCGCGTGGGCGCGGGAAAGACGCTTGAACGACATGCTTCGCCGCGCATCGGATTAAGAAGTTTTAAGGACCGTCGCGCTTAGTTGGCGCTTAGTTGGCGCGTGGTTCGGGCGTGGTGCGTTGAGACTGCCTGGCATCTCGCGTATTCACCCTCGTTCACGGTTCTTGGCGCCAATCCGCCTCGCAGCGCTTAAGGCTTTTTTAGAACCCGCCAAAGCCTTTAAAGATTCGTTTCGCTACCCTCTGACAAAGAACGCGGACTGCGAACGGTCCTCGACGTCATGCGAATGCAGCGCGTCGTGACGGACCGCTCGCCATGTCTCGACACACAGGAGCGGGCATGAAGCTGACGATTGCAGGCGTGGCGATTCCCGATACCGCGATGGCTCAGGCCGCCACGAATCTGATCAGCGCCACGCAATCCGTCCTGATGTTTCATCACGCGCTTCGCTCGTTCCTGTTCGGCGCACTGACCGGCCACCGCGAGAACAGGCCCTTCGATGCCGAACTGCTCTACCTCGGCGCGCTGTTTCACGATGTCGGACTGAACACGCGCTTCCAGCACTCGCCGAACCGTTTCGAAGTGGACAGCGCCGATGCCGCGCGCGACTTCATGCGTCAGCACGGCGTGGCCGAGCGTCAGATCGAAGAGGTGTGGCTCGGCATCGCGTTGCATACGACGCCCGGCATTCCGGAACATCTTTCGACGCTGGTCGCGCTCATCGCCGCCGGCGTGCAGATGGACGTGACGGGCGCGCGTTACGACCAGTTCAGCGAGCCTGAGCGCGATGAGATCGTGCAGGCGTATCCGCGGGAAACCGGCTTCAAGAAGAAGTTGATCGAAGCGTATGCGCGCGGCATGGAGCATCGGCCGGATACGACCTTCGGCACGGTGAACGCCGACGTGCTCGATCGCTGGGACCCGAATTACCGGCGACTGAATTTCTGCGGGCTGGTGTTGGGATCGGACTGGCCGAACTGAAATCGAAGGCTATTGCACATGGCCGAAGGAGAGATGAATTGAGCACCGAGGCATTCATCGACGGGACGCGCAAGGCGTCGTTTGGCTCCGGCATCGCCGTGCATTTCGATCAGCTCTGGTTCGATCAGCTCGTACTCGAAGCGCTGCTCGTGGATGGCGAGATCGTGCGGCATCGCGCGAGAACGCAAGACGGCGCGCGGTCCTGGCTCGTCGCGGCGCCTGCCGGTCCTTCTTCCGATGCCGTGTTGCGGCGTCTCGGGCAAGAGTTTGCGCCGGCCGGGAAGCTCGATTCCGCGTGGGCCGTGCGGCCGCTCGCGCTCTTGAGGCTCGAACGCGGGCCGGTGCTCGTCTATGAAGACCAGGGTGGCGCGCCGATTCTTCCACGCGCCGATGGCACGATTGCACTCGGCCGCTTTCTGCGCATTGCCGTGGGCGCGGCGCAGTCGCTCGCGCTCGCGCACGAACGCGGCGTTCTGCACGGCGACATCAAGCCTTCGAACCTGCTGGAAGGCGCCGATGGCACGGTGCGCTTGCTCGGCTTTCGCGCTTCGACGAGCGAAGCTGCAGAGTCTATCGACCACGCCGATACCTTGAGCGGCACGCTGGCGTATATGTCGCCGGAGCAGGCGAGACGCGCGGAAGAACAGGCCGACGAGCGCAGCGATCTCTATTCTCTCGGCGTGACCCTGTACGAGCTATTGACCGGCCACTTGCCGTTCGAAGCGGCGGATGCGGTTGAATGGATCTTCAATCACGTCGCGCGGCAGCCCGCCGATCCGCGCCGCTACCGCGCGTCATTGCCCGATGTGCTGGGTTCAATCGTACTCAAGTTGCTTGCCAAGAGTCCTGCGGAACGCTATCAAAGTGCGTCGAGTCTCGAAGCCGATCTGCGGCACTGTCTTGCCGACTGGAACGAGATGCAGCATATCGTCCCGTTCGAACCGGCCGCGAAAGACAACGTCAAGAATCTCGCCTTTACGCATCGTCTGTTCGGACGTGTGCATGAATATCAGGCGCTGCGGGACGCCTTCGATCGTAACGCGCGACAGGGCGCCGCCGAACTCATCCTCGTGTCCGGCTATTCGGGCGCGGGCAAGTCGGAACTCGTGCGCAGCGTGCATCGCGCGACCGCGCAGAGTGCCGCGCTCTTCGCCTCCGGCAAGCTCGAACAGTACGGTCAGAACGCGCCTTATGCGCCGTTGATGCAGGCCATCCGTTCGCTCTTTCAGCGCATTCTCGGTGAGAGCGACAGCGAACTCGACCGCTGGCGCGCCGTGCTTTGCGAGGCGGTCGGTTTGCAGGGGAAACTCATCGTGAACTTCATTCCCGAGCTGGAACTCGTGCTCGGCGAGCCGCCCGACGTAGCGGAGTTGCCGCCCGTGGAAGCGCAGTTGCGCTTTCAGGCGCTGATCTCGCGGCTTTTGTCCGTGTTCGCGACAGAAGCGCATCCGCTGATTCTCTTCTTCGACGACGTTCACTGGTTCGACGAGGCCACGCTGAACTTCATCGCCGCTTTCGTGGCGCATGCCGATATGCGTCATGTGCTCCTGATCTGCGCGTATCGCGATAACGAAGTGGATCGCTCGCCACGGTTCAAGGCGTTCCTCGATTCGTTGCCCGATGCCGGCGCGCGCGTGAGTTCGCTGGCTGTCGGGCCGCTCGATCCGGCGAATGTCGTGGCCTTGCTCGCCGACGCACTTCATTCCGATGCCGCGCATGTCTTTCCGCTCGCGGCGGTGGTGCACGAAAAAACCGGCGGCAACCCGTTCTTCATCAAGCAACTGCTGCTCGTGCTGGCGGAACATCGGATGATCGTCTACGACGGCGAGGCGCGTCGCTGGACGTGGGACCTGGAACGTATCGGCGAGTACGAATCGTCGGATAACGTCGTCGATCTGATGGTGACGCGGCTTTCGCGCCTGCCGCCAGCGGCGCAGGCGGTGCTCAGGCTGCTCGCGTTCATGGGACGACGGCTCGACCGTTCGACACTCATGCTGATCGATCCCGGCGATGGCGTCGAGTCGGCGCGGCGTCTGCAACCCGCGCTCGAAGCAGGGCTCGTCGTATCCGACCGCACGGGCTTCGCCTTCGCTCACGACCGCGTGCAAGAGGCGGCGTATGCGTTGACGCCCGAGCACGAGCGCGGTGTCGAACACGCCCGCATCGCGCGCATTTTGCTGCGAGACTTCAATGCGCGGACGCTGCAATCGGCGTTCGACGTGGCGCACCATATCGAACGCGCTCAGGCGGCGGGCGCGCTTCTCGAACTCGATGCAGACGAGACCGACGTGTTCGCCACGGTCTGTTTGCAAGCGGCGCGTCAGGCGAAAGAAGCGATCGCTATCCGTTCCGCGCTGAATTATCTGGACGTCGTGCAGGCGCTGCTGCACGCGAACGGCGCGGCGCAGGCCCACGCCGCAACCTATGAAATGGGCGTGTTGCGCGTGCAGTGTCACATCCTGAACGCCGATTTCGACGCTGCCGGTAAAGAGATCGCCACGCTCTTGCGCGAGGACCTGTCTGTCGTCGCGCGCGCGTCGGTCTACAAGCTCAAGGTCGACATGCAGCAGCATCTGTCGGACTATGAAGCCGCCGTCGAAACCGCGCTCGAAGGCGTTCGGCTGTTCGGCACGGTTCTGCCGCGCTTTCCGCAAGCCGCCGATGTCGAAGCCGCGTATGGCAAGCTCAACGCGTCGCTTGCATCGCGAAGCATCGCCTCGCTCGCGAACCTGCCGACGTTGCGCGACGAGAAGATCGAGTCCGAGATGAACCTGCTCGCGAGCGTCTACGCGCCCGCATCGTTCGTCGATGAACGGCTCGGTTTTCTGCATCTGTGCCACATGGTGCAGATGACCATCGACCACGGCATCACGGCAGCATCGGCGCACTGTCTGTCGTGGTTCGGCGTTTATGTCGCCGAGTTCTTCGGGCGCTACGAGGAAGGCTTCGAGTTCTCGCGGCTGGCGCGCACGCTGGTCGAATCGCGCGGCTTCAACACGGTCGCCACGAGCACGCTGGTGGCGCTCGATACGGTCGCCGTCTGGACCCAGCCGCTGCCCTACGTGCTGGCCTGCGCGCGCGATGCGTTCGAATCCGCCAGGCCGAGCGGCGACCTCACGATGAGTTGTTACGCATGCAATCACATCGTCTCCGATCTGCTGACGATGGGCGCACCGCTCGAACAGGTCGATCGCGAAATCGACCTGGGTTTGTCGTTCGCGCGACGCGTGAGATTCCGGGATGTCGAGGACATCCTGGAACTGCAAAAGCGATACGTACACAGCCTGACGGGCGGGCCGGGACTGCCGGGCAATTTCGGCTCGGTGGTGGACGGACGCATGACCTTCGACGCCGATCTGCTCGACACGCAGATGACGACGCTGCGTTTCTGGATCTGGCTGCTAAAGGGCATGTCCTGCTACTTTCATGGCGATTACCGCAACGCGTCGTATTGCCTCGCTGAAGCCGGCGAGCTGACGTGGGCGACGCCCGCGCACGTGCATCAACTGGACTATCACTTCTATTCGGCGCTCAATCTCGCGCAAATGTACGAAGCGGACGAAGCCATTGCGCGCATCGAACCGCATCTCGCGAAGCTTACGGTCTGGGCGAAACTCAATCCGGCGACGTTTCTCGACAAGCTGTTGCTGGTCGAAGCCGAAATCGCTCGTCTGCTCGCCAAGCCGCTCGAAGCGCTGGCGCGTTATGAGGAAGCGGCAGCCGCAGCGTCCGAAAGCGGCTTCAGTCATATCGATGCACTCGCGCATCGGCTGGCGTGCGCGTGCTGCGAAGCGAACGGGCTCTTTACGGCCGCGCGGGAACATCGGCGGCGCGCGATCGACGGTTATGCGCGCTGGGGCGCGCATGCGCTCGTCGGCCGACTCGAACGCGATGCGGGTTCGGCACGCGCGACGGCCGTGCGTCAAGCGCTGCCCGAGGTTCCGGTGGCGTCCCGTCCATCGGTCGAAATCGAGGATGCGCAGCATCGCTTCGATTTGCTGTCGGCGCTGAAGTCGTCGCAAGCGCTCTCCGAGGAGATCGTGCTCGACAAGCTGATCCGCACGCTCGTCACGCTCGCTATCGTTCACGCCGGCGCGCGCAGCGGCATCCTGATTCTCATGCAAGGCAACGTGCCCGTGGCCGAAGCGCGCGGACAGGAGACGCCCGAGGGCGTACAGGTTCAGCTGGCCGGCGAAGCGCCCGTGCGCGAGGATTTGCCCGCTTCGGTCCTGTACACGGCGCTGCGCACGCGTAAGCCCGTGGTGGTGGAAGACGCGCAGCACGATCCGCGATTTTCCTTCGATGCAGCCTTGTCCAGCAGGCCGGTTCGTTCCGTATGCTGTCTGCCGCTCGTGAAGCAAGGGCATGCCGTCGGCGCGCTTTACCTGGAAAACGATCTGACGACGGGCGTGTTCACGGAGAGCCGCACCTCGGTGCTCGAATTGCTCGCGTCGCAGGCGGCCATATCGCTCGAAACGGCGCGTCTTTATGCCGAGTTGCTCGAAGAAAACAAGCGTCGCAAGGAAACGGAAGCGGCCTTGCGCATGAGCGAGGAAGCGCTCGCGCTCGGGCAGCGGATAGGCCGCTCGGGAAGCTATATCTGGAACACGCTGACGGGCGAGCGCTATTGGTCGAAAGAACTCTACAACGTGTTTTGCTTGCCAATAGAAGCGAGCGGTCCCGCGACACGCGCGATCATGGAGCGCATTCATCCCGAGGACGTCGCGTTTTATCGGGAGATGGTCGAGCGTGCCGCGCACAAGCGCGTGCCCTTCCGGCAGAAGTTTCGCGTGGTCGCGCCGGACGGCGCCATCAAGCATCTCGAAGTGCTGGGCGAACCGTCCGGCGTGAGCAGCTTCGTCGGCGTGGTCACCGACCTGACCGAAAGGCACATGACCGAACTCGCCTTGCAGAACGCGAAGAGCGAACTGGCGAAGGCATCGCGCGCATCGACGATGGGCGAACTCGCCGCTTCGATCGCGCACGAGATCAATCAGCCGCTGGCTTCCATCGTGTCGAACGCGAGTGCGTCCGTGCGCTGGCTCAACCGGCCCGAGCCGGATCTGGCCGAGGCATCGAGCGGCCTGCGCGAGATCGTCAAGGACGGCAAGCGGGCGGGCGATATCATCCGCGCATTGCAGACGCTTGCGAAGGAAACCAAGCCTATTTTCGCGCCGGTCTATATCGATTACGTCGTGCGCGAAGTGTTCGAACTGGCGGCGGCGGAAATAGAACAACGCGGTGTCTTCGTGCGGCTCGATCTGGCTGCGCGTTGTTCGGTAACGGCTGATCGCGTGCAACTGCAACAGGTGCTGTTCAATCTCGTCATGAACGCCGCCGATGCCATGAGCCATCTCGATGCGCGTCAGCGCCTGCTCGCCGTCACGTCCTGCATCGACGACAGGGGCACCGTGATCGTGTCCGTGCAGGACAACGGCGATGGCATTCGCGAAGACATTGCCGAGCGCATCTTCGACGCGTTCTTCACCACGAAGGACACCGGCATGGGCATGGGGCTCGCCATTTGCAGGTCGATCATCGAGGCGCATGGCGGGACGCTCACCGCGGGACCGGCGTATCCGCGTGGGACGGCGTTCGTCTTCACGCTGTCGGCGGTCGCTTGAAGTCGTTGCGTGAAGCTATCGTGCAAATCCACAAAAGCCGGGCGATAACCAAGCGTGCCGTGCCACGAATCGCGAATACTCCCTTCACGCATGACACACCGGCACGGGCCGGTCAATCAATCGAGAAGGAGTAGCGGACATGGCTTACATCACGACCAAGGACGGCACGGAAATCTATTACAAGGACTGGGGCACGGGCCCGGCGATCACGTTTTCTCACGGCTGGCCGCTCGATGCCGACGCGTGGGACGCGCAGATGATGTTCCTCGCCGAACGCGGTTATCGCGTGATCGCGCATGACCGTCGCGGCCACGGCCGTTCATCGCAACCGTGGAACGGCAACGAGATGAACACTTATGCCGACGATCTTGCCGAGCTGGTCGAAGCGCTCGATCTGCAAGACATCATGATGGTCGGCCATTCGACCGGCGGCGGAGAAGTGGTGCGCTATATCGCGCGTCATGGCGCAAAGCGCGTGTCGAAGGTCGTGCTGGTTTCGGCCGTGCCGCCGATCATGCTCAAGACCGAAGCGAACCCGGGCGGCCTGCCGCTATCCGTGTTCGACGACATTCGCAAAGGCGTGCACCATAACCGCGCGCAGTTCTTCAAGGACCTCGCGATGCCGTTCTACGGCTTCAACAAGCCCGGCGCGAAAGTGTCGCAAGGCACGATCGATTCGTTCTGGCTGCTCGGCATGCTGGGTTCGATCAAAGGCATGTACGACTGCATCAAGGCGTTCTCGGAGACGGACTTCACCGAAGACCTGAAGCAGGTCACGGTGCCCGCGCTCGTGCTGCAAGGCGACGCCGACCAGATCGTTCCGCTCGACGATTCCGGCAAGCTCTCGTTGAAGCTCATGCCGAACGCGAAGCTGAAGATTTACGAAGGCGCGCCGCATGGCATGTGCACCACGCACGCGGATCGCGTCAACGCGGACCTGCTGGAGTTCATCCAGTCGTAAGCGGCGTGGCGGTCAGCGCAGGCTTGTGCAAGCGCCTGGAAAGCGACCAGCGGGCGGGTCGCGCAGGCAGCGGCGGCGTCTCGTGGACCACGGGCGCCGCCGCTGTCAACGCGGCGCGCAGCCGCTTCTCGATCGCTGCGTCTGCCGTTCCCGCCGGCAGCTTCGCGATGGCATCGACGGCGAGCGCGGCGCGCATGCGGCACTCCTCGAACAGATGCGCGTCGCTTAGTGCGCCGACGAGATGCGACGCCAGTTCGATACCCACGCGGACATCGCCGTCCACGGACATCGCCCAGTCGAGCGCGACGCGCGCATCGTCCAGCGTGTGCTGGAAGGCGGCCGGATGGTCGTCGAGGCCGCAAGCTGTGGCCGCGATCTGTCGTGCAACATGACGCGCATTGCGGCGGATGATCTCGCGCAATTCGCCGTTGGCGCGCAGCTTTTCCAGCGCATAGGCGCGCGTCGATTCCGACAGACGATAGCGCGCGGTGGCGCGCTCGAATTCGACGCTCACGAGCGACTTCGCGACCAGTTCGGTGATGCCGCCGATGGCGTCCGCTGTCGTGTGCTCTTCGTCGCAGACTGCCGCGCACATCGACTCGAAAGAGAACCTGCCGCTAAAAAGCGCGAGCCGCCAGAACACGGATTGCGTGTCGCGGTCCAGCAGCGCGAAGCTCCAGTCGAAAGTGGCGCGCAAGGTTTGATGACGCGGCAGCGCGGTGCGGTAACCGCCCGCGAGAATCGCCATGCGGTCGTCCAGCCTGCGGCAGACGCCTTCCACGCCGAGCGCGGCGACGCGCGCGGCGGCCAGTTCGATGGCAAGCGGGAGGCCGTCCAGACGCCGGCAGATTTCACCGACGAGCCGGATCTCCGCGCTGTCGGTCGCCACGCTTTCCTGCAACGAATCGGCGCGCAGGATGAAGAGGCTCACGGCGGAGCATCGGAGAATATCGGCGTCCGCGGCATCGGCGGGAGGCACGTCGAGCGGTTCCACTCGGAAGATGCTCTCTGCCATCACGCGCAACGGCTCACGGCTCGTCACCAGCACGCGCAGCTTTTCGTTGCCGGCGACGAGTGCATCGACGATCTGCGCCACGGCGCCGACCACATGTTCGGCGTTATCGAGCAGCAGGAGTTTCGACTGGCCGGCGAGTGTCGCGGCCACGCGCGCTACATCGATTTGCGTATCGGGCAAGGCAATGCCGCAACTCTCCGCGATGGCGCACAGCACGCCCTCGCGCGTCGTCAACGCGGCGAGTTCGACGAAGCACACCGGTTCTGGAAAGTCTTCGGCACTATGACGGGCCGCCTCGATAGCGAGCCGCGTCTTGCCGATGCCGCCCGCGCCCGTCACCGTCAACACGTGCGAGTTGCGCAGCATGGCGCGGATCGTGGCGATTTCCGTATCGCGTCCGAGCAACGCGGATTTTTGCGGCGGAAGACGGCGGCCGCAAGCGGGCTTGAGCCGCGCTTCATCGGATGGCGTGCTCGGCTTGCGTTGCAGGAGTTGATAGCCACGGCCGGGCACGGTGAGAATCAGGTCGCGGTCCGCGCCGAGCACCTTGCGCAACGCCGAGAGATGAACATGAATATTGTTCTCCTCGACGACGGTGTCGGGCCATACGGCGTTCATCACCTCGTCCTTCGAGACGAGACGGCCGCCAGCCGCCGCGACCACGGCGAGGATATCGAAAGCGCGCGAGCCGAGACGCACGAGTTCGCCGTTTCGCCATAAGGCGCGCATCTCCAGATCGATCTGAAATCCGCCTATTTGCATCGTGACGTTTCCAGGTTGGGGAAAGGGAGCGAGACGGGAGGGAGAAGCTAAGGTCGGCGCAGGATAAGAAAGTGGCGTGCGCAGCCTCGGCACGATCAAGTTAGCGCAGCGCCGTTCATGCGTATTGCACGTAAGTGCGATGCTTTGTATGAAAGTCTATGGATGTGACGACGCGAGGTATCGACTGAAGAAAGGCTGTGTCAATTGCCCGCTTGCCTGCGCCAGTTTCCGGGCGGCGTGCCGACCAGTTGCGAGAACGTGCGGCTGAAGTGGCTTTGATCGGAGAAGCCGCATGCAATGGCGATCTCCGCAAGCGACCACGTCGATTTGCGAAGCAGCATGCGCGCATGTTCGATGCGTTGCTCCAGCACCCATTGATGCGGCGTGCGCTGCGTGGTCTCGCGAAACGCGCGGATGAAGTAGCTGCGCGACAAGTTGCATGCACTCGCGATGGCTTCGAGCGATACGTTGTCATCGGTTTTGGCGAGCAGCATCTCCTTGGCGCGCGCTTCCTGAATACTCGAAAGACGCGGCCCCGGCTTGAGCGCTTTCACGGTCGCGTCGCCGTATCGATCCACGAGATGCGTGCCGATGGTGACGCCGAGTTGTTCGAGGAAAAGCGCACTGGTCTCGGACGAACGATCCAGCGTCAGCGCGAGCACCTGCGCGAGCTGGCCGAAGATGGCGTCCTCGCGTCCGGGCGGCACCGAGAAGCCGGAAATGGTCGTGCCGTTTCGCTCATAGCCCGTGTTCACGATGAACGACCGCGAAAATTCCATCAGCACGAAGTCGAACGCGCCATGCAGATCGGCGCGGTAGTCGTCCTCGAAATTGCGGATATAGACCGAGTCCTTCCTGAACTCGTGCAGCGCCGAACGGCTACCCGTGATGATGCGCCGGCGATGTCCCGCCGCGAGCGAGACACCGATGAGAAAGCCGCGATCGGACGCGGGCGTGACGACTTCGCTCGTCTTTTCCTCGCGCCTGCATTTGCGATAGAACGTGAAGTCGCCCGCGCGCAGTTCGAGGTCCTTGTGCAGCTGCGTCGAAAGACAGCCGAGCGAGTCTTTCTGACGCGGCGCCGTGGTGCTGGAAATATCTGTCTGGTTGAACATGGTCCGTCACCCTTGCTCGTCACGCTGCACTCACGCATGCGGCGTTTGCGTTGCCATAATCAAGCGATGGTCATAACCGGCGGAATCCGTGGATTATCTTGGAAATTGTCCGCGACAAATATTAATTTTCGTTCAGTCGCCGGGCGTCAATCTCATATCTTGAGCAATTGCGCCGCGTTGCCGCCGAGGATCAGATTCTTCTGCTCGGGCGGCAGCTCTAGGCGGTCCAGAAACGTGACCGGCTGTTCATAACCCATATCGAAGCAGTAGTCGCTGCCGAGCACGAGCCTGTCTATGCCGATGTTCTTTATCAGGAAATCGAGCACCGGCCCGGAATGCGACACCGTGTCGTAATTGAAGCGGCGCAGGTAGCTGCTCGGCTTCTGCGCAAGCCTCCGCGTTTCGGGCCGCACGTTCCAGCCCGCATCGATACGGCCCATGAGGATAGGCAACGCGCCGCCCGCGTGCGGCAAGGTGACGTTGAGTCGCGGATGCCTGTCCATGACGCCACCGAGAATCAAATGCGATCCGGCAATGGCGGTATCGAATGGATTGCCGAGCAGATTGCTCAGGTAGAAGTCGGTGAGCCGCGCGCCGCCGACCGTCTGTTGCGGATGCAGGAACACCGGCAAATCGAGTTGTTCGATGCGCGCGAAGACCGGCTCGAACAACGGATCGTCGAGATCGCGGTTGTTGATGTTCGTGCCCATATAGACGCCGCGTACGCCCGGCAATTCGGACGCACGTTCGAGTTCGTCGATGGCGTCGTGCGCGTTCAGCATCGGCAGCGTCGCGAGGACGACGAAGCGCGTCGGATGCTGCACGTGCACCGCGGATGCTGCCGTGTTCCATGTCGTTGCCAGCTTCGCGTTGAAGGCGCGGTCGGCCCAATAGGCCATCGGCACGCTGAGCGAGAGCGCCTGTACGTCGACGCCGGACGCGTCCATATCGGCAAGCCGTTCGTCGATACGGATGAATTTGAGCGGCAGCGGACCGAGGCCGCCAGCAGGCGTCTGAAAGCTGAAGGTGCTCGCATCGCAGGTGAACTTGCCGCCGAATTTATCGCCGTCGCTGCCGACGAGTTCGCAATAGCTTTCGGGGTAATAGTGCGCGTGAATGTCGATCGATTTGCCTTTGACTGTCGCATTGGCTCGGGCGGATGCGTTCGGAAGGCCCGAAGCGAAGCCGCCCGCGAGCGCGGCCATGGTTCCAAGCAGACGACGGCGCTTCGGCGAGATGCAGCAAGTGCAATCCATGAGTCATGTCTCCGTGATGGAATTCGATCGGCCTGTCTCAGCCGTTTTTGATCATGCCGAGCTCGCAGTCCACGAGCTGATTGCCATAGAGCGCACGTTCGCGCACGGCGCGCGCCGAGTGATCGGTGATCGAGAAGAAGACCACGCTCACGAAGGCGACGAGCATGGAAAAGAGCGCGGGATATTCGTACGGATAGATGGCGTGCGCGTGACCAAGCACCTGGACCCAGACGGTCGGGCTCAGGATGGTGAGCGTGACGGCCGAGATCAGACCGAGCGAACCGCCTATCACCGCGCCGCGCGTGGTGAGGCCGCGCCAGTAGATCGACAGCAACAGCACCGGAAAATTGGAGCTTGCCGCGATCGAGAACGTGAGACTCACGATAAACGCGATGTTCTGCTTCTCGAACGCAATGCCAAGCAAGATGGCCAGCACGCCGAGCACGAGCGTGGTGAGCCGCGACACGCGCATTTCCTCGCGGTCCGTCGCGCGTCCGCGGCGCAGCACGTTCGCATACAGGTCGTGCGATACCGCCGAGGAACCGGCGAGCGTCAGGCCCGCGACCACGGCCAGGATCGTCGAGAACGCGACCGCGCACATGAAGCCGAGGAACACGTTGCCGCCCACCGCATGCGCCAGATGCAGGGCCACCATGTTCACGCCGCCGATCACGCCGCCGGATGCGCTGTGATAGAGCGGATCGGTCGCCACGAGCGCAATCGTGCCGAAGCCGATGACGATGATGAGCGCATAGCCGATTCCCACGATGCCCGTCGCGTACAGAATGCTCTTGCGCGCGGCGCGGGCGTCGCCGACCGTGAAGAAGCGCATCAGGATATGCGGCAGTCCGGCCGTGCCGAAGATCAGCGCGAGGCCGAGCGAAACGGCGGAGACGGGATCGGATACCAAACCGCCAGGGCTCATGATCGCGGCGTGTTTCGGATGCGCGAGGATCGCCTGTGCAAAGAGCGCGTTCATGCTGAAGCCGAAGCGGCTCAACACCATGAACGCCATGAAAGCCGCGCCCGCCAGTAGAAGCGCTGCCTTGATGATCTGAATCCATGTGGTGGCGAGCATGCCGCCGAAGAACACGTACACCACCATCAGCACGCCGACCAGCACGACCGCCGCCGTGTAGTCGAAGCCGAACAGCAATTCGACGAGTTTGCCCGCGCCGACCATCTGCGAGACGAGGTATAGCAGCACGATCACGATGGAGCTCGACGCGGCGAACGCACGAATCGGCCGTTGTTGCAGGCGATAGGACACCACGTCGGCGAGCGTATAACGGCCGAGGTTGCGCAACGGTTCGGCGATCAGAAAGAGGATGATCGGCCAGCTCGCGAGAAACCCGATGGAATAGATGAGGCCGTCGTAGCCGCTCGTGAAGACCAGCGCGGAAATGCCGAGCAGCGACGCGGCCGACATGTAATCGCCCGCTATTGCCCAGCCATTCTGGAACGCGGTGATCTTGCCGCCCGCAGCGTAGTGATCGGACACGCTGTGGTTCTTTCTTGCCGCCCAGCGCGTGATGAACAAGGTCGATGCGACGAAAACGAGGAACATGCCGATCGCTATCGGATTATGCGAGCGTGACGCCGACGCGACTTCGGCGGCATCGGCAGAGATCGAAGTGACAGCGCCCATCAACGCGCCGAGCGAAAGAGAGATACGTTTCATTGCCGTGCTCCTTGCCGGATTTCGTTCACGGCGCGGTCATGGAAAGTGTTGGCTCGCGCGACATACACCGCCACGATGCCGAACGTGAAGACGAACATGCCGAAGCCGACTGGAATGCCCCACGTCGCTGGGTAACCGGCGGCAATCGGCCGGCCGAGCAACGCGGGCGCGAATGCCAGCGTGAGGATGAAGGCGAAGTACACCGTGAGCATGAGGAGCGTGAGCATCCACGAGAAGGCGCGGCGTTTTTGCACGAGCGCGTGAAAGCGCGGGTCGTCGAGCAACGGGTTCGCCATGTGCGGCGGCGGTTCTTCGGCGATGACGTGCGCGTTCATCGCATAGGTTGGGGCGCTGTGATCCACGTCGTCTCCTTTGTCATCAGAACCGCGCGGGAACGGCGGTCTCGCGCATGACGGCATCGGGCGTGCGGTAGCGCTCGGCCATCTCGCGATCGACTTCCGTCTTCAACTGCGCCTGCATGTATGCGCCGAGATGGCGCGCGTGCTGCACGATAGCCGTGCCCACTTGCGTGCGTTCGAGGCTGTAGCCGGCAAGCGCGTCTTGCACATCGCCGTGCGTCTTCAGTGCCTTGACGAGCGTCATGGCGTCGCTGGCTGCCTTGGTCACGCCCATTCCGCAATGCGGGCGCGCAACGAACGCGGCATCGCCCAGCAGCGCGATACGGCCGATCGCCATGCGCGGCACTTCGAGATCGAAGATAGGCTGAAAGAGCGGTTGCGTCGCGCGCGTCACGACTTCGCCGAATTGCGGTGCGAGCAGCGTGAGCGCGGCGTCTTCCATGTCGGCGAGCACGTCGGCGCGAATGAGCGTCGGCGGAATGCCGCCGGTCCAGCGCTTGCCCGATGCATCGGTCAGCAGATCGGGAAGCTGGACATCTTCGCTCGTTGCGCGATACCACACGAAGTTGTAGCGGCGCTCGCCGGGCGTCGTGCTATTGCCCTGGCCGGCCACGGGATAGCCGAGAATTTGCTCGCGCGGCGGCAGGCAGAACGCGAACTTGTCGAAGAGCGCGTCGCGAGTTTCACGCGAAAGCGAGGCTTCATCGACAAGACCGCGCCACGCAATATAACCGGCATATTGCAGCTTCACTTCGGGCATCAAGCGCTCGCGAATAGCCGATTTGAAGCCATCCGCCGCGATGACGAGATCGGCATGCAATACCGCCCCGTCGCCGAGCGTGACGGTTGCACGATCGCCGTCATCTTCCACCGATGCCACCGTTACTCCAGCGTGATAGTGCACGTCGGGAAGCGCAGCGCGCAGCACGTGATACATCTTGCCCCACGCGGTCAGCGTTTGCGGCAGATCGCGTTCGGACAGCACCGCGCCGTCCTGCGCAAAGGTCACGCGTGAACGCACCTTCACGCCGATGCCATCGTCGATTTGAATGCCGGCTGCGCCGAGTGCATCGAAAAGTTCGGGATGCGTCACGATGCCCGCGCCGCGTCCGGCGAGTTCATCCGGCACGCGCTCGAACACGTCTACATCCCAGCCGTTACGCACCAGCAGGTTCGCTGCGAAAAGGCCGCCGAGCGAACCGCCGACGATGATCGCTCTGGATCGTTTGGAACTCTGGACCATGCTCATTCTCCTTCGCTGACGGGGTTTTGCCTGCTCGACGGTCGTGCATGCGTGAGGCGGCTCAGTTCTTCGGCGGGGAAGTTGAGTTCGATAGTCACGCCCGACGGATCTTCGATGAACACTTGATGCAAGCCGAGGCTCGGCACCGTGCGATCGCGCCACGCGATGCCTTCGCTCGTCAGCGTCTGCCACGTCTCTTCGACGCCCGTCGCGAGAAACGCAATGTGATCGACCGTGCCCGTTCCGCTCGCGGGCAAGGCCTTGTCGCCGAGATATGCGGTGAGTCCTTCGGGATTGTTCGGATCCACGCCAATGATATGAACCGTGCCGAAGTCCACTTCGTCGCCGCCTTTGTAGAGCCACGCGCCGGGAAAGTCGAAGGGCGGACGATAGCCGCGCTTGAAGCCGAGGATGCGTTCATAGAAGTGGCACGACTGTTCGAGATCGGTCGTGCGGATCGAGTAGTGGGCAAGTTTCGTAACAGGCATCTTCGGCTCCTGAAAAATTATTTATCGATCGATTAGTGATCGTTTGATAAATTGTAGGTGAAGCGGGGAGCGGGATAAAGCGGCGCATCGCCGGTGTTTACCCTGAAAAACCACGAGGCGGGAGTGATGCGATGGGAATAAGACGAACGGCCGGCGCGTTTGCCGGCCTGGAAGCGGACTCAGGCTTTGGCGCCCGGTTTGATGCGCGCGGGCTGCTTGGTTGCGCGTTTGAGCGCGGCGGGCACGCCGTTCAAGAAGGCGTCGACCTGACGCGCGATGTGATCTTCAACGTCGTCGGTGACGGGCAGACCGTAGATCCACTTGCGCACGCCGAGATAGAAAATGCTGGCGTGCAGACTCCAGATCAGTTCGAGGTCGATCTCCCGCTGACGCGCGCTGGCGGGCGCGGGCAGTCCATAGGCAAGACGAATCTCCGCCATCACCGGAAGAAACACGCGCTCACGCAGACGCGTCAGATATTTCGAGTTGATGCCTTCGCGCGTCAGTCCCGCGAAGATAAAGATGCGAATCCACTCGCGCCGCAGGATCACCACCGAATACGCCGAATAGAAACGCACCATGCGTTCCTGAATGGGCAGGTCGCGGTCCTTGATGAGGTTCTCCCAGCTCGTGTCCCACTGATAGACCTCTTCATACACGCGGTCGATCAACGCTTCCTTGCTCGGAAAGTAGCGGTACAGAAGCGGCTGCGTGATGTCGAGTTGACGCGCGAGTTCACGCGTGCTGCCGGAGAATCCATGCGTGGCGAAATGATCGACGGCCTTGAGCACGATCTGCCGTTCGCGAACCTCCGGCGCCAAGCGGCGCGTGACGAGCTTTTCCTGTTCGACGTCTTCGATCTTCGGCGGGGTTTCGCTGTTCCGCGCTTTTCTCGGCATGGCTGGCTGGTACCTGTTGTGTTGGGACGCATCATACAAAGATTAGCCGGACCTGACTACGCGAGCACGTCTCATGGCCGGTCATTTCATGCAGCGCATGCGCAAAAAGCGTGCGATTGTGCAATTGCCTGGTCCGCGTTCGCAGCAGACTCCATACCACGCGAATATCCGCACGAACAAGCGACGAGCGCCCCATGACCCTGCAAGCCGATGCCGGCAGCGCGGCCCTGCCTCGATGGCGGGAAGAGCTGAAGACATACTGGAACGACGACGGACCCCGCTTCAGGCATATCGCGAAAGTGGCGCTTGCCATGTCGCTTGCAATGGGCGTGTGCATGCGGCTCGAACTGCGCACGCCGGCCACCGCCATGGTCTCGTGCATCATCGTGATGATGCATCAGCAAAGCGGCATGGTGATCGCGCGTGGCTTCTATCGCGGGCTCGGCATGGTGTGCGGCAGCTTTGCGGGGCTCGTGCTCATCGCGCTGTTTCCGCAGCAGCCGTGGCTTTTTTTGATCGCGCTCGCGGTGTGGATCGGCGTGTGCGTGTTCGGCGCGTCCTACTACCGCAATTTTCAGTCGTATGGTTTCGTGCTGACAGGATACGGCACCGCCATCACGGCCATACCGGCGTGGTCCAATCCTTATGGCGTGTACGACAACGTCGTATTCACCGTGAGCGAGGTGGTGATCGGCGTGGTCTGCGCGAGCGTGGTCAGCGCGGTGATCTTTCCGCGCTCTGTCACGCCCGCGCTCTATGCGGCCAGCCGCAAGAACTTCACGGACTTGCTCAACGCCATGCACGCGATGCTCGACCGCACCGCGACGCTTACCGGTTTCGACACCTTCCTCTCGCTGATTCGCGAGCGTGTGGAAGTGGAAAGCCTGCGCAGCGGCGCCGTGTTCGAAGACCCGGCTATCCGTCTTCACAACCATGTCTATCTCGATCTCGACCGCGGTTTTCTCGATACCGTCGCGTGGATTCACGCGCTGCATCAACTGAAGTTAAGTGTCGCCGCCGAAGCTGACCCGCGCGCTCTCGCGGCCGCTTACGATCTCATCGACGCGTTGCTCGCCGTCGTGCCGAACGAGGCAGACGCGCAACTCGTCACGCTCGAAGCGGTGGAAACGCTGATGCGCGATCTCGATGCCTTCGAGGATGCCTTGCCCACGCGCCTCGGCAAGCTGTTGCAGGCGCTCGCGGATCTGTCGGCGCATCAGCGTCAGTTCGTATCGACGACGGGCGCGGCACTGTTCTTTTCGATGGCCGATCTGCGCCTGATGTGCCGAAGCTATATCGACGCGCGCACCATCGGCCGCTTGCCGTGGTCGCAGTCGGTGCTGCAGGCAATCGGCCGCATCGGCAGGACTCGGGCCACGGCTAATCGCACGGCCGCGACCATCGCCGGTGCGCGCGCCGCCGTCGCCGTGCTTGCGGTCGGCGCGGCGTGGATCGCCTCGGGCTGGGTCGGAGGCGCAACCGCCATCGTCGCGGTGGCGATCACGAGCGCGTTATTCGCGCTTGCACCGAACCCGACGGTTGCGAGCTGGCAAATTTTCGGCGGCTGTCTTGGAGGATGGCTTGCAGGCTTCGCGTTCAATTTCTTCGTGCTGCCGCGCATCGAGACGTTCGAGTTGCTGGCGGCGTCGATGGCGATCGTGGTGATGATCGGCAGCTATCTGAACACGTTCCCGAAGACGGCGATACTCGGGCTCGGCTTCAGCTTGTACTTCTGCTTCATCGTCGGCATTACGAACCCGACGATCTATAACCCGAGCGCTTATCTCGACACCGGCTTCGCGCTGCTAGGCGGAATCGCGGTGGCGGCGGTCGCGTTCTCGGTGCTCGTGCCGCGCGCGGGCGACTGGATCTCCGCGCAGTACATGAAGCAGATTCGCGGATTGATCGTGCATGACGCGCGCAATGGCGACCTGGCCGACCTGCTCTATACATTCGAACTGAGCTTGCGCGATTTCATCTTGCAGATTGCATCCGCGCCGGTCGATGCCCGCGTGAATCGTGACCGTCTGATCGGCTGGGCGTTCGCGGCGCTCGAAATCGGCCGCTCGATGATTCAGATTCGTCTCGACACCGAGCAACTCGGCGCGACCTTGCCGGAAGGCTGGGCGGCGGAACAGGACGCATGGCTTGCGGCGCTGGCGAGTGTGTTCTCGAACACGACACCCGAAGCCGCGCAGAACGCGCTCATAGCGACGCGCCGGGCGCTCGACATGCTGCCGCTCGGAGACAACATCGCGACCGATACGGCGACGCTCAAGCGGTATCGCATGCGCGCGTTGCTGCATTTCACCGAGCTGACCTTGCGCGATGACAGCCTCGCGTTATGGCAAACGAAGGAGACGCCGGCATGAAGACGCGCCGCCTGTCGTGGGTCTTGTCGTCGAGCGGCTGCGCGCTGCTTCTTTCCGCCTGCATCACGAGCGGCGGCATCCACCCACACGAGTCGATGATCGACCCCGCCACGCTCGACGCCGGTGCCGCTCTGCGCGCGACCCAAGCCGATGCGAAATGGCCCGCCGACGCGTGGTGGCGTCAATGGAACGACCCGCAGCTGGATACGCTGGTGCAGGACGCGACCGCAGGCAATCCCGGGCTGCGCGCGGTGCAAGAGCGAATTGACGCGGCGCGTTTTCAGGCGCAGATCGCAGGCGCGGCCGAGTTGCCGCAAGTCAGCGCGAACGGCAGCTTCGAGCGCAGACGTTATGCCCGCTACACCACGCCCGCGCCGCCTGGCGGCACGACCGTGTGGAGCAACAACGTCGAGGCTGACCTTTCATACGATCTCGATCTGTGGGGCAAGAATCGCGCGATCCGCGAAGCCGCGCTCGACAACGTGCAAGCGGTGGCGGCCGACGCGCGCTTCGCCGAAGTCGAGCTGCAGACGGCCGTGGTGCGCAGCTATGTGCAGTTGTCGCTGCAATACGCATTGCTCGATGTCTATCGCGACGTGCAGAACGAACAGCAGCGCACGCTCGATATCGCCACGCGCCGCTGGCATGCGGGCGTCGGCAGCGGTCTCGAAGTCAGTCAGGCGCAGACGCAACTTGCCATGAGCACGACACGCGTGCAGGAAGCGCAGCAACAACTCGCGCTTTCGCGCATCGGCATTGCGGGGCTGGCGGGCAAGGGGCCGGGTTATGCCGATGCCTTGCGCCGTCCCGGCCTCGCGCTGAGCGTGCCGGTCGATCTGCCGGCGACGCTGCCGGCCGAGCTCGTCGGGCATCGCGCGGACGTGGTGGCCGGGCGCTGGCGCGTGTTGCAAGCGGACAAGGGCATCGACGCGGCGCATGCGGATTTCTATCCGGACATCAACTTGCTGGCGACGGCATCGCTGGGATCGGCGGCGACTTTCGGCGGCTTCTTCAACTTCGTCGATAGCAACGGCATGGGCCACGGCGTGGGCGCGGCGATCTCGCTGCCGATCTTCGACGGCGGACGGCGGCGCGGCAACTACGGCGTCGCGGTGTCGTCGCGCGATGCCGCCGTCGACGCCTACAACCAGAGCGTGATCGGCGCGATGCAGGGCGTTGCCACGCAAGTCGTAACCTTGCGTTCGCTCGGCGAGCAGCAGGCGTCGATCGAGGACACGCTCGATTCGGCGCGCAAGTCGTTTCAGCTTGCCGACACGGGGTATCGCAGCGGCATCACCGAGTTTTTGAACGTGCTGGCCGCGCAGGATGCGCAGTTGCAGCAGGAACAAAGCCTCGCGACGATTCGGGCGAAACGTCTCGATGCCTGGGCGTTATTGATGAAGGAACTGGGCGGCGGCTTTGCATCGTCCATGCCGCGGGAAGCAACCCAAGGAGTCGCCGATGCCACGCGAGATTGACGTCTTCTCGCTTCTCATGCCCGGCTTGCTGCCGATACTTGCTGGCTGCGTGCTGCTGTTCGTCGTTCTCGATCTCGTGCTGGCGCGGCTCGGGTTTTATCGCTTTACGTGGCACGCGAGCCTCTTTCGCGTCGCGCTCTTCGCTGCGATGTTCAGCGGCGCTTCGCTGCTCGCATGGCGATGAAACCACCCAATGACATCAAGATGAAAACGCAATCCATCCTGCGCGCGGGGTTCACGCTCACGATACTGGTCGTGGCGATCGTGCTGGTTCGCATGCTGTGGCTCGACTACATGTACTCGCCGTGGACGCGCGACGGACGCGTGCGCGCGCAGGTCGTGCAAGTCGCGACGGATGTTTCCGGCCTCGTCAGCGACGTGCGCGTGAAGGACAACCAGCTCGTGCGCAAGGGCGACATTCTGTTCGTGCTCGATCCGGCTCGCTTCCATTACGCCATGGCGCAGGCCGATGCCGATCTCGCGCGTGCGCAGGCGCAAATGGCGCAGGCGAAGGCGCGCATGGCCGCAAGCGAATCCGGTTTTGCGATGAAACGCGCTCAGGCGGCGCGCCGCGCCAATCTTGCGGGCGACGTGATATCGGACGAAAACCGGCTGGATTCGGCATCGCTTGCGAGGCAATCGGCGTCGGATCATGCCGCCGATGTCGCCGCCTACAACGCGGCCGAGGCAGCCGTGAAGGCAGCGGTAGTGGCGCAAGAGACGGCCGCGCTGAACCTGACGCGCAGCGAGGTGCGCGCGCCGTCCGATGGTTTCATCACGAACCTGAACCTTTATCCGGGCGATTTCGCCACGGCCGGGACCGCGCGCATGGCGCTGATCGACTCGCACTCGTTCTGGGTCTACGGCTACTTCGAGGAAACGAAGCTGCCGCACGTGCAAGTGGGCGATCGGGCGACGATCAGACTGCTATCGGGCGGTGAAGACATTCAAGGTCACGTGGATAGTCTCGCAAGCGGGATCGCCGACCGTGACAATCCGACGAGCGGCGATTTGCTCGCCGACGTCAACCCGATTTTTACGTGGGTGCGGCTCGCGCAGCGAGTGCCGGTGCGGATTCATATCGATCGTGTTCCCGAGGGAATGAGGCTCGCGATGGGGATGACTTGCACGGTGACGTTGCAGCCGCATGGGAGCGGTCGTGGGTGAGCGTCGCGGCGCCGCCTTTTGAACGATTAAGGAAAAATAAGTACCGTCGCGTGGATGGCCTCGCGCATCATCGCTTGGGAAGCACGCTTTTCCTGGAGCGCGTCACTTCGACCGCTCCTTCCAGCGCGCTTTCGGCGATGTAAAAGGCCGCGCGCCTTTACATCTTCTTCTGTCCGCTCACGAAGGGAGATGTGATGAGCAGTCATCCGCGCAGCGATGCGAGCGCTGACGCCAGTAACAACACCGCGAGCGCCATGGTGTACGTGGTGGACGACGACGAATCGATGCGCCAAGCCGTCAGCAATCTCCTGCGTTCGGTGGGCCTCAAGGTCGAAACCTTCGGCTCCGCGCAGGAGTTTCTGGCGTTCGACATGCCGGATGTGCCGAGTTGCCTGATCCTCGACGTGCGTCTCAAGGGACAAAGCGGACTTGCGGTGCAGGAGCAGATTGCATCGAGCGAACTGAGTCTGCCGATCATCTTCATGACGGGGCATGGCGATATCGCGATGACGGTCAAGGCGATGAAGGCCGGCGCGCAGGACTTCCTGGCCAAGCCGTTCCGCGATCAGGACATGCTCGATGCAGTGGAACAGGCGCTGGCCAACGATGCGCAGCGTCGCGCGACGAACCGTTCGGTAGCGGATTTGCGGCATTGCTACGACACGTTGACGGCACGTGAGCGTGAGGTCATGGCATTCGTCGCCTCGGGCCTCATGAACAAGCAGATCGCGGCGGAGATGGGCCTGAGCGAGATCACCGTGAAAATCTATCGCGGGCAGGCCATGCGGAAGATGGGGGCGCGCTCCCTTGCTGATTTCGTGAGGAAGGCGGAGGCGTTGGGAGTCGCATTGCCGGTGAGGCGCGCGCGGGGTGGGGTTTGAGGTGGTTGGCCTTGGGCGAGGGCGACTGGCACTGCGCAGTGTGCGTACTGAATCACGCGACGACGAACCGCTCACACCCTATACGCACGTATAACTCACCTACCGCCTCCGTCTGAACACCGCACCGCGCCAGACCTCGCGCTAGTCAACCCGCCCGCGCCGCATCGAAACCCGACTAAACCTCCGTATGATCTGAACCAACCATCGGTCATTCAAGCCACCCCAACGTACGACTGGCTGTACGAATTGCCGTGCGATACCGTGGAGTCCATGCAAAGTCGCTCAAACAACTTCACTGGATGACCGGTCATGACCATTTCGTCGATGTCGTATCCCGAACCCGTAATCGAGGTCGCGCAGAAGAGTTGGGCGAACGGAATCGGAATGGAACATGCATGGCGCACACCTCCCGACGACGCTGCCAGCAGCCGTCCGCGCGGCGGCATTCTCCTCTCGCGATGGACCTGCAACGACAAGTCGCCGGTGGAAGTCGCAAGTGTCGAGAGCGCGACGCATCATTGCATCGCACTGAGTCTCAAGTGCACGTCACTCACGTTTTCTCATGCAGGCAAGACGCTCGTGCGCGGACGCGTCGCCGCCGGGGCCGTGCAGATCACGGCGCCCGACGTGCGCTGCAGCGCCGTGTTCGAGTCGCCTGCCGACGTGCTGCATCTTTTCGTCGGGCAACAGGTCTTGAGCGAATGCTTCGAGGACATGTTCAGGCGGCCGCATGCAGGCGATATTCGTATCGACGATCCCAAGCTCGTGCGCGACCCCGCGCTGGAACGGCTCGGACAGGCGCTTGCGGTATCGCAATCGGAGGACGCGGCGGTGGGCAAGGTGTTCACCGATAGCGTCAGCTTCGCCATCGTGTCGCGCCTGGTTGCACGGCACTTCACGCTGGCCGACCGGCAAAAGCGCGAGGCCAGCGCCTTGCCCGCGTGGCGGCTCAATCGCGCGATCGAATTTATCGATGCCCATCTCGCCGATTCGATCGGCCTCGCGGATATCGCCGGCAGCACAGGGCTCACGCGCATGCATTTCGCCTCGCAGTTTCGCCGCGCGACGGGCATGCCGCCGCACGAGTTTCTCCTGCGCCGCCGCGTGGAATACGCGCAGCGCCTGCTGCGCGAGTCGAAGCAAAACATGCTCGATGTCGCCCTGAGTTGCGGCTTCCGCTCGCAGGCTCACTTCACGACCGTATTCAAGCGAATGGTCGGCGATACCCCGTACTGCTGGAAGACGAAGACGAACGTCGCCGGGTAATGCGTGTTGTTCGATAAAGGCCGCGTCGTTACGCGCGGAAGTCCGCCAAGGAACCACTGTCATGCGCTTTCTCGACGATCCAGTCTCCTCACGACGAGCCAGTTCTGCCGATACGTTCTTGAGCGGCCGCATCGCGCTTGGGGCGTGGACGCGCCGCTTGATTCTCGCGACCGGTCTATGGGCGCTCGTCGAGTTGCCGTTCGAGTTATGGATCAGTCTCTCGGCGCGCGATGCGCTTGCATGCATCGTCGGCAAACTCTTGTGGCTGGCGCTCGTTGGGTTCGTGCTGACTGGCAGCCGCGTCGCGCGCATCGTCTATGCGTTGCTCTGCACGATCGGTCTGATGGCAATGTCATTCGGGCTGCCGGTCGAGTTCCGCGTGTCGCCGCTGCTGTTTCTGCTGTCTTCGGTGGAATGCGTGCTGAAGGCGAGCGCCTTCGTGTGTCTCGTATCCGCGGATGCTCGTCCGTACGAGGACTGATTGCGCATGCGCGCAACGTGGCGGTTCCGTTAATCAACCAGGCGTGAGTGCGGCATGATCAAGATCGGTCGAATCGTAGTGTCGCTGGAAATGCGCGAGGCGCGTCTGGATGGGCGACTGCTCGAGGTCGGCTCGCGCGCGTTCGACATCCTCGAATTGCTGATTCGCGCAAATGGCAAAACGGTCACGAAGGATGAGATTCTGCGCCACGTGTGGCCGAAATCGGTGGTCGGCGAGAACAACATCCATGTGCAGCTTTCGACGCTCAGGCGTGTCCTCGGCGCTGACGGTCAGGCTATCCATACCGTGTCCGGTCGAGGTTATCGGCTCGCGAATGCGGTCGACGTGTCCGCGCCTGCCGATTCAATGGATCCGAAAGCGACGCATCTCGATGCCCTGCCGCATGGTCGCGCGGCTTTGATCGGACGCGAGAGCGCGCTTGCAGAGATCGTCGGTGCCTTGCAGGAAGCGCATCTCGTCACGTTGCTGGGCTCGGGCGGTATTGGCAAGACGCAGCTTGGCATCGCGGCGGCGCGTTCGATTGCGGCTAACGCAAAGATCGATGTGTGCTTCGTCTCGCTCGCGGCCGTGAACGATGCGCGCATGGTCGCGTATGCCATCGCCGAAGCACTTGGCATCGACCGTTCCATGAGCGATGGTTCGATCAAAGCGCTCATCACGGATCTTCAGAGCCGCAAGATACTGCTGTTGCTGGACAACTGCGAGCATGTAATCGAGGCAGCCGCGTCGCTCGCCCAACAACTCGTGGAAGCGTGCGCGGCGCTGCGAATTTTGGCGACGAGCCGTGAGCCACTGCGCACGCACGACGAAAAGTGCTACCGGGTCGCGCCGCTCGACATGCCCGATGTCGAGTCCACCTCGCAAGCGATTCTCGCCAGCGCCTCGGTGCGGATGTTTCTCGCGCAGATGAGCGCGTTGAATGTGTCGGTCGAACGGGACCGTGGCAGTCTCGACATGCTCGCGACGATCTGCCGCCGGCTCGACGGCATTCCGTTGGCACTCGAACTCGCCGCGGCGCGGGCGGCTGTGTTCGGCATACGCAGGCTGGCTGCGGAACTCGATGATCGGTTCCAGTCGCTGACGGGCGGGCGCAGGACTGCGCCGCCTCGGCAGCAGACCTTGGCCGCTTCGCTCGACTGGAGCTACAAACTGCTCGGCGCGGCCGAACGCGTAGTGCTGCGACGGCTCGCCGTATTCCCCGACCGCTTTTCGCTGGATGAGGCTTGTACAGTCGCCGCGTGCGAATGGTTATCGCGAAACGAGGTCATGGAGGCGATCGTCGGCCTCGCCTCGAAGTGTCTTCTGATGACTTCGTTCGACAGCACGACTCGTGACTATTTCCTGCTGGAGACGACGCGCGACTATGCGTTGCGCAAGTCGGGCGAGTCCGACGATGCTAGCGTCGTGACGTCTGCACGCACTGAGCCGCGCATGCGAACGCTAGGTGCTGCGGCGCGCGGCGGCAGGCTCGTGTTGGTATCGGCCGCTTCCCGATGAATCTGCCGCGACGCGAGCCACGGGAGCATTGGCATACATGAGCTTTGTCTGCATCGTCGATGACGACGCCTCGGTAAGACGCGGCGTCGGCAATTTGCTCAAGGCCGTTGGCTACGCGACCGCGATGTTCTCGTCGGGCGAGGAGTTCCTTGCATCGTCGGCCGTCGACGATGCCATGTGCGTTCTGCTCGATATCAAAATGCGAGGGATGCAGGGGCTCGATGTGCAACGTCGATTGAACGCCGAGCATCGGGACATTCCGGTGGTGTTCATGTCCGCGCACGGTGACGACGATACGGTTCAGCGAGCCATGCAGCGTGGCGCGGTGGGTTTTCTGCGCAAGCCTTTCGATGAAGAGGGGTTGCTGGTTTCGATCGAGCTTGCGATTGCTGCGGGAAGAAGGGGTGCGGCAGGGGCTTAAGCCTTTCGGTCGAAGGCGGATCAGTTTCTTGAAATCTGGCTCGCACGCGACTTTTGCATGCAGTCGACCGTATGCCTTTGCGTGGTATTCAATCGACCGAATGCGATCTTGTTCAAACCTGATGGCGTCTGGTGGCTTGGCGAAATTCAGGTTCCCTGGAGCTTCGTTTGGCCGGTGGCATTGCATGCAGTCGACCGCATACATTCGTCTGGTATTCGATCTACCCGCCTCGCGCTGCCCCAGTCTCCATCGCCACTCCATTCCACAGATGTACTGCGGCATAAGCGCGCCAAGGCCGCCAACGCTCAATATGCGCCCGTTGCTGCGCGGGCTTGAGCAGGGCCGGATTGCGCCGCGCGATGGCCTGCATCAACACGAGATCGGCATCGGGCCATGCGTCTGGATCGCGTAGGGCGCGCATCGCGACATAACCGACTGTCCACGGACCGATACCCGGCAGCGCCAGCAGATCGCGCTTCAACGCATCGGCATCAGCGTCCGGTTCGTCGAGCGGCAACGCGCCTGTTGACACCGCATTCGCAAACCGCTGCACGGCTTCGACACGTTTCGTGGGCATGCCGATCTTATCCAGGTCCGCGGCGGCGAGCTCGGCGGGCGTCGGGAACCGCCAGGCAGTGGCCTCATGCGAATGCCCATCGATCATTCGTCCCGCGCGCTGCACGATTCGTCCCATGATCGTCGAAGCGCCTTTCACGCTCACTTGCTGGCCCACGATGGTTCTGACCACCAACTCGAACCCGGACCATGCGCCCGGCACGCGTAGCCCCGGCGAGGCATCGACTAGCGGCGCCAACAACGGGTCGCGCGACAACACGCTTGCAATCCGGCGGGGATCGGCATGCAGATCAAACATACGAGCGAGCGGCTCGGCAAGTTCATCGGCATGCCGCTGCGCATCGCCGTCGACGGTCACGACAAGGCGATGTTTGCGCTCATGCGGCCTGACTTCGACGGTGCCTTCATCGCCATGCCATTCGATCGCGCGTCGATAAACGCCGCCTTCCACCGACTCGACGCCCGCCGCCGCCCGGCCGCCTATGAAGGCGAGCAGGCGAGTCCAGTCGAAGGGCCGCTTGAAGGGCAACTCGATCGTCGTCGAATCGCCGTGAGATGTGGATTGCATTCTGAATGCCGAATGATGCATGCGATTGCCGCGCAATGGATGCCGATGTTACTCCATCGCCTGGCGGCCTATGTCGTTCGACCAACGTCGTGCTTCGAGAAGGCGATGTCAGGGTCGCTGTGCAATGCGCATCGTGCTTTCGCTGAGCATGCGCCGGAACTCGGTATCGTAGGCGAGAGTTTGACGCGCGCTCGCGACGAGTTGCGAGCGCCGGTCCCACTGATCGGCGCGTAGTACGCAGCGCGACAGAACATCGGTGTAGACGCGACGCATGTTCGCGTTATCGTGATCGACGGTCAGGCGGGCAATGCTGACCTTCTCATCATGCGTGAGCTGCTGCGTGAGGCAATCGACCGTTGCGCGGTCCGTATCGGCTTGCGCGACGCTCACGTCCTGATCGTCGTAATAGAGCGTGAAGCCGCCAACGACGAGCGCCGCCCCAAGCGCCAGGCATGTACCTCTTATTGTGTTCAACATGTCCCCCGATGTCAGGCTCTTCGGCCATTGGCGCGAATCGTAGCGAAGCTTGCGAGGATTCGGCCGATCGAACTGTGCGCGGGGGAACGCAGCGTTCGATGCGCTTGAGTATGGCGTTTTCAGCCAGCGTCGCCGGTGTGCGTCCGCTTCCTGGCAACCGGCGCCTTCACCGTGGTCAGCGTGCGTTCGGCGAGAACGGCATCGCGTTTGCCGAGCAGGTGATGACGAAGAATGGTCGACATGCGCCTGCCATCGCGCGTTTCCAGCGCTTCGATCATCTCTTCATGCTCTCGTATCGCGCTATCCCACTTGGGCGTCTGGAAGTTCGATCGAAAGCGCATGGCCTGCAAGCGCCGGTTGATCGACACGTAGGTTTGCCGTAGCGCCGTGTTGCGCGCGGCTTCATTGATCTTGTCGTGAATAGCCTGATTCCGGCTGTAATAGCCCGACAAATCATTGCGCGCGCGGCATTCCAGCATGACCGCGTGAAGCGCCTTGATGTCCGCGATCTCCTGCGGCGTGATTCGCTCGCAAGCCAGTTCGCCGGAGAACGCCTCCAGTCCGCTCATCAGTTCGAACATCTCGCGGATTTCGAGTTCGCTCATCTGCGAGACCGATGCACCCCTGTTCGGCGCTATCTCGATCAACCCTTCCGCGGCCAGCACCTTCAGCGCTTCACGCAAGGGCGTGCGCGAAATGCCGAGTGTCTCGCAAAGCTTGCGCTCGTTTAGCTTCACGCCCGGCGCAAGCAGGCCTTCCACGATGAATTCACGCAAGTGATCCACCACCGTGTCGTGCAAACGCATGCGCTCGACCTTCTGGAGGAGCGGCGAAAGACTGGCGTCGGGTAAGTCGCGATTTTGCATTCAATACCTCGAATTCGTTTGCGGCAATTTTAACCCTAGCTTGCCGGAAAAAACCTCCAGCGGGTTATCCCTAGGCCATTTGGCCTATTTAAACCTTTCCGCGGCCGCATCGCTGCGCTACAGTATTTTGCATGCAAAATTCAATTTAAGAGGATGCGCATCCATGCTGAAACTCGATTACCACCCCGCTGGCCGTCACTTCCTGCAGATTCCGGGACCCAGCCCGGTGCCCGATCGCATTTTGCGTGCGATGAGTTATCCGACCATCGACCATCGCGGGCCGGAGTTCGGTGCACTCGGCCTGAAGGTGCTCGATGGCATCAAGAAAATCTTTAAGACGAGCCAGCCGGTGGTGATTTATCCGGCTTCCGGCACCGGTGCATGGGAAGCGGCGCTCGCCAATACGCTCAGCCCCGGCGACACGGTCCTCATGTACGAAACCGGCCACTTCGCGACCCTATGGCAAAAGATGGCGGTCAACCTTGGACTGAAGCCGGAGTTTCTGGGCTTGCCCGGCATCGAGGGCTGGCGCCGCGGCGTGCAGGCCGACATGATCGAAGCGCGCCTTGCCGAAGACAAGCAGCGCACGATCAAGGCGGTATGCGTCGTTCACAACGAGACGTCCACGGGCGTGACCTCGGACATCGCGGCGGTGCGGCGCGCCATCGACGCGGCTGGCCACCCGGCGCTTCTGATGGTCGACACGATCTCCGGTCTCGCATCCGCCGACTATCGTCATGACGAATGGGGCGTGGACGTGACCGTGTCCGGCTCGCAGAAGGGCTTGATGCTGCCGCCGGGAATCAGCTTCAACGCGGTGTCGCAGAAGGCGATCGAGGCATCGAAAGAGGCGAAGCTGCCGCGTGCTTTCTGGGACTGGAAAGAGATCATCGAAATGAACAAACAGGGCTACTGGCCCTACACGCCGAACACCAACCTGCTGTACGGCCTGTCCGAAGCGCTCGACATGATTCTCGGCGAAGGGCTCGACAACGTGTTCGCGCGCCATCAGCGGCT
Source organism: Caballeronia sp. GAWG1-1 (assembly GCF_023631465.1). Lineage (NCBI taxonomy): Bacteria > Pseudomonadati > Pseudomonadota > Betaproteobacteria > Burkholderiales > Burkholderiaceae > Caballeronia > Caballeronia sp. GAWG1-1. The sequence goes on from NZ_JALQDB010000032.1 coordinate 279,986, forward strand.
CGCGGCCGCCTGCCGTGCGGCAGTCACCGCGTGGGGGCTCGAAATCCAGTGCGCGGATTCGTCCGTGTATTCGCCGGTGCTGACCGGTGTGATGACGCCCGAAGGTGTCGATGCGGATGCGGTACGCAAGCTCATCTACGAGCACTTCGATATGTCGCTGGGCACGGGTCTCGGCAAGGTGAAGGGCCGCATGTTCCGCATCGGGCATCTGGGCGATTGCAACGATCTCACGTTGATGGCCGCGCTCACCGGCTGCGAGATGGGACTGAAGCTCGCGGGCATCAAACTCGAAGGGAGCGGCGTGGCCGCGGCGATGGACTATCTGACGAGCCACGTCGCGAAACCCGAACTCAAGGCGGCGGCATGAGCGCGGCCTTCGACGCCGACGCGCTCGCGCGGCTCTTCGTGGAAGCGCGTGCGCATCGCGCGAAACTCGAAGCATTGCCGGAAGACGCGCGGCCATCGAACGCGGAAGAAGCCTACGCCGCGCAAAAGGCGACTTTGCATGCACTCGGCGCGAGCGTCGGCGGGTGGAAGGTCGGCGCGAAGACGCCAGATGGTCCGATCCAGGCTGCGTTGCTCCCGGCCGATGGCGTGCATGCCTCGGGCGCGCGGCTATCGATGTCGGCTTTCGGACGAGCAGGGCTCGAACTCGAAGTGGCTTTTGTATTCAATCGCGCATTCGAGGCAGGCAGCGGACCGTATAGCGATACCGACATCATCGGCGCGATCGATTCCGTGCATGCGGCGATCGAAGTGGTGGCGAGTCGCTTCGCCGCGTGGCCAGACGTCGAGAAGCCGTGGCAACTCGCGGATCTGCAAAATCACGGCGCGCTGCTCGTCGGCGCGGGCGTGCCTTACGACGAAGCGTTCCCGTTCGTCGCCCCGACGATGAGCTTCGAATTCGACGGCAAGCCGCTCTTCGAAGGCCCACCGGCGAACCCGGCGGGCGATCCGCGTCGTCTGCTTGCGTGGACGGTCAATCACGCGGTCTCGCATGGCGTCGCGTTCGCCGCGGGCACGGTGATCACGGCGGGCTCTTACACCGGACTTGCCTTCCCGGATGGGGCGGGCCACGCCGTGGGCTCGATCGACGGCCTGCCTACCGTCGAATTGCATTTCGAATGATGCATGCGGTGTGCCGGCATAAAGCATTCAGCATGCAAAAGCCCAAGCAGGCCTCCCGCACTAACCGATAGCGACGATGCTCAATACACCCACAGACCGACTCGTCAAGCCGATCCATCTGATGCCAGCGTCCGCGCGCGCCGGTCGCGCAGCGGCGCCGACCCCTTTGCAGATGCGTCTGCAACGCGAGCTGAAGGGTGATGTGCTGTTCGATCGCGCGTCGCGTGGACGCTATGCAACCGACGCGTCGATCTATCAGATCATGCCGCAAGGTGTGGTCGTGCCGAGGGATCAGGAAGACTTGCGGCTTGCTTTGGAGATCGCGCGCGAGGCAAAGGCAAGCGTGCTCGCGCGCGGCGCCGGGACGAGTCAGTGCGGTCAGACGATAGGCGAGGCGCTCGTCATCGACACGAGCAAGTGGCTCAACAACATCGTGCACTTCGACAAGGACGCTCGAACGGTGACAGTCGAGCCGGGCGTCGTGCTCGATCACCTGAATGCATGGCTCAAGCCGCATGGCTTGTGGTTTCCTGTCGATGTCTCGACGAGCGCGCAATGCACGATCGGTGGCATGGCGGGCAATAACTCGTGCGGATCGCGCTCCATGGCATACGGCATCATGGTGCATAACGTGCTCGCCATCGACGCGATTCTTGCTGACGGATACGAGGGCAGCTTCGGTAAGCTCTCGGCAATGAAGTTCGATGCACGCATGCGTGAGCTCGTAGAAGGCGTGCGCGACGTTGCATTGCGCGAACGCGATGAAATGCGTGAACGCATACCCAAGGTTCTGCGCCGCGTGGCTGGTTATAACCTCGATCTGTTCGAATGCCAAAGCCCGTTGCCCTTCAGCGAAGACGGCGAGCCGAATCTGGCGAACCTGCTGGTGGGATCGGAAGGCACGCTTGCCTTTAGCCGGCAACTTACGTTGAAGCTCGCGCCTTTGCCCGAGCACAAGACGCTTGGCGTGGTGAACTTTCCGAGCTTCTACGATGCAATGGAGATGACGCAACACATCGTCAAGCTCGGACCTGTTGCCGTGGAACTGGTCGATCGCACCATGATCGATCTAGCAATGTCGAATCAGGCGTTTCGCCCTGTCATCGAAAAGGCGCTGGTGGGTGAGCCAGAAGCAGTCTTGCTGGTCGAGTTCGCGGGCGCCGATCGCGCTGAACAAGTGACGAAACTTGCAAGCCTTGTCGATCTGATGAGCGATCTCGGCCTGCCCGATTCGGTCGTGCAGATGCCCGACGCCGGCCCGCAGAAAGCGCTGTGGGAAGTGCGTAAGGCCGGCCTCAACATCATGATGAGCATGAAGGGCGATGGCAAGCCCGTGTCCTTTATCGAAGACTGCGCGGTGCCGCTCGAATATCTGGCGCAATACACGAGCCGTCTTACCGATGTCTTCAGAAAGCATGGCACCGAAGGCACTTGGTATGCCCACGCGAGCGTCGGCACGTTGCATGTGCGTCCGATCCTCGATATGCGTCGCGATGGCGGATCAAAGATGCGAGCTATCGCCGAAGAAGCCGCTGCGATGGTGCGCGAATACAAAGGCGCATTCTCGGGCGAGCACGGCGATGGACTATGCCGTGGTGAATGGGTTGCGTGGCAATATGGGCCGCGCATCAACGAGGCGTTTCGCGAGATCAAGCAGCTCTTCGATCCGGACAATCGCCTGAGCCCGGACCGAATCGTGGCGCCCCCGAAAATGGACGATACGGTGAATTTCCGCTTTCCGCCGTCGTATCGTGAACGTGCATTCGAGCCGCAACTCGACTGGTCGGCTTGGAACGTGACGCGTGATCCGTTGACAGGCCTGGAGGGTGCGCCGGGCTCTGGCAATGATCTTTCGAACGGACTGGCCAAGGCAGTCGAGATGTGCAATAACAATGGCCATTGCCGCAAGTTCGATGCGGGAACCATGTGCCCGAGCTATCGCATTACGAAAGACGAGCAACATGTCACGCGTGGACGTGCCAACACTTTGCGTCTCGCGCTCTCGGGACAATTGGGTGAAGAGGGTCTTGCGAGTCAGGACGTGAAGGACGTGCTCGATCTGTGCGTGTCGTGCAAGGGCTGCAAACGCGATTGTCCGACAGGCGTTGATATGGCGCGCATCAAGATCGAAGCGCGTGCTGCGCGCACCGCACGTCACGGTGTGAGCGTGCGTGAACGTCTTGTCGCTTATCTGCCGCGTTATGCGCCCTATGCGAGCCGCTGGCCGTTCATGAGCGGCGCTATCGAAGCGCGTATGCCGGTCTTGGCGCGCTGGCTAAAGACGAAACTCGGCCTGGCGCCTCAACGCGCATTTCCCCGTTTTGAAAAGGCCTTTCTGTCGGATGCGTCGACGACAATAGTTGCAAATGCAACTAAGGAGGTCCTGCTCTTCGTCGATACCTTCAACAACTACATGGAGCCGGCCAATGCGCGTGCCGCACAGCGCGTGCTCGAGGCGGCGGGCTACACGGTTCATCTCAATACGAAAGCGGGAGAACGGCCGTTATGTTGCGGACGGACGTTTCTTTCCGCCGGGCTCGTCGACGAAGCCAAGACTGAAGCACGGCGCACGCTCGATACGCTTCTGCCATATGTCGAACGCGGCGTGGCAATTGTCGGCCTCGAGCCTTCGTGTCTTCTGTCGCTGCGCGACGAGTTCCTCGGCTACGGCTACGGCGATGCCGCGCGCAAGCTCGCGGAGGCATCCTTTCTCTTCGAGGAATTTTTGGTTCGCGAGCGCGTTGCGGGACGACTCGATATCGACCTCAAGCCGCTAGATCACAGTCGCGCGTTGCTGCATGGCCATTGCCATCAAAAGGCATTCGATGCCGTGCGTCCGGTCGAAACCGTGCTCAAGTGGATTCCCGGTCTCGAAGTGAAGACGATCGAATCGTCATGCTGCGGCATGGCGGGCAGCTTCGGTTACGAAGCGGAGCATTACGAAGCCTCGCAGGCGATGGCGGAACTGTCGCTGCTGCCGGCGGTACGCAAGGCAAGAGATGCACGCGATGCCGTGATCGTCGCGGATGGCACGAGCTGCCGTCATCAGATCGCGGATGGTGCACAGACCGAAGCGTTGCACGTGGCGCGGGTGCTTGCCAATGCGCTTGCATGAGGTCGCCTGAGCCCGCAAAACGACGTGCATATGAGTTGAACCATCGACAACATGACAACGGGCCATCGACGACCCGCGAAAGGAGACACGCAATGACAACGCCGCGTAAGCCACGCATCCGACGGTTCCATGACCGCACGGAATAACACGCTCATGGCGTATCCGTTCGCCATCGATCGAAGCAGTTCATAGACGTACCGAGATCAGATTTGCAGGCCACGTTCAAGGGCATCTGGCATCGTGCCACACGCCTCGGACACGCTCGCCACTACTCAAGGAGACGATGATGTTCCGTCGAGCCACCACACGCGTGCTGTTGCTGCTATGCGCGATGTATTTCATCACCTATATCGACCGTGTCAATGTAAGCACCGCGGCAAGCCAGTTCGGCGCCGAACTGGGCTTGTCGCACACGCAGGTAGGCTTCGTGTTTTCGGCATTCGCCTATCCGTATCTCGTGTTTCAGATCATCGGCGGATGGGTGGGCGACCGCTTCGGTCCGCGCCGCACGCTCACGCTCTGCGCGATCATCTGGGCGGGAGCGACAGTGCTCACCGGCTTGTCCGGCGGCTTTCTTTCGCTGATCGTCGCGCGCGTGCTGCTCGGCCTCGGCGAAGGCGCGACCTTTCCCACCGCAACGCGTGCCATGTCCAACTGGATGCCGGCCGATCAGCGCGGGTTTGCACAAGGTATTACGCATGCAGCATCACGCATTGGTAATGCAGTCGCGCCGCCGTTGATCGTGTGGCTCATGGTCGCGACCAGCTGGCGCGGCGCGTTCATCATCACGGGGATCATCAGCTTCATCTGGGCGCTCGTGTGGGTCTTCTACTTCCGCGATAATCCGCGCGATCATCCGCGTATCACCGAAGGGGAGTGTGCGACGCTTTCGAGCTATTCCGGCGTGAAACAGCGCTCGCCGGTGCCGTGGCGCATTCTGCTCGGCCGCATGGCACCCGTGACCGCCGTCTACTTTTGCTATGGATGGGTGCTCTGGCTCTTCCTTGGGTGGATTCCGCAATACTTCCTGCACAGCTATCACATGCAACTCGGCAAGTCGGCGCTATTCGCGTCAGGCGTGTTCTTCGCGGGCGTGCTGGGCGACTGGCTCGGCGGCTCTCTCACGGACCGTATCCTTCGCAAGAGCGGCAACGTGCGCATGGCTCGTAACGTGATGGTCGGCGTCTGCATGCTGCTCACGCTTCTTTCGCTTGCGCCGATCATGCTTGTGTCCGACATCTCTATCACGCTTGCCGCGGTCTGCCTCTCGGCCGGCTTCTTCTTCAATGAGATGACGATCGGTCCAATGTGGTCCGTGCCGATGGACATCGCGCCGAAGCACTCGGGAACGGCATCCGGCATTATGAATTCAGGTTCGGCGCTCGCGGCGATCATCAGTCCGGTGGTGGGTGGCTGGCTGATCGACCGCACCGGCAACTGGAATCTGCCGTTCACCGTGTCGATGATTCTGATGGCGGCGGGCATCATCCTCTCGTTCACGATGCGTCCGGACCGAGCGCTCGAAGTCGACGAGGAGAAGCCGGACACAACACCGGCGCGAAAGTACGTTTGAGCGCGCCGGGCCGACCTTGTAAGTGAAACCTGGTGCCGTGCGCATTTACGGTGGCCGGGTTTCGCGTTTGCATGTTTCGAAGCGGCAGAAGGCGGGTGCCTACTGCTTGCATGCAATATGCAAAGCACCGTCGGGCGCTATCATGCATTTTGTCTACCAACCCGACCGATCACCGCATGACGTTCGCTCCTCCTCCCGCTGCCCGTCCGGGCGATACACTCGACGCCGTTGCCACGCCGTCGTTGCTTCTCGACCTGGATGCTTTCGACGTCAATCTCGCCGCCATGGCGGCGTTTGCGAAACAGAAGGGTGTCGCGCTCCGACCGCATGCGAAGGCGCATAAATCGAGCGTCATTGCCCGCAAGCAGATCGAGGCGGGTGCCGTTGGCGTATGCTGCCAGAAGCTCTCCGAGGCTTATCCCTTCGCGGCGGCGGGCGTTCGAAGCATTCATATCAGCAACGAATTCGTGGGCGCCGACAAACTGGCGATGGCAGTGGAACTCGCCGCGCATGTACGGCTTTCCGTTTGCGTCGACGCGTTGCCGCAAGTCGCAGCGCTCGGCGATGCCGCCGCACGCGCGGGCGTCGAGATCGACGTGCTGCCGGAAGTCGATGCAGGCCAGCATCGGTGCGGCGTCACCAATGAAGATGCCCTTCTCGCGCTCGTCGACGCGATTCATGCGCAAGCCGCGCTGTGCTTCACTGGCATTCAGGCATACCACGGCGGCGCTCAGCACATTGTGCAGTGGAGCGCCCGCAAGGAAGAAGCGCAGCGCGCCGCCGAGCGCACGGCAGCCTATGTTCATGCCATCGAAGCGCGCGGAATCGCATGCGGCATCGTGACCGGCGGAGGCACCGGTACAGTCGAGTTCGACGCGGCCAGCGGTGTCTATACCGAAGTGCAGCCCGGTTCCTACCTCTTCATCGACGGGGATTATGGGCGCCTCGATTGGGACGGCGCACTTCGCTGGCGGCATGCATTATTCATTTTGTCGACCATCATGAGCGCGACGCGGCCCGGCATGGCTGTCTGCGATGTCGGCCTGAAGGGGCTGGCGGTCGATTCTGGCTTACCGCGCAGCGTGCGTTGGTTGCATGCATCGGACGATGCACCCGCTTTGGCATACATCTCGGCCAACGACGAGCACGGCATGCTGGAAGCCGGCACGACTGTGAACATGAGCGGTGCTATCGGCGCGCGTCTGCTTCTGCCGCCCGGCCATTGCGATCCCACCGTGAACCTCTACGATCAATACGTGTGCTATCGCGGTGATCGCGTCGTCGACCTGTGGCCGGTGGATGCCCGCGGTCTTTCGCGCTAAGCCGGCGCGGACGGCGCGGCGGGATAGATGGCCGAGATCAACGCATCGACATCCGACACGATCAGCTTGATGACGAACTGCGCGACATCGTGCGAGCCTTCGCTTCTCATGCACGCGTCCTTCAGCGATTCCAACGTTGCACGCACGTGGTCGAGCTCGGCGTCATCCCGATGCACGTTGCCGAGCACTTGCGCGAGCTTGTCGAAGAGGGTCTGCAGCGCCGCAGCGCTTTCTTGCAGATGATCGCTTCGTGCCGCTTGCGGGTCACGCGAGACTGCCTTGGCGAGAAAGAGGGTGTCGCTGTGCAGTCGCCGCAGAAAGGGCGCAGCCTTGTCGATGGCATCCGCGCGGCGGCTTTGCAGGGGCACGATGATGTGCTCGCGCTCCGCTTCCTCGAGGGCATCGTCGAGCGCTTGCTGCGCCTGAGCGCTCTTCTTTTCGAGCTGCGCCGCTCGGGCTTCATGGTCGTCTGCGTCGTCGGAAAGATGCAAGGCGACTAACTGGCCAAGACACCTCAGCGTGTCGGCCACGCAGCGATGCGCGGTCGTAAGCGAGCGGTTCGGCAAGATAGCCGCGACGATGAACGCGGACGCCGCGCCGATGAGAATCTCCAGCACGCGATGCAGCGGCCGCTGAAACAAGGGCCCGCCGCCTGTCGGAATCAGCACGACAATGACAAGCGTGATGCATGCAAGCCGCAACGCGGGCCGCGCCGCAGCAAGCGCGGCGAGCGGCACGAGTTCGATCGCGAATACGGCGAGCGGCGCGGCGCCATGCTCGATGGCGATGAGCCCAATTACCCCCGCCACCGCGCCGATGCAAGCGCCGACGATCTGATCGCGCGCGGCTCCCAGCGCCTGCGTGAGGCTGGGCTGAGTGACCACGACGAGCGTGGTGATGAGCGCCCAATAACCTTCGGGAAGCGCGATAAGTTTTGCGGCGCCGTAACTAATCGCGCAGCCCAGGAGCGTACGTGCAAGCCGGCGCCCCTCGGGGACGCTGAACATGCCGCGAGGTCCGCGACGGATGAAGGTCAACGCGTTCATGCGGTCCCTGGACGACGATATTTTGTATGCATTATGCCAATGGAGCGCGACTGGTCGATTGATCTCGAGAGAGGATTCGAGCGCGTCAGCCGCCGCCCGCTGCGCTATTTTCGTGGACAGCCCGGTTCCGGCCTGCGCGCTTCGCACGGTAGAGCGCCGCATCCGCGTTGTTCAGCAACTTGAGCGCGTCATCGCTATGGCGCGGATGGGCCGTCGCGCAGCCAATGCTCACGGTAAGGAAGCCTCTCGGCGAACCGCTGTTCGGAATCTCGAGCGCTTCGACCATCATCCGCAGACGTTCAGCAAAGGTCACCGCGCCTTCCTCCGCTGCTGAAGGCAGCACGATCACGAATTCCTCACCGCCGTAGCGCGCGACGATATCGCCCGGTCGCTTGACTGAATGCTGTATGCAATCGGCCACGGCGACGAGCGCATCGTCGCCCATCGCATGACCGTAGGTGTCGTTGTAGAGCTTGAAGTGGTCGACATCGACGAACAATGCGGAAAGCGGCTGATCCGCGCGCCGCGCACGTCGCCATTCCTCGTCGAGACGGCGATCCAACGCACGCCGGTTAGCGAGACCGGTGAGTGAATCGGTCCCTGCGAGCCTTTGCAACTTTTCCTGAGCGATGGCGCGCGAACGCAGCGAGATTGCAAGCAGCCACGACAGAACGATGAAGCCAGCGCCGAACATGAGAGTCAGGCCGCCGATCATCGTGCTGCGTTCGCGCCAGCCTTGGAGTACATCATCTTCCGCAGGCGCGACCGCCGCGATGAGTTGCGTGCCCGGCACATGCGCAAAGGTATAGATGCGGCGCACGCCGTCCAGGGGCGAAGTCGAAATATAAGAGCCGTTGAGTTGATCCGTCATCGACGAAAAGGTAGGCGAGCGAACCACGGTGCTGGAGGCGCCAGCGGGCAAGGGAGGCTTGCGGGCAAGCATCAGGCCGTCTGGCTGCACGATGAAAACGGAGCCCGCTCGGCCGACATTGACGCGAGAGAGTAACGCCTTGAGATAGTCGATATTGAGCGCGATCACCGCCACGCCCGCAAACGAGCCATCCGGTGCGTTAATGCGGCGGCTTAGCGCGAGCGAATATGCGCCGTTGCGCAAGCGCGATTGATACGGCTTTGAAATATAGAGCCCGACGTCGGCTCTTGCTGCGTGCGCCGTGAAATAGTCGCGGTCTTTAAAGCGCAATTCGTTAGGAACGGACGCATCGCGCTCGACTACGATACGTCCTTGCCCGTCCATCACGAATGCGCCGCCTATGTAATTCGTTGCGGTTGCGCCATCGAATAGGACGAGCTTGCGCAAGTCGTCGGACAAGGCCATCACGGCCGGATTTTCCATTCCACTTACGATGGTGCGCAAAGAAAGATCGATGGATTCAATGTTGCGTGAAATATCGGCAGTGAGCGTCGCGACAACATTGGCGGACGCCTCATGTGCGTTCTGCAACGCCTGCGCACGGCCTTGCCAAAGCGCGGCAAAGGAAAGCACCGCCATGGAAATAGCGATAGCCGTGCCGATCAGGCCGGCAAGCAAGGGAAAGCGCGAGAAGGCATCTGCCACGCGCATCGTGGCGGTGCTATTGCGTCGGACTAGCCGACGCCGGACCACACGGCCCGTTTTGCGCACGACGTCGAATCTCGGGGACATTCATCTCTCCGCGTGAGACACGCTTCGCTCAGGCGACGCCATTAGCACGACGCTGCAAGCGTGAAACTTTCGAAAACCCCACAAAAACAGGGTTCAAATGCGCGCTTGGAGAGCGGCGCGCTCGTCAACAGGATTGTAATCGGAAGAAGAAATTCGCTTAAGCTTTACCGCCGCGCTTAATAACGCGCTTGCGAATCTCTGAATCGAGTATGAGCCTGCCGCGAATTTTGCCCTTCATGCGTTTGACGTAGCGCGGCGCTTCCGTCATGTGTATCACCATCAGTTCGCGTACTTTTTCAGCGTCGCGCGCACGTGCCGCTTCGGTGATGGCCTTGTGAATCTTGACGTTTGCACGGCCGAAACGTTCGTGCTCCGCTTGCGGTGTATCGTTTCGAAATTCGATCAGTTGCCGGATCATTTCGTTGATCAGCTCGCAGCTAAACCGCAAGAACGGATTGGGATTGGCCGCAGCGAGAATGTCGTGGAAATTCACGTCTTCCTGACGTTGCCTGACAATATCCCGGCTCTCGTGCGCGCAAGCGGGTTCGTCGCAACTCGCTATATTTTCTTCGAGCGCGGCCAAATCCTCTTCCGTCAAATGCGGCACTGCCCCTGCAGCAAGTTCGGGTTCGAGCAACTGACGCACCGTATAGATGTCGTCGATGCTTACGTCCTTAAAGAACAAATAATTTTGCAAGAGCTGAAGGGTTCTATCTAGCGGCACTTCAACGATGGTGCCGCCGCCCGAAGGACCGGTCGTGACCTTGATAAGCCCTTGCACTTCCAGAGACTTGAGCGCTTCGCGAATCGTGCTCTTGCTAACGGAAAACAACTGCTGCAACTCGACTTCGCGCGGCAGCTTGTCGCCCGGCTTGAGATCTTTTTCCGTAATGAGCCGTTTGATTTCCTCAGCGACGAGGTCTGCGCGCTTGGGCTGCTTGATGGGCTTGGCAAGCGGCTGCCTTGAGACTTCCTGTTGAGTCGGGTCGACTCCGGCCGCCGCGCTGGCGCGCTTAGCACGGTCCATCACCATATCGATGCTCCTTTACACACCCCGGAATATTGCCTTATTGACACCCGAATTTATTGTACCTAGCATCGGATTCGTTCTATTTATCATGATAAATAGGATGAAGCTAAACCGACGCATGAACGTACCACGAAAAAAACGCAAGGTGGCCGCGCAGGTCTTCTTCTCAAGGAGCGTCAATTTTGAATCGCCGAAATATGTTGAAGCTGGCCGCGCTGTCGGCCGTTCCCGGATCGTTTGAGGCGCTCATGTCGCGCAGCGCGCTCGCTCAAGGTTCGCCGATTCAGTTTGCCTGCCCGGTGCCGATGTCCGGACCCTTTGCGGCAAACGGCAAATACGCCGATCTCGGCATGAAGCTCGCGATCGAACAGTATGGCAAGGTGCTCGGTCAGCCGCTCGCATATACCACGCTCGATACCGAAGGCAAGCCCGCGACCGCGGTGCGTCGCGTTCAGGAAATAGCCCAACAGAAAAACGCGCGCTATTTTGCAGGCGGCATTCTTTCGTCCGAAGCGCTTGCAATGGGTAAGGAAGTGGAGAAGGCCGGCGGCGTTTTCATCACTACGGCGGGCGCCGACGAGCTCACGGGGAAAGACTGCAATAGCGCGACGTTTCGGTGGTCGGTGCCGACCTTCGGCGCAATAGAGCAGACGGTTCGACCGCTCATTCAGACGTTCCCCAAGGCCAAGCGTTGGTACACCATCACGCCACAATACGTCTTTGGCGATGGTCTTTTATCCGCTGCTAAAGCCATCTTCAAGGAAAAGGGCATCGAGCATGTGGGCAACAGCTATCACTCGCTAAACGAAAAAGAATTCAGCGGATATCTGACCAACGCTGTCGCGGCCAAGCCGGACGTCCTGCTTATTCTGAACTTTGGCTCACAGTCGTCGGATACGTTGCGACAAGCCGTGAGCTTCGGCATGAAGAACAACTGCACGATTCTCATGGCCTGGGCGTCCGGTCTGGAGCAGTTCGAAGCGCTGGGTCCGGACATCTGCGAAGGGGTGTATTTCGGCGCGCAGTACTGGCACGCAATTGATTCCCCGCTCAATCAGGATCTCGTCAAGCGCGCCAATGCGGCCTTCAAGGCGAACCCGAACTACAGTCTTGCGGGATCGTATATCTGTACCAAGATTTTGCTGGACGGCATCGTGAAGGCAGGTACGGCAGACCCCAAGAAAGTCATCGCGACGCTGGAAGGAATGAAGTATTCAGGTCTGACGGGCCCTGAGGAAATCCGCGCAGGCGACCATCAGGTGCTCAAGAATTATTATTTGCTCAAGGGTAAGCCAAAGAGCAAGATGAAAGACAAGGACGACTACGCCGATATCGTCAGTTCAGGACAATCGTTCCTTCCGCTCGACAAGACGCAATGCAAGATGGCTTGACAATGCTTAGGCACAAGCTGGAAGCGAATGCGCCTGAAGCGCGTTCGCGCCGTTTCTCTTTTGAGCCAAGGCCATGAACGTTTATCTGTTGCAGGTCGTGAACGGCATCGGCGTGGGGATGCTGTATTTTCTGCTTGCGGTCGGCTTGTCGATCGTATTCGGGCTCCTGCGCTTCGTGAATTTCGCGCACGGCGCGTTCTACCTTCTTGGTGCGTATTTTTGCTATCAGGCGATGCAGTGGTCAATGAGCTTCTGGATGGCGCTCATCGTCGTGCCGGTTGTAGTAGGCGTGCTTGCGTGGATAGTAGAAAAGATCGTATTGCGGCACGTCTATGCGCAGCAGCACGAGTTTCATATTCTCGCGACAGTGGGCCTCGCACTCGTGCTGCAGGAGTGCGCAATCATCCTATGGGGACCGCTCGGCGACAACGTAGCGGTGCCGGATGTGCTGAATGGCGTCGTGATCTGGGGCAGCTTCGTCTATCCGAAATACCGCCTTTTCGTGATCGGATTCACGGCTGTGCTCGCGGCCATTCTCTGGTGGGTACTCGAAGGCACGCGGCTCGGTAGCGCCGTTCGCGCGGGCAGTGAATCCAGTGAGATGGTGTCCTTGCTCGGTATCAATGTGACGCGGGTCTTCAGTCTCGTGTTCGCGCTCGGCGCGGGCACGGCAGCGCTTGCAGGCGTCCTTGCCGCACCCATACGCGGCGTCGATCCATTCATGGGTATCGAAGCTTTGGGCGTGGCCTTCGTGGTTGTCGTGGTGGGCGGCATGGGTAATTTCCTTGGCGCGCTTGTTGGCGGCTTGTTGGTCGGTATTGTTCAGAGCGTGATGAGCACGTTATGGCCCGAAGGCGCGCGGCTCATGATCTATGTCGCGATGGCCGCTGTCCTATTGCTGCGTCCGAATGGATTGCTCGGGAGGGCAGTTTGATTTCTAAACAGGATTCGAACGCGCTGGACGTCGACGCGCCGCAAAGCTCGTCGCCCCGGCAAGCGCTTCATCGCTATCGCTTCTTGCTGCTTGCCTTATTGGTCGTTTGCATATTACCCATGACGATACGTTCGGGTTCGCTTGCGACCGAAGTACTTGTCTACGCGCTTGCGGCCTTGGGGTGCAATCTGCTCCTGGGACACACAGGGTTGCTCTCTTTTGGACAAGGCATTTTCTTTGGACTAGGCAGCTATAGCGCGGGTCTCATCCTGACGAAATTCGGTCTACAGGCTCCCGTCGCCTTATTAGGGGCGGTGCTTGCCGGAGCGGTTGCCGCAGCCATCGTCGGATGGTTTTCCATCCGTCAGCGCGGTGCCTATTTCGTGATGTTGACGCTCGCATTCGGCCAGATGTTTTACTTTCTCGCCTACACGACGCCCGATCTAACTGGCGGTGACAACGGTCTTCTCGATATCCCCCGTCCCGCTTTGTCCATCTTCGGCAAGACGCTCTTTTCGATAACCTCACCCTGGCAGTATTACGCGTTCGTGGCGGTGCTTTTCTTGCTCGCATTCTGGCTGATGATGCGTGTCTCGCATTCGATATTCGGTCGCACATTGCTGGCTATTCGCGACAATGAAGCCCGAGCGGCCGCGGTTGGGTACGACGTCAGGCGCTTCAAGCTCGCGGCCTTTGTCATCTCCGGTGCGGTCACGGGTTTGGCGGGCGCGCTGCACGCCATGATGACCGGTATCGCGCCGCTGTCTAACATCGACTATCACACGAGCGAGATGATTCTCGTGATGACGGTGATCGGCGGTACGGGAAATCTGTTTTCATCGGTCCTCGGTGCGGCCTTCTATGTGCTGTTCGCTGATTGGTTGAGCACGCTTTGGCCGCGCTGGCTGCTCCTGCTTGGGCTCGTGTTGATCGCTGTAAGTCTTTTCATGCAGCGTGGCTTGTGGGGCCTTGGCGAACGCGTCTGGCGCGCCGTCAGGCGCAATCGGGGAGAGGCAACATGAGCACGGCCCTTCTCGAAGCAAGGAATGTCGTCAAGCGCTATGGGAAATTCGCCGCCTTGACCGAGGTGAACTTGCGTATAGCGAGCCATACGGTCCATTCGGTCATCGGTCCGAATGGCGCGGGCAAGACAACGCTATTCCACGTGCTCACGGGCACCGTGCCCATCACCGCAGGCAATATCGTGTTCGACGGACACGATGTCACACATGAGCCCGATCATCGGCGCGTGAAGCGTGGCATCGCGCGATCGTTCCAGGTAACGAGTCTCTTCGCCAATCTGACCGTGCGCGAGAATCTTCGCCTCGCGGCGCAAGGCGTGGACGCAAAGCGCGCGCTCAATGCGTGGACGCCGCCGCGTGGTGCGCTTGAGCATCGCGAGACGGTGGATGCCGTGCTTGAACGCCTTTCTTTGCAACGTTTCGCGTCGACGTTCGCAAGCGCGCTTTCGCATGGTCAGCAGCGGCGACTTGAAGTAGGCATGGCGCTCGCGGCTCGTCCCAAGGCAATTTTTCTCGATGAGCCGACTTCCGGGATGGGAATCGACGATCTCGACGACATGAAGCAACTGATCCGCAGTTTGCGCGACGACTATACCGTCGTTCTCATAGAGCACAACATGGATATCGTGATGGATATCTCCGACACGATCACGGTCATGCAGCAGGGGCGGGTACTGGTCGAAGGCAAGCCTGGCGATATTCGCGGCGACGAGCGCGTGCGTACCGCATATCTCGGCAACATGATTACCGGAGGCCGTGCCTGATGCTCGAAGCACAGAATATCCACGGATACTATGGGAAAAGTCACGTCTTGCAAGGCGTGACGCTTAGCGTTCGGGACGGCGAGACTGTCACTTTGCTTGGCCGCAATGGCGCGGGAAAGTCGACGACGTTAAAGAGTATTGCCGGCGTCGTAACCCCGCAACAGGGCAGTGTGAAATTCAAAGGCATTGAAGTAGCGAAAATGCAGCCGCACAAGATTGCCGCGCACGGGATATGTTTTGTTCCGGAGCATCGCGGTATCTTCAAGCTGCTTTCAGTGGAAGAGAATCTTCGTCTTGGCGCCCGTAAGCAATCGCCTTGGCAGTTGACGGACATCTATCGCATCTTTCCTCGTCTGAAGGAACGCCGCACGAATGGCGGTGGTCAACTGTCGGGTGGTGAGCAGCAGATGCTGGCGATCGGCCGTGCGCTCATGAATCATCCGCGGCTTCTGATGCTCGATGAACCCGTCGAAGGCCTTGCCCCCGTGATCGTCGAAGAAATCGTGACGCAACTCAAGCTGATTCGGGAAGCGGGCGTGGCAATCCTGCTGGTCGAACAGAATCTCGAGGTCTGTACTCAGCTTGCGGATCGACATTACATCATCGAGCAAGGCCGTATCGTGTACGAAGCCAGCAACGACGTTTTCATTGCCGACGACTCCGTCAAAGACCGCTATCTAGGTGTCGGCGTTGTTTGAGTGCATCGAAGGCTGACAATTTTCATCTGCAACTATCGAAGGAATTCCGATGCAAGTGCTCGATCTGCCAGCGCATGCTGGCTTGCGCGTCGACGGCGCGCGACTTTGGAACAGCCTGATGGAACTCGCGCGCATCGGCGCGACGCATAAAGGTGGCGTGTGTCGCCTGGCGCTAACCGAACTCGACAAGAAAGGGCGCGATCTCTTCGTCGCTTGGGCGAAGGGAGTTGGATGTACGGTGCGCATCGATGCAATCGGCAACATCTTCGCGCGTCGTGCGGGCTTGCGTGACGACCTGCCTCCCGTTATGACCGGCAGTCATATCGACACACAACCGACAGGCGGAAAGTTCGATGGCAACTATGGCGTACTCGCCGGCCTCGAAGTCCTGCGCACCCTGAACGACAACGATGTACGCACTGTCGCGCCGCTCGAAGTCGCGGTCTGGACCAATGAGGAAGGGTCGCGCTTCGTTCCAGTCATGATGGGCTCAGGCGTCTTTGCTGGCGCGTTCACGCTCGATTACGCGCTAATGCAAAAGGATCGCGAAGGCATCTCCGTGCGCGATGCGCTCGCGTCGATCGGTTATGAGGGTGAACACGTCGCGGCGCATCGCGTCGGTGCTTATTTCGAAGCGCATATCGAGCAAGGGCCAGTGCTCGAAGCGAATGACAAAGTAATTGGCGTGGTGCAGGGAGCGCTCGGTCAACGATGGTACGACGTGACCATTGAGGGGATGGAGGCGCATGCAGGACCTACGCCGATGGAACTGCGCCGTGACGCGTTGCTCGTGGCAGCCGATCTTATCCGCGAGGTCAATCGCATTGCGATCTCGCATGCTCCGCATGGACGCGGTACGGTCGGTTGGGTGGACGTACATCCGAATTCGCGCAATGTCATCCCGGGCCGTGTGAAGCTAACCGTCGACTTCCGCGCTGCCGACGACGCCACGCTCGATGAGATGGATGCCGCCCTGCGTGACATGTGCGCCAAGTCGTCGTTGCCTGTAGCGGTAGACGAAGTGGTCTACTTTGCACCGCAACCGTTCGATGCATCGCTGGTCGATTCGGTGCGTGACAGCGCCAACGCACTAGCCTATACGTCGATGGATGCGGTAAGCGGCGCGGGTCACGATGCAGTGTACCTTGCGCGCGTCGCGCCCGCTGCCATGATCTTCGTGCCGTGCAAGGATGGCATCAGCCACAATGAAATAGAGGATGCGCAGGCCGATCATCTCGAAGCAGGCTGTAACGTGCTGCTTCAAGTCATGCTGCGTGCCGCAAATGCACCGGCTCAAGAAGGAGCGTAAGCATGAAAATTCTGATCGCCCGGATGAATCATGAGACCAATACTTTCTCGCCTGTGGCGACACCGCTCGAAGCATTCGGGCACGACGGCCCTTGCTATAACGAAGCCGCATATCAGGAAAACGCGGGTATGCGCACCGCGATGTCTGCTTTCATCGACGCCGCTGAACGCGTAGAAGCGGAGATCGTCACGCCTATCTCCGCATCGGCGAATCCTAGCGGCCCGGTCGCCGCAGCAGCTTACGACGCGATATGCGCATCTATCGTCCAAGCCGCGCAAGGATGCGACGCAGTGATGCTCGACCTGCACGGCGCCATGGTTGCGGAAAATTCGCCGGACGGCGAAGGCGATTTGCTCGAACGTGTACGCAAGGCGGTGCCGCACGCGCCCATTGCGGTCTCGCTCGATCTGCACGCGAACGTCACGCAGAAGATCATCGACAATGCAAATGTGATCGTGAGCTTCAAGACCTATCCGCACGTGGATATGTATGAAAGCGGCGAGCACGCGGCCCGCCTGCTTTTCAATCTCATCGATGAAAAGGTGACCCCGGTCATCGCGTGGGCGCAACCGCCGCTCCTCACGCATACGTTGAGAAGCGCGACGGCAAGCGGTGCGATGAAGCGCGCCATCGAAGCGGCACGCGCAGCGGAGGGAGAGGAAGGAGTGCTCGCAGTCTCGGTGCTGTCGGGCTTTTCTCTCGCGGATATCGCGTCGCCTTGCATTAGCGTAGTCGTGGTTACAAATGGCGACATCGACAAAGCGCAAAAAGTCGCGAACCAGATCGCGCAGCAGATCTGGAATGAACGCGAGGCCTTCGTTTATCGCAGCGCACCGCTTGCAGCATCTATCGCGGAAGGCGTGAAGCTGGCGCAAGAAGCCGACAAGCCCGTCTTGCTGCTCGATCACGGCGACAATTGCATGTCGGGCGGCACGTGCGACACCACCGACGCATTCGAAGAAGCCCTTGTACAAGGGCTCGATGGCATCGTCGTCGGCCCGCTATGCGACCCGCAAGCAGTGGCAACCTTATTCGATGCTGGCATCGGCGCGACGGTCACAGTCGGCATAGGCAACAAGCTCCCGAGCGTCGCATCGCGCGGCAAGCCTCCGCTCGAGGTGACAGGCGTGGTGCGTGCCCTGACGAATGGCGAGTACATCATCAGCGGTCCGACTTATACCGGCCAACGCGCTTATATGGGCCGCGCCGCCGTCATCGAGACACCGGCCGCGCGGATTCTTGTCACCGAACGCACGCATGAGCCTTGGGATCTCGGTGTATTCGAGAGCGTCGGTATCGATCCACGCGGCGCGCGCTTTCTTATCCTCAAGTCGCGCATGTATTGCCGGCCGGTGTTCGTGCCGATTGCCGGTGGTCTGGTGGAGTGCGACAGCCGGGGCGTCACGAGCTCGGACTATGAGCTCTTCTCGTTCAGCAATTTCAAGCGGCCGGTTTATCCATTGGATTCGAACGCGACGTTCGACGCTTGAGCGTCATTTCACGAGATTGAGCCGCTTGGTGACGATGGTTCCCGTCTTGCGATCGATGAGCCAGACGGCGTCGACGCGACCATGCAGCGTGGATGTCCTACGCGTGATGTCGGTCGGCTCTTCATCCGTGGGGTCGTTATGTTCGACGCGGTCGATGAGATATGGCGGCTCTAGCGTGCAGATCAGCAGAATCGCAAAGTCGCCGTCGCCGTGCGTCTTATCGAAATCGGCCAGGATTGCACCGCCGCGCACGTTCGTTCTTGCGCGGCCTTCAACGCCAAGCTGTATCACGTCGAAAGTCTGGACGAAGCCTTTAGCCTTGGCCTCGGGCGCCACGACCAGTTTGCGACCGCTCTGGCCCTTCACCGTCTCCTTGAGCAGGATGGCGTCCGGTTGCGTGGGCGCGGCAAGGGAGACGTTCACACTAAGCAGCTTCTTTTTCGTCTGGTATCGGACGCCGTAAGACGCTGGAATAACGAATGCAAAAGTGGGATCGGCTTGCGCATTTGCCTGTGCTTGCGCCGCTGTCTGCGTCGCGGATGCGGATTGCGTGGACTTGCGCAAGCGTTGCAGCGGACGGTCCAGAAAGCCGCGCAGGCGGCTAGTAATGGAAGGCGGCTGGCTGGGCGACGGCTTGCCGCTAAGCGCGTCTCTGACGTGTTGAGGATCGTCGCCGGTGAAGTCGGCAGGGAGTGCGTCCGCCGACAAAATGCCCGCGCCGCTCGCAACGCCTGCATCGGCCGAAGCACTCCACGCGCAAGGTGCATGCAAAATAATGAATACACTTAGCAGCATGCCAGCCGCGCCGATAGCCGTCTTACTCTTTCTCTTCGATAAAAGCACTTCGCTTCCTCTGGCGCACGCGCTGAGTCTGATGAAGCGGCTATCTTAAAATAAAAGCCGCGCAGCTTCACATTCGCGCGGCCGCCGCATGCTCCCGCTCGCTCTTCGCCTTGCGGCTCAACATCAGCGTGATGACCGCCGACATGGCGAGCGTCGCGCCCACGACGTACAGGCCCGCGGCATAGCTACCGGTTGAATTCTTTAGCCAGCCGATGGCGAACGGTCCCACGAAGCCACCCAGGTTGCCGATGGAGTTGATCATCGCAATGCCTGCCGCCGCGCCTGCACCGGAAAGGAACATGCTCGGCATGGCCCAGAGCGGAGCCTTGGCGGCGCTGATGCCCACGTTGACCACGATGAGCGCGAGTACGATAAAGAGCGCCGTCGTCGCCTGACCTGCAAAGAAGAAGCCGACGCAAGCCAACGCACATGGAATGACCACGTGCCACGTGCGTTCCTGCGTGCGGTCCGAATGCCGGGCCCACAGGATCATCGCGATGACGGCGATCACGCTCGGAATGCCGTTGATGAGCCCCGTCTCCAGCGCGCTGAAACCGTACTGACGGATGATGAGCGGCGCCCACAACCCGAGCGTATAAAGACCCGCCGACGTGCCGAAATAAATGAGCGCTAGCGCTAGCACACGCGGATCGCGTAATGCATTCAAAGCGCCTTCCGTATGCCCCGCATTCGCTTGCTTCGCGTCGGCTTCGCTTTTCAGCCTTGCAATGAGCCATTCGCGCTCTTCGCTCGCGAGCCAATGTGCCTGGGCGGGCGTGTCGGTCAGATATTTGAGGACGACGAAGCCGAGCACGATAGCCGGAATCGCTTCGATGATGTAGAGCAGCTGCCAGTCTGCGAGCCCGAAGATCGGCGGCATCTGCATGATCGCGCCAGACAACGGCGAGCCGATGGCGGTCGAGATCGGCGCGGCTGCCATGAACCATGCGGCGGCCACGGCGCGCTGCTTGGCCGGAAACCAGAGGCTGAGATAAAGAATCACGCCGGGGAAGAATCCGGCCTCCGCGACGCCGAGCAGGAAGCGCAGGACGTAGAAGCTCGTCGGACCTGCCACGAATGCGGATGCAACGGAGACGATGCCCCACGTGACCATCACGCGTGCAATCCAGATGCGCGCGCCGACTTTATGCAAAATTAGATTCGACGGAACTTCGAACAGAAAGTAGCCGATGAAAAACAATCCACCGCCCAGTCCGAAGGCGGTGGGCGAGAGGCCGATGGCCTTGTTCATCGTCATGGCGGCAAAACCGACGTTGACGCGATCAAGAAAGCTGATGAAGTAAAGCAGCATCACGAACGGAATGATGCGCAATGCCAGCTTGCGATTGACGCGGGCTTCCACGCCGGACTCGGATGGGGTATGCATGTGTCTCCTCCTTGGGAGGCGAGCGGTGCTCTTCTAAGGAACGGTGCGGAAAGACTCAGGCGTTAGGCGCGAGCGTCCTGTTGCCGCGATGTGCGTTGCATCGCGGTCAAGCGCCCCGGCACGCGGCCGGGGTCCATCGCATACAAAATGCGGATTCAGGCGGCTGCGGCTTCCACGCGTTCGACAAACGCGCACACGGCAGCCGTCACTTGCGCTGTCGTCGCCTTGCCGCCGAGATCGCCGGTATGCAGCGATTCATCGGCTGTCACGGCTTCGACGGCATCCATCACACGCTTGGCGGCTTCCGTTTCGCCCAGATGTTCGAGCAACATGACGAGCGACCAGAAAGTGCCGATCGGGTTGGCGAGCCCCTTGCCCATGATGTCGAAAGCGGAACCGTGGATCGGCTCGAACATCGACGGATAGCGGCGTTCCGGGTCGATGTTGCCGGTCGGTGCAATGCCGAGGCTGCCCGCGAGCGCGGCGGCCAGGTCGCTCAGGATGTCGGCATGCAGATTGGTCGCGACGATCGTATCGAGCGTGGCGGGACGGTTGACCATGCGCGCGGTGGCGGCATCGACCAGTTCCTTGTCCCACTTCACGTCCGGGAATTCCTTTGAAATCTGCAGCGCGATTTCGTCCCACATCACCATGGCATGGCGCTGCGCATTGCTCTTGGTGATGACCGTAAGCAGTTTGCGCGGACGCGACTGCGCGAGTTTGAATGCAAAACGCATAATGCGTTCGACACCGGCACGCGTGAGGATGGAGACGTCGGTTGCCGCCTCGATCGGATGACCCTGATGCACGCGGCCACCCACACCCGCATATTCGCCCTCGGAATTCTCGCGCACGATCACCCAATTGAGGTCCTCGGGCTTGCAACGCTTGAGCGGCCCGTCGATGCCGGGAAGAATGCGCGTCGGGCGCACGTTGGCGTATTGATCGAAGCCCTGGCAGATCTTCAGGCGCAGGCCCCACAGCGTGATGTGATCGGGTACGCCGGGGTCGCCTGCCGAACCGAAGAGAATTGCGTCCTTGTCGCGGATGGCATCGAGGCCATCGGCGGGCATCATCGAACCGTGCTGACGGTAATAGTCCGCGCCCCAGTCGAAGCTCTCGAATTCGAATGCAAAATTACGCGACGTCTTGGCAAGCGCTTCGAGCACTTGCTGGCCAGCGGGGATGACTTCCTTGCCGATGCCGTCGCCGGGGATGGTTGCGATGCGATAAGTTTTCATGTCTCCGTTCCTCGATGTGGGTGTGTGAGCTCACTCTACCCAACTTAAGGATAAGAAACCGGTGCTAAACTCAAAGCATCTTTAACTTTGATTCACAAGTGAGGGCGCATGGCCGAGACCGTTCAGCCGGCCGATCTGAGCTTTTTCTCGACGCTCGCGACATCGGGCAGCCTGAGCGCAGCGGCGCGGGAGCTGGGCCTCACGGCAGCGGCAGTAAGCAAGCGCCTGACACAAATGGAGGCGCGGGCAGGCGTGCCACTCGTCAATCGCACGACGCGCCGCATGATGCTCACGCCCGAGGGCGAGCTTTATCTGGAGCGCGCGCGGCGCATTCTCGACGAAATCGACGAACTTGCGGAGCTGCTTGGCAGCGCGAAGAAGAGTCCAAAGGGCCTGCTTCGCGTGAATGCGACGCTCGGCTTCGGGCGCAGTCATGTGGCGCCCGCCATTTCTCGATTCGTTGCGCGGCACCGCCAAGTGTCGGTGCAATTGCAGTTGTCGGTCGCGCCGCCGCCGCTCACGGACGACACATTCGACGTTTGCATTCGCTTCGGCGAGCCACCGGATACGCGTGTGGTCGCGCGGCGTCTCGCGTCGAATCGTCGGCTGCTATGCGCGGCGCCGGGCTATATCGCCACGCACGGTTTGCCTGCGACGCCGCACGATCTCACGCGGCATAACTGCATCGGCATCCGGCAGGGCGACGAAGCGTACGGCGTTTGGCGGCTGACGAGCGGGCGGGGTGCTGCGCAGAAGACGGAGGCGGTGCGCATCAAGGGCAATCTCACGACCAACGATGGCGAAATCGCCGTCAAATGGGCGCTCGAAGGACACGGCATTCTGATGCGAGCTGAATGGGACATTGCAGACTATCTGGCGGATGGCCGGCTCGTCGCCGTATTGCCCGATTACGAGACGCCCAATGCGGACATCTACGCCGTGTACTCCGGACGGCATCAGATGTCCGCGCGCATAAGGGCTTTCGTCGATTTCATTGCGCTCGATCTCAAGCATGCGCGCGGCACTTGAACTTCCGACTATCGTTAAAGGCATGGCATTTTGTAGTCGGCATACCGCATGCAAAATTCCGTCGACCCAGTAAAGGCAATGAAAGCGGGCGGCCTGCGGGCGCTATACTGGTTGCCTGTCCATTGCATGACGACCCACGACCGGATAGCCGTCCTCAAGCGGCTCCAAGGTCACCTGCGGCGCGACTCCAGATAAATTGGCTGAACACGATTTAGACAAACTCAAGATCGACCGCAGTCCCGCTGCCGTCGTCCCGCGACGCAGGCGTCCGTGGCTTCGCTATGTGCTCGTCGCGGCGATCATTCTCGTACTCGTGGGCATCGGCTTGCGCTTTGCCGGGCCGCAAACGGTGGAGACCGCTACGGTCACGTCGGTTTATCCATCGCAAAGCTATACGCTTCTCAACGCGACTGGCTACGTCGTGCCGCAACGCAAGGCGGCGGTCGCATCGAAGGGACAGGGCCGCGTGGAATGGCTTGGTGTACTCGAAGGTACGCCTGTAAAGGAAGGCCAGGTGATTGCGCGGCTCGAACGCGATGATGTGTCCGCTTCGCTTGCACAAGCCGAGGCGCAAGTTAAAGTTGCTCAAGCCAACCTCGAGTTGCAACGCGCCGAGTTGAGGGACGCAGAGATCAGTCTCAAGCGCTCCGATATCCTCGCTCCCCAAGGCGCGATTCCCGCGTCTCAGCACGACAGCGACCGCGCCCGCTTCGACAAGGCCAAGGCAGCCGTGAATAGCGACGCAGCCACGATCGTGTCGGCACAAGCCAATGCGCTCGCGGCGCGCGTAGCCGTCGACCAGACCATCATTCGTGCGCCTTTCGATGGCGTCGTGCTCGAAAAGCATGCGAACGTGGGCGATAACATCACGCCGTTCTCGTCGGCATCGGACAGCAAGGGTGCGGTCGTGACGATTGCGGACATGAAGACGCTCGAAGTCGAGGCGGATGTCGCGGAGTCGAACATTGGCAAGATCATGGTCGATCAACCATGCGAAATGCAGCTCGACGCGCTGCCCGATGTTCGCTTCTCGGGACGTGTATCGCGCATCGTGCCAACGGTCGATCGTTCGAAGGCCACGGTCCTCGTGAAAGTGCGCTTCGTCGAACACGATCCACGCGTGCTGCCCGACATGAGCGCGAAGGTCGCGTTCCTTTCGAAGCCCGTACCGCCCGAACAGAAGAAGGCGCTGGTGGCCGTTCAGCCCGCAGCAGTGGTCACGCGCGATGGCAAGCAGGTCGTGTTCATCGTCGAGAACGACAAGGCGCTTCAGAGGCCCGTGACAACGGGCGAACATATCGGCGACCTGCTCGCGGTGCAAGGCGTCAAGCCAGGCGATACGCTGGTACTCGCGCCAAACGACAAGATCAAAGACGGCACCAGCGTTACGCTGGCGAAGAAGTAACGTGAGCACTGCACCTCTGGTCCAGATCAGTCACGTCGTGAAGTCATACCGGCGCGGCGTGCAGACGGTGCCCGTGCTGACCGACATCTCGTTGTCCATCGCCGAAGGGGACTTCGTCGCGTTGATGGGACCGTCCGGCTCGGGCAAGAGCACGTTGCTCAATCTGATCGCGGGCATCGACCGGCCGGACAGCGGCGAGCTTCTTGTCGGCGGGCTCGATATCACGCGTTTGCCGGAGTCCGCGCTTGCCGACTGGCGCGCGGCTCACGTTGGCTTCATCTTCCAGTTCTATAACCTGATGCCGGTGCTCACCGCATTCGAGAACGTCGAATTGCCGCTGATGCTCACGCGCCTCTCGCGCGCCGAACGGCGTGAACGTGTCGCGATGGTGCTGGACATGGTCAACATGAGCGAGCGCACGACTCACTATCCGTCGGAGCTATCCGGCGGCCAGCAGCAGCGCGTGGCGATTGCACGCGCCTTGATTACCGACCCGAAGCTGATCGTCGCCGATGAACCCACGGGCGATCTCGACCGCACCTCTGCGGCCGAAGTCCTAACGATGCTGCAACGCCTGAATGAACGCGTTGGCAAGACCATCATCATGGTCACGCACGACGCGCATGCCGCCAATGCCGCGAAGGCGCTGGTGCATCTTGAGAAGGGCGAGTTGATCGACGGCGCGGTGCGCTGAATCATGTTCGTCTTCAAGCTCATTCTGCGCAATGCCACGCGTCACAAGCTCCGCACGGCGCTGACCGTGCTGGGCCTCACGATTGCGGTGCTTGCATACGGCCTGCTGCATACGGTCGTGGATGCGTGGTACGCGGGCGCGGCTGCGGCATCCAACGCGCGCCTGGTCACTCGCAATGCGATCTCGCTGGTGTTTCCGCTGCCTCTTGCATACGAGAATCGCATTCGCGGCGTGGATGGTGTGACGCGGGTTGCACGCTCGAACTGGTTCGGCGGCATCTATCGCGACCCCAAGAATTTTTTCGCGCAATTCGCGGTATCGGACAACTATCTGGATCTCTATCCCGAGTACATCGTCACGCCGCAAGCGCGCTCCGATTACCAGCGCGATCGCAAGGGCGTGCTCATCGGGCGACAGCTTGCGACGCAATACGGCTTCAAAGTGGGCGACGTCATTCCTCTCAAGGGGACGATCTATCCAGGAACGTGGGACTTCGTGGTGCGCGGCATCATGGAAGGGCGCGACGAATCGACCATCACGCGGCAACTCATCTTTCACTGGGAGTATCTCAACGAGACGATTCGCAAGACCACCAAGCGTCAAGTGGATCAGGTCGGCGTGTATGTCGTGGGCATCGGAAATCCGGATCAGGCGGCCACCGTATCGCGCAATGTCGATAACGTCTTCAAGAACTCGCTTGCGGAGACGCTTACCGAAACCGAGCAAGCGTTTCAGCTGGGCTTCGTCGCGATGTCTAATCAGATCATTGCGGCCATACGTGTCGTCTCTTACGTGGTGATTCTCATCATCATGGCCGTGATGGCCAATGCAATGGCCATGAGCGCACGCGAACGCACCGTCGAATACGCCACGCTCAAGGCGCTTGGATTCGGACCCACGTTTCTTAGCGTGCTCGTCTTCGGCGAGTCGCTGGCGATTTGCACGATGGGCGGTGCAATCGGTATACTCGCGACACCGCCGGTCGCCGATTTCTTCAAGAATGCGACAGGCGGCGTGTTTCCGGTCTTTCGCGTCTCGCACGAAACGATGATGCTGCAAGCTGCCTGCGCGTTCGTCATCGCGCTGGCGGCGGCGATCGTACCGGCGGTGCAGGCGAGCCGCGTGAGGATCGTCGAAGGCTTGCGAGCGATCGGATAAGGCGAGCATATGGCCATTCCCGTTTCATACATCGCGCGCAACCTATGGGCTCGCCGTCTCACGACGATGTTGACCGCAGGCGGTCTCGCGCTCGTCGTCTTCGTGTTCTCGACCGTGCTCATGCTCGATGCGGGACTCAAGAAAACGCTCGTGTCCACGGGCGAACGCGATAACGTCGTGGTCATTCGCAAAGGCGCGGAAACGGAGATTCAAAGCTCGATCGACCGCAGTCAGGCGAACGTGATGGAGATGCATCCGTCTGTCGCGATGAATGGCGAGGGTGAGCCCTTCGCATCCAAAGAGACCGTGGTGCTCATCTCGCTCTATAAGCTCGGTTCGAATACGCCAGCGAATGTGGTGATACGCGGCGTATCGCCGACTGGCGTCGAACTGCGGCCGCAAGTGAAGCTTACGGCGGGGCGCATGTTCAGTCACGGGTCATCGGAGATCATCGTCGGCAGCAGTATCGCCAAGGGCTTTGCGGGCACGCGCATTGGCGATCATCTGCGCTTCGCTCAGCGCGATTGGACCGTGGTGGGCCACTTCGATGCAGGCGGCAGCGGCTTCGATTCGGAGATTTGGGGCGATGTCGATCAACTCATGCAGTCGTTTCGCCGCACGAGTTATTCGTCGATGGTCGTGAGGCTTGCCCGCAGCGATGCCTTCGACCGCTTTCGCGCGGATATCGACGTCGATCCTCGTCTTGCCGATGAAGCCAAGCGCGAGCAAGTGTTCTACGGCGATCAGTCGAAGGCGCTATCCACGTTCATCAATATTCTCGGCATCACGCTTTCGATTATCTTTTCGATAGCAGCGATGATCGGCGCGATGATCACCATGTATGCCTCGGTCGCGAACCGGGTCGCGGAGATTGGAACGCTTCGCGCGTTAGGTTTCAAGCGCTTCGATGTGTTGATTGCGTTTCTGCTCGAAGCGCTGCTTTTGGGACTCGCCGGTGGACTCGTTGGCCTCGGCTGCGCGGCACTCATGCAGTTCGCTTCGTTTTCGACGACCAATTTTCAGACGTTCGCGGACCTATCGTTCCGGTTCGTGCTCACGCCATCGGTCGTTATTCAAACGGTTTTATTCTCGATGATCATGGGGTTCGTCGGTGGCTTTCTGCCTGCCGTACGTGCTGCGAGGCTGAGTATCGTCGATGCGTTGCGAGCCCGATAATCGCGAGACTGCTCAACCGCGATACACCGCACCTTTCGATCCATTGACCGCGAACACATCGCCTTCGGGCGCCGCGCGAACATGTGCGCTTCGCGCGACGAGCGGCACGCGACGCGGCACGCCGGGCGCAAGATGGAACCAGTCGATGCTCGCGTAATAGTCCGGATCGACCACGTGCACCCATCGTGCAAGCTGTGTCGTTGCAATGTCGAGGAACCAGCCTTTGTCATCCTGACCGATGGTCGCGTTCAATCCGACATCACGTCGCTCGCCAATGGAAGGATCGGGAAAATGGAAAGCTTCTGACAATACCGCGCCGGTATCCTGATCGCGCAGAAGCACATGCGTGAAATCGTGCGCGCGAGGACCGAAGCGATATGCATAGGTGATGTCGAAGAACGCGCCCAGCAGCGAAGCCGATTTGATACGCTGCACGCTGCGCGGAGATAGCACGACATCGCTCGCACCGCCTGCGACCTTCACCGCGCCATCGCGCAAGCACGACAGTTCGACGCGTGCGCGTATCTCGCGAGCCGTCTCGTTGACGAGATGCACATCGAGGCCGTCGAGGCCTTCATCGGTAATCAGCGCCTGAATAGGTTGAAGCACGCGCGCAAGCCCATGCAGCGCGCTTTTGGGCTTGTGACGCGCATCGATCACACCCCAGCCCGCGCCCGGACGCAGATCCAGCAGATTCCATACGATGCCGCCCGCGCAGGTCGAACCTTCGCGACGCCATTCGGAAAACACAGCGCCGATCACATCGGCGACGACGGCGCGAGACAGTTCGAGATAGCGCTCGGGGTCTTCATAACGCAGACGCGCCACGTCGACGCGATACAGTTCGCGCAAATAGTGCTCGCGCACATCGTCGAAGTCCCATGCGGAACCGGGATCGCGCGGCACGCTTGTCTTCCAGCGTGGCTCATGCGCGCGCGCCGCATTGGGTACAGAGCGCAGCATGACATCGTCGGGGACATTCGCGAACGCAAGGCATTCGGAAGCGAAACGTACTTGCGCACGACGCGCGTCGTCGAAGGGGCGCTGATATGCGCCGACGCCGTAGTAATGCGTGATGCCGCTGCGCGTGCCGAAGGGCATCGAGACGCTGTCGCCGGGCGCGGCGCTCGGTGAGTTCACGACATACGCCACATCGGCGCGATGCTTGGCGATGACTTCCGGAAGCAGTTGCGTGAAAAGGCCTTGTTGATAGGCATCGAATGGCAGACCCAGCATGGCCGCTTGCTGATGCACTTCGCTGCCGCCGCATAGCACTGCAAGCGATGCAAAACGCCGCGTGCGCGCAAGAAACTGTTCTGCTTCGAGTTGCACGCTTCGGTTGAATGCCTCGTCCGAGGGATAGTCGAAGTTGGCAAACGCAAAGTCTTGCCAGATCAAAATGCCGAATTCGTCCGCGAGTTCGTAAAAGGTATCGGATTCATAAAGCGTGATGCCGCTCACGCGAATGATGTTGAGCCCCGCATCGCGGCACAGGGTGAAGATGGCCGCGAGCTTGTCGCGCGATGCGTCGAGCGCGACGATATCGGCGGAAGTCCAGCATGCGCCGCGCGCGAACACCGGCACGCCGTTGACGATGATCTGAAAGCCCGTCTTGTCCGCACCGCGATCCACTTCGATATTTCGAAAGCCAATTTGACCAAGCGCGATACGACCAAGCGTTTCGCTCGTCAAGGTCACGGCATAGAGCGATGGCGCGCCATGCGTATGCGGCCACCAGAGCCGCGCTTGCGGCACGCGCACTTGTCCCGTGAGCGTATGCGCGTCACGCCATTGCAGCGGCGCCGTGGCCTCGCCATCGCCACATTCGACGTGCATTTCCTCCGGCTCTTGCGGATGATAGAAATGTACAGTGACGTCGAGCAGACCATCGGCACGATCGATTGAAGGCGCAAGCTCGATACGCTCGATGCCATTGCGCGCTTCGCCAATCAGTTCCACTGCGCGCCACGGACCCACTGGCTGAATCGGCGGGCACCATCCGGGCATGTGTCCAAGCAAGGTCGTGCGTACGTTGCGCAGCGTCGCTGGCTGCGCGAGCTTCGGACGCCAGCGCGCACGGCCGCGTTTTGCGGCAAGTGCAGGCTGAATGGAACGAAAGCACAGATAAAGCGTCGCGTCGCCTTGCAGATTCAGATCGACATCGTGCGCGACGAACATAGAATTGGAGTCGAGCAGCTTGTCGTTATCGAGCCACACTTCGGCAATCGTCGCGAGGCCATTGAAGCGCACGCGCCGCTTGCCTTCACCCTGCAAGCGCACGCGATACCAGTGATCCGACATCGCGTAGGGCTGCGCGAGCGCATCTTCGCCAACGCCGTTTGCACGGTGCGCCGATGCAATCGTGCCGGGCACGGGCGCATCGATCCAATGCGCGCTTTCATCGAGCGATGCAGGCGTCGCACAAGCGCCCGCAGCCGTGCTCGTGCACGTCCACCCTTCGGAGAGGCGTTGCGGCAGGCAAGCGTTGGACATATCGGACATGGAATGCATGTTCCTTCCTTCTATGGGCGAAGATGAACATGATGAACGAAGCACGGGCCACGCGAGCAGCGTGGCCCCGGTGCTTCAAAGAAAACGCGCGGCGAGCGGTTCGATGACCTTCTCGTAAGATGCTTCGAGCGAATCGAGGCAGTCGGTACACGGGTCGAGCCGTGAACGCATGCGCGCCCGCGCAAGGCGGAACTGCATGACCATCGCTTCGTTCGCCATGGATTGCGCGCTCGTCTGGATTGCGTCAGGCACTTCGACGCCGTGCGCATTGAGCCACACCAGATACTTCGACAGCAACTCGAAGTTCGAACCGAGCTGGCGCATCACGTTGAACGTGTAGAGATGGTAGTAAGACACATCCCGTTCGAGCAATGCACGTAGATGCTCGGGAAACTCCGCGCGCCACTGCGAGACGGGGTTCGATGTCGGACGATCGAGCAAGCGCAGCTTGAGCAGATCGACCGAACGTTGCACCAGCGCCTGACCTTCGAGCGGCGCACGCGCGCGCTTGACGAACTCCACGTACGGAAAGAGCGCATGCACGTCGCTTGCAAGGTCTGGCATCAGGCGAAACACGCCGTCATAGTCCTCGCCCGATAACGCGAAATAGCCCGCGTTATGGAAGTACGTGATGCGCTTTGCCGCTGCATCGATGGAGTCGACTGCAATGGTCGTCTTCGAATGCGACTGCTTGTACGCGGTTGCACGCGTGTCGGGCAGATAGAACGCATCCACTTCGGCGACCACTACGTGACCGCGTTTGGTCTGCTCGCGCACGTGAGCTTCGAGCGTGTCGAAAATCGCGAGCTCCTGGGCCTGCAAGCCGTAAAGCCGCGAGATATCGTCGAGCGAGAACTTGGGGAACGTGAACTGATCGCCTTCGAACGCCTGCGTCACGGTGAAGCTCAATGCGGCGTGCGGATCGCAGCCGTAGTGGTGCAAGAGCTCGATCCACAGATCGACGTAACAGTTGGTCTCCAGCCAGACGCGCTCGCCGCGATGCAACGCATGGCGGCTCGCTTCGTCTTGAGCGGCAGACTGTTCGTTGGACGCGCCAGTCACGGCGTGCTCGGGCGAGCGTGCGTTCATGCGTCTTTGCCCAGTGTGCCGAGGCCATCGGCGACGAGCGGCGCCGCATTGCCCCACAGCAGTTCACGCACTGCGGCAGGCCACGCGTTCACGTCGAGACCGTGATGACGGAAGAGCGCAAGCGTCGTACGTTCCATGCCGAAGCCCACGCATGCGGTATGCGCCACTTCGCCATTGCCCTGACGGATGTTCCACAACTCGCCGAAGTGGTCCATGTGATAGTTGAACGACAAACATGCGGTCGGACGGTCGGGCGTTGCAACCGGCACGAGCAGTTCGAACTTGAGTTCTTGCGCACGCTGGCTGTCGGCCACGATCTTGCCGCCGCGTCCGAAGAACGGGTCGTTAGCCAGATCGATTTCGAACGGCAGTTGCAGCAGATTCACGAGCAGCGAGCCACGCTCGATCCACTTCTGACGGAATGCCATTACTTGCTCGGGGCTGCCCACGCGAATGTATTCGCGCATGCGGAACATCTGCATGCGGCCCGGATCGATGGACGGTTCGTGACGGAAGCAATACGAGAACGCATCGAAGATCGCGCCGTCTTCGGCGAGGTTGCCGCGCTTGGCAACGAGCGGATAGATCGGATAACAGGCCGCGGGCGTGAGCACGAGACGCGTCGGCTTTTGCTGATCCATCCAGTCATCGGAACGCTCTTCTTCTTCGCCGATATGCACGATCTTGTCGAGCGCTTCGAGCAGACGATGATGTCCGCGATCATTGCCCTGGAACGAGTGAATCGTGCCGGCAAGGTTCGGGAAGCTCTTCAGGTACTCACTGTCTTCGAAGTCGCGGCGGCGCATGGCCGGCGGAAAGCGCAACGATTCCGCGTGCTGGTCGGCGCCGAGCAACGTGATCGCGTTGTTGAGACGGTCCACCACATCCTCGAACACCGCGCTGCGGCCATAGAGGCCGTCTTCGCCCGTATCGATGAGAATGCCGGCGGCCATCAGCCGGTCGCGCAAGGTCAAATCCGATTTATCGTAGGGCACTTGACTGGTCTCGTTATGTGCTTGTTCTTCGGCCTGCATGAGCGCGGCCTGTTCGTTCGGCATGTTCATAATCGTTATAGGGTCCCGGTTGCGGAACGCTGCGCGAGCAGCAGATTCGCGGTGTTCAGTTCGATGCGGTCATTGCTGATCATGAGCGGCGCCGAGTGGAGATCGCGCAAGTGCCGCCCCACGCTGAAGGGCGTATCGTTCTTGTAACCCGCCATGCCGCAGATCATCAGCGTCTCTTGCACGACGTGCACGGCCGATTGCGAAATGGCGAGCTTCAGCATGTTCAGATCGGAGGCAATGCCGATGGACGCGGTCAACGGTGCGTCGCTGTCGTCGGTCTGCAATGCCTGCCTTGCGAGCCGTTCCGCTTGCGCAGCCTCGACCGAGGCGAGCGATTCGCGCAGACGCGCCTGCATCATGCGCACGAGCGTGACGGCTTGCGAAAGACGCGCGGCCGAAGGCGGCAATGCGCCCGGCTTGCCACGCGCCTGATTACGGAAGAACTGATGCGCGCGATTCACGGCATCCGACGCAATACCGATCCACACCGCGGACCACAAGGTATGCGAAACCGGCAGCATGCTTTCATCGGCGATCTTCGAGAAAGGCGAGGGCAGAATCTGTTCGGCCTTGCCGCTTGCAGTGAGACGATGCCCCTGACTGCACGTGCCGCGCATGCCGAGCGTGTCCCAAGTACCGCGCGATTCGAGCGTGCACGTCGAACGAGGCGCGACGATCAGCACCTGATCGGACGGCGGCGCGTCGGGATGACGGCGTGCGGTTACGAGAATGCAATCGGCATATGTGCCATACGAAATCGTCGGCGCGAGCTTTTCGATGTTGAAGGCGTCATCGGCAAGATCGACCGCACATGCGCTCGTGCGCATGTTGCCGCCGATATTTTCTTCCGATGTCGCCGATGCCAACAGCAGTTGCTCGTTCACCATGCGCGTGAGAAACGCGCGCTGCCAGGGCACATTCGCGCCGTGATCGACGATGCAGACGACCTGGCTCTGATGCATGGCGTAGATCATCGCGGCGGATGCGCAGCCTTGCGCGAGCGTTTCGCACAAGCGGGCCACGCCCGTGAGCGAGAGCCCGTCGCCGCCGAAGCTTGCCGGCACCATTGCAGAGAAGAGACGCTCCGTACGCATTGCGGCCACGGCTTCAGCGGGGAAGCGTGCATCCTTGTCGACCGCTGCCGCATGCTTGCCGGCGATGGCCGAGACGCGACGCGCGGCTTCGAGCAGCTCGCTTTCGCTGCGCGGCGCGATCACGCCGTCGCCTTCAACGTGTCCTGCTGCTTCGAGTTCTTGCGTGGCGGCGTTCATGCGTCCGCCTGCGAACCTTGCAGCTCCTTGACGGCGGCCGCGAGCGAATCGACGCTCGAGAACAGACGTCGCGTAAGCATTTGATCCGGAATTTCGATGCCGAACTCGTCTTCGATCGCGAGCATGACGTGCACGGTTGCAAGCGAGGAGAGGCCGGCTGCGTACAGGTCGTCGCTGTCGGAGAGAGTGTCGATCGACACGTCGAGGCGTGCGGACTCGGCAAGGATGCGGCGCAATTCAGTTTTCATTTTCTCTGGTTTCCCTTGAACCATGGCCAACGGTGCAAACGGACTGAAGCGGGTATCAAACGAATATTCGATTTTTTGGACCGTGCTCAGTCCCGTTGCTAACGGGCGGTGGTGCACTCGGTGAATCGCTGGTCAAACGACTCAAGAGCACTCGCAACACCGTCGAATCTTGTTTGATCGTATTTAACGAATTACGGGGGGTGATCGTCCGTGCGATGGCGCACGGTGAGGCCCGGAAGACAACGCGTTGCGTGTGCGATATCGACCACGCTTGATGTCACGCAAATCGTTCAGACTGATACTTGTCGCGGCGTTACGACGGTATTCGTACTGCATAGCCTCGCCTTGCAAGTTTCATGCGCATGATGCAAGGTATTTGAAACCTTAAAACGACGGGAAACGTAATTGGATCTACTCTGCCTGCTGCTTGTCTTCGTCGCCTTGTTCATCGTGTGGCGCAAACGCCGCCTCGTGATCTTCCTCGTGGCCGGAACCGTGTTCTGGCTCTTCGGTAGCTGGCTTGCAGGGCCGATGATAAGCCTCGCGCAGATCGGCTATGGGTCGAAGCAGGCGCCCCGGCTCGCGGACCGTACGGCGATCATCGTGCTGGGCGGTGGGACCGAATACGATCGCAACAAACATCTCGTTCCACTGGCCGATTCCATCTATCGCGTCGACCTTGCTGCCGCCCTGTACAAAACCTGTGTCGAAACGGACAAGCAGTGTCAGGTCATCATGAGCGGCGGAAATCCGCAGCATCACGAACAAACCGAAGCGCAACTATACGGCGGTCTGCTCGTGGATCGTGGCGTGAAGCCTGCGGATCTCATCCTCGAAGATCAGAGTCTCGACACTTACGAGAACGCGCGCAATACGTACAAAATCCTACGCTCGCGTCAATACGACACGACCATCCTCATCACGTCCTCACTGCATATGCGCCGCGCGTTGCTCGCATTCGATGCTTTCGACCTACACCCGCAGCCTGCGGTTGCATTCGTGCGCAATCCAAAGTCATGGCTCGTGCCGCACCCGGAAGGATGGATCGATTCCGACAGCGGATTGCACGAGATGCTCGGCACGTTGAAGTTTCACGTGTGGCGCTGGCTAGGCTTGTATTGATTGCTCAGGTCAATGCGTCTTGTAGATAAGGCGCCGTGCGGCTTGCGGCCAGCGTCGCCACACTCGCAGGCACGCCGGCCGCGACTATCTTGCCGCCATCTTCTCCCGCGCCCGGACCGATATCGATGACCCAGTCGCTCTGGGCCGCGACGCGCATGTCGTGTTCGACGACCACGACCGTATTGCCTGCGTCGACGAGTCCTTGAAGTTGCGCCATCAGACGATCGACATCGGCAGGATGTAGTCCGGTCGTGGGCTCGTCGAGGATATAGAGCGTGTCGCCGCGATGCGCGCGCTGCAGTTCGGTTGCCAGCTTGATGCGCTGCGCTTCGCCGCCCGAGAGTTCGGTGGCAGGCTGACCGAGCCGCAGATAACCGAGGCCGATATCGCGCAGCACGGCAAGCGCGCGCATCACATTGGGCTCATCCGCGAAGAAGAGACAGGCGTCATCGACGCTCATCGCCAGCACCTCGGCGATGTTTTTGCCATTCCACGTGACTTCGAGTGTCTCGGCGTTATAACGCGAACCGTGACACGTCGAACATGACGTGTACACGCTCGGCAAAAATAACAGTTCGACGCTCACGAAGCCTTCGCCTTCGCAAGTCGGGCAACGCCCCTGCGCGACGTTGAAGGAAAATCGGCCGGCACTGTAATGGCGTTTGCGCGCGAGCGGCGTATCGGCGTAGTGCTTGCGCACGTGATCGAAAAGTCCCGTGTAAGTCGCAAGATTCGAACGTGGGGTGCGGCCAATCGGCTTCTGATCGACGCGCACGAGGCGCCGTATGGCGTCCATGCCTTCGACGATTGAGCCTTCCGCAGGCGCTTCGGCGACCGTGAAGAGCGGATCGGCTTCGTCTTCGTCGGGCTCATCGAGCGCTCTTCCCAGATGTTGCGCCACGAGTTCGGGCAATGCCTGACTGACGAGACTCGACTTGCCCGAGCCCGATATACCCGTCACCGCCGTGAAGCAACCGAGCGGAAACGCAGCGTCGATCTCATGCAGATTGTTTCGCGTGATGCCCGCGAGCTTCAGCCAGCCGCGCGGCGTGCGTGGCGCGCGGTCGGTGTTCGAATGGGACGCGAACAGATGCAGACGCGTTTGTGACGCCTCCACCGATGCGAGACCCGCGGGCGGGCCGCTATAAAGCACATGTCCACCGGCTTCGCCCGCAGCGGGACCGACATCGACGAGCCAGTCTGCGCGACGCATCGTCTCCATGTCATGCTCGATCACGAAAAGCGAGTTGCCGGCAGCCTTGAGCCGTTGCAGCGCGGCAAAGAGCGCTTCGTTGTCAGCGGGATGCAAACCGGCGGAGGGTTCATCGAGCACATACACCACGCCAAAGAGTTGCGAGGCTAGTTGCGTGGCTAGCCGCAAGCGCTGCAATTCGCCTGACGACAAGGTGGGCGTCGCGCGATCCAAAGCAAGATAGCCGAGGCCGAGATCGATCAACGTGCCAAGACGTTCTTCGAGATCGGCTGCTATGCGCTCGGCGGCGGCGCGCTTCTCATTGGACAAGTTGGGCGTGCGCCGTACATCGGGCGATGCTTTATGCGCCGATCCACCCGCCGCGACACGCTTCGCAATCGCCGCCTGCCGCACGTCCCTGGCAAGCACGTCTTGCTCGCGTGCTTCTTCATGATCGGGCCATTCGCCGCGCGCAATGGGCGCGAGCATCTGCGCAAGCCGCGTAAGCGGCAGACGCGAGAACTCCGCGATATCCAGTCCCGCGAAGGTCACCGATAACGCTTCCTGCTTCAGTCGCTTGCCGTGACACGACGAACAGTCGCTGCCGACCATATAGCGCGACACGCGCTTCTTCATGAGCGCGCTTTGCGTGTGGGCGAAGGTATGAAGCACATAACGACGCGCGCCCGTAAAGGTGCCTTGATAACTCGGCTCCGCGCGACGCTTGAGTGCGGCACGTGTCTCGGCGGGTGTGAGGCCCGCGTAGACCGGCACGGTGGGCGTATCGTCGGTGAAGAGAATCCAGTCGCGGTCTTTCTTCGGCAGATCGCGCCAGGGCGTGTCGACGTCGTAGCCCAGCGTAACGAGTATGTCGCGCAGATTCTGACCGTGCCACGCTGGCGGCCATGCGGCGATGGCGCGTTCGCGGATGGTGAGCGAGTCGTCGGGGACCATCGACTTCTCGGTCACTTCGTAGACGCGGCCGAGACCATGGCAGACGGGGCACGCGCCCTGAACCGTGTTGGGAGAAAAGTCTTCCGCGTAGAGCATGGGCTGCTTCGGCGGATAGCTGCCCGTGCGTGAATACAGCATGCGAACGAGACTGGAAAGCGTGGTCACGCTTCCCACCGACGAACGTGCGTTGGGCGTGCCGCGCTGCTGCTGCAGGGCGACGGCGGGCGGCAATCCTTCGATGGAATCGACTTCCGGTACGCCGACCTGCTCGATCAGACGCCGCGCGTAGGGCGCGACTGATTCAAAATACCGCCGCTGCGCTTCTGCATACAAAGTTCCGAATGCAAGTGACGACTTTCCCGATCCGGACACGCCTGTGAAGACGACCAGCGCATCGCGCGGGACGTCTACATCGACATTTTGGAGGTTATGCTCCCGCGCGCCGCGAACGCGCACGAAACCTGCTGGAGAGACAGTCGGCGTTTCGGCTTTATTGCGCCGAGGCGGCTTGGCTGGGCTTTTGACTTTGGGCGCATCCATCTTATGGCTTTTGGACTTTGCAGGCGAATACGTCTGGCGAGCAGGTCTCATGCCAAGCCGCTCGCCGATTGCATTCGGCATTCAAAAGCCTGCACGGTGAATACACACTCGACTGACTTTACGCAAAAAGGAACGACATGAAGACGAATGGATCGGCAGCACTTATCGCCCTCACTGCGGGTTTGATGCTGGGCGCGTCGGGCGCGGCGATGGCGCAAGGTGGCAACGGTAATGGCGGCGCTGGCGGCGGCAACGCGCACGGCGCAGCGACGGCCGCGCCGACGGCAGGCGGTGACAATACTTCGGCTGCCACTGGTACGAGCAAGGGTTTTCACTTCAAGCACAAGAAGAAAGCGAAGCCCGTGACCGCACCAGCGCAGTAATCAAGCAAGGTTTATTGCATACAAACGATTGAATGTGATCGCGGCGGGTCAGGCCGCCGCGACTTCCGCGTCGATATCATCAGTGCCTAGGCGCGAGAAGATATCGCATACGGCGCGCATTTCGGCTTCGTCGCGAATGCTGACGAAAACTCGGGTTATACCGTATGCAGCGGATTCATCGTTATCGAAGCCAGGTAGGATGTCGTCGCTGCCCGTCGATGCAATCCCATACCCGCCGTCGGTGGTGGCTAGATCGGCATAGCCTGCAAATTCGGCGGTGATCCACTGTGTCGGTGAACTGGTGCTCAGTTCCATGCTGGCGGTGAAATCGGCGAACCCGGACATGCTCGCGACGCGAACGCGGTCGCTCGTGATGCCCTCCGCCTTGAGGTCTTCCAGTGCTTCGTCCAACTTGCGGGAGCCAAAAAAAGCTCCAGTCACTTCACGCATCATTGCTTGTCTCCTTGCTGCCCACTTGGTGCCGCGCTCCACGAAGGCGTTCGCACGAACGCAACTTGGAGGCTCTAAGCACACCGGTTTGCCGCGTAATCGGAGAGTGAGAGGCGCGACGCGGTAAGCCGGTGAACCGCTTCAGGGAGGCTCGCGAGTGCGCGAGGTGATGGCGAATCCAACGGATGCGGACGAGGATTCGCGAGCCTTCGATCGGAAGTCGACCGCTTGAAAGCGAGGCGCGCGCCTTGAATGCTTACATGCCTTGCAAAACATGACACACGCGCTTTGACTTCAAGCGGTACTTGAACTTTACGCTCGGTCAAATGGTTGATCAACAGTTTGTTACATTTTTAGTTGCCTGAACCATAACGGTTTTTTTGTGTTTTGCGTTGAGGGCTTAAGGCATTTTGTATTCGATCAGGCATCAGTCGTCGTACAAGCAAGTCTGCGCCCCTATAATGGCTCGTCTACCTTTTTCAATCGCCCTATGTCACCAGCTCTCGCAGCCGGCGGTCTCCGCCGCTCTCGCAATCTGACCGAGGAAGTTGTCGCCGAACTTTCGGAACGGATTCGCAGCGGCGCGCTTCAGCCTGGCGACAAGCTTCCGACCGAATCGGAGATCATGGCGCAACTGGGCGTTAGCCGTACGGTCGTACGAGAATCGATATCGCGCCTTCAAGCGGGGCGCCTGGTTCAAACGCGTCATGGCATTGGCACTTTTGTACTCGAAGCGACCGATCACGATCGCTTCCAGATCGAAGCTGCGGGCGATCTCACCGTGCGCGACGTCATGGCCATCCTCGAACTACGCATCAGTCTCGAAGCCGAGGCCGCAGGTCTCGCGGCAATGCGGCGAAGCGAAGAGAATCTGAAGCACATGCGTCATGCTCTGGACGAGTTCGAGCGGCACATTGCAGAAGGCACGGGCAACGCGGTTGCCGCGGACGTCGCATTTCACCTCGAGCTTGCCAAGGCTACGGGCAACCGTTATTTCCACAGCATCCTTAGCCAGTTGGGCAACACGATCATTCCACGCACGCGTGTAAATTCCGCTGCGCTTGCGCATAACGACCCCGGCAGTTACCTCGATCGCGTGAACCGCGAACACGAGGATATCTACGACGCCATCGAGCGGCGTGATCCGGAAGCTGCCCGCGCCGCCATGCGCATGCATTTGTCGAACAGCCGCGAACGCTTGCGGCGGTCACAAGAAACAGCGGTTAAGCCTGCGGAGGCTTGAGCCGCATTCGTCCTTCGGGCGAGTGGTTTGTTTAAGCAGTTAGAGCCCCTGAGGGTTCGCTCGCTCGAGACGAACAACGTCGATTTAACCGCAATAAAAGATGCATTGGACCGACTGCGATCATCTGCCCAAACGCGCGGCACGGTCACTTAATCGCCGTGCGGGCTTGCGCGATGGCATCATGGCGCAGACGGCCTTTCGATTGATCGCTCGAGTTCACGGCAGAGACGAGCGGGTAACGAAATCTGCAATTGCATCATTGACCGCCTGAGTGGCATCCCTATGCGGTGAATGTCCGCAAGCCGCTAGCTTGACGAGATGAGTGTGATTCACGGACGCCTTGATCTTGTCGATCTGAAGCATCGACGCGTATTCATCGTCGTGGCCTTGTATTGCGAGCAATGGCCGTTTGATCGAGCGAATTTCGTCTGTAATGTCCCAACGCAGAAATTCCGGATTGAGCCATGCGTCGTTCCAGCCATAAAAGGCGGAATCTGCGTCCTCATGGTAGCCAGCGAGCTTTGCTCGCAACGCACCGTGCTCATAGGCGCTTCGCACTTCCTTTATGGCTTTGACTGTGATCGCTTCCACGAATACATGTGGTGCAAGCACGATCAGTCCGGCAAGCGCTTCGAGAAAGGTGCTTGCGTAAAGCAGTGCGATTGTCCCGCCATCGCTATGGCCTACGAGCCACATGCGAGAACGTTCGAACGCATTTACCTTGAGCGCATCTAGAAGCGCAGGCAATATCTTCGTCGCCTGACGATGCATGAAGGTCACAGGCCACTTTTCATGCGGAGGGCGCGGCGTCGACCGTCCATAGCCAGGACGCGAATAGACGAGACCACGGCAGTTCAATCGGTCGCATAGCCGCTGCGGCCAGTCTTTCCACAATGCAACTGAACCCAGCCCCTCATGCACAAATACCGCGATTGGAGCATCGATGCGCGAAGGATTGATCCACTTATATTCGATGCGCAACGGATAGGGTCCGCAGTTCAGTTCGACGAAGGCTTCGTTCATGCGTTTGGTAGCAGGTTTGTTCTGCGTGGAAGATTAACAGACGATCCACGCATCAATGCGATGACACGTAGCCCGAACCCGGTCCGGGATCTGGCAGCGCGAAACTGTCTTTGAGACGCTGGGCTTCATCGACGGGACTGCGCCCAAACAAACGCTTGAATTCGCGGCTGAATTGCGAAGCACTTTCGTAGCCCACTTGCGCCGATGCGACGGCTGCCGTGACATCGTTCCGCACCATGAGCAGCCGCGCCTGATGCAGCCGGGTTGACTTCAAATATTGCATTGGTGACGTGTTGGTCACGGTCTTGAAATGCAAATGGAACGCGGGCACGCTCATGTTGGCTTCGCTTGCAAGCAGCGCAACATCGAGCGGCTCATCGAAACTTTGATGGATCTTGCGCAATGCTCGCGCGACTTTCCCGAACTGACCTTGCCGTGTCAAAGCCGCGCGCACCGAAGGACCTTGTTCGCCCGTCAACACTCGAAAATAAATCTCGCGCACGAGAGCCGGCCCAAGAACCGGACCTTCGAGCGGGTCACTCATGGTTTCGAGAAAGCGCAGAACCGTCGCGCCGAGTTGTTTGTCCAGCGGCGTTGAGATCATGCCGTGAGGTTCGGACGTTACGGTTGCGCCG
Organism: Caballeronia sp. GAWG1-1; assembly: GCF_023631465.1. Taxonomy (NCBI): domain Bacteria; kingdom Pseudomonadati; phylum Pseudomonadota; class Betaproteobacteria; order Burkholderiales; family Burkholderiaceae; genus Caballeronia; species Caballeronia sp. GAWG1-1. The sequence continues at coordinate 321,129 of NZ_JALQDB010000032.1, forward strand.
TGTTCATCGAGTTGCATGATCAACTCTGCTGCAACGTTGAGATCTAGCCGGAAATAGATGGCAAGCAAAGGTTTTTGCGCGCTGGCATCCGTCTCCATTGAAAAGGGTACGGGCACCGACACGGCCAGGTAATGCTGCTCATCGTATAGATAAACTTGCTCGCCGAAATAGCCACGCTTGCGGCCCTGACAGACGATAACGATGCCCGGGTCATAAAGTACCGGCGTGCGACGCAGTGGTCTGTTCGAACGCAGAAAACGCACGTCTGGCAATGCTGTGAGGTTATAGCCTTCCAAAGGGGCAAGCCGCATCAGCAGCTCGATCATGCGGCGTCTGGTTTCGGTGGCTAGCGTTCGGCGGGTGATCACGGTGGCTCCGCAAGATGTGTCGACAGCCCTTAATTTGCCAGCTTTGCAGCCGCGAATCCATACGCCAATAGCTTTAGGCAAACATGCGAGAAGAACCGGCGTATCAAGAACGATGCGCGCTCTCTAATATGGGACAGGTGTTGCGGCATGGTGCGCGCGACGAGTCGAATAGGAGAGATTCACATGGAAAACACAAACGGCAAGACGTTTATCATCACCGGCGTGAGTTCGGGTTTTGGACGCGCTTTCGCGCAAGGCGCGCTGGATGCAGGACACACGGTTATCGGCACAGTTCGCAATGGTGACGCCCTCAAGGAATTCGAGGCCATCAAGCCCCGATCGGCACATGGAGTCGTGCTCGACGTGACGGCGTTTGACCGCATAGGCCCGGTTGTCGAGGAAGTAATGCGCACATACGGCCCGATCGATGTGCTCGTCAATAACGCTGGCTATGGCCACGAAGGCACACTTGAAGAATCGCCGCTGGAAGAAATGCGCCGGCAATTCGATGTCAACGTATTCGGTGCGGTCGCCATGATCAAAGCCGTATTGCCTTCCATGCGGAAGCGCCGTGCCGGCCACATCATCAATATCACGTCCATGGGCGGCTTCATCACGATGCCGGGCATTGCGTACTATTGCGGCAGCAAATTCGCGCTGGAAGGCATTTCAGAGACGTTGGCCAAAGAGGTCAAGGACTTCAACGTTAGGGTAACGGCCGTCGCGCCCGGATCGTTTCGTACCGATTGGGCTGGCCGCTCGATGGTCAGAACGGAGCGCAGCATCGCAGACTATGACGCGCTGTTCGACCCGATCCGCGCGGCGCGTGAGGCCAAGAGCGGCAAGCAATTGGGCGATCCAGCCAAGGCCGGCCAAGCCTTGCTAAGCCTCATCGAAGCCCATGATGCACCTGCGCATCTTCTTCTTGGGAGCGATGCAATCTCTCTTGTCAAAACGAAGCTAGTGGCGCTCAACGAAGAAATCGACAAGTGGGAGCATTTGTCGCGCTCGACCGATTTTTCTTGAGCGTGTGTTAGCGTCGTCCAAGGAAAATCTCAAGAGAAATAAATCGCGAGGCGAATTATTTTCTCTTGGACGGCGCTGAACTTTCTCGGCGAAAGTGATTCGTAAGGATTCGCTGCACTGCAACGCGGGTGCAATCCATCGAATGCTCGTCATGAGAACGCCATGAATCGACCGAAACGCATGCTTCTGGAAAACATTGCCTGGGCTCGCGAAACCGCGCAGGCGGACACGCAATTTTTCCCACGCCTTGCAGAGGGGCAAAACCCCAAGGTGTTGTGGATCGGGTGTTCGGATAGTCGCGTGCCTGCCGAAACGATCACGAACGCTAACCCAGGCGATCTTTTCGTTCATCGCAACATCGCGAACTTGTTCTCGCCGTCGGACGACAACACTGTGAGCGTCCTTGAATATGCGGTGCGAGTGCTGAAGGTCGATCATGTGATCGTATGCGGGCATTATGGATGCGGCGGTGTGCGAGCATCGTTGTTGCCGCTCTCGAATGAAATACCGCACGTCAATCGCCGTATTGCCCCGGTGTGCGCTTTAGGCGAGCGGCATCGACGTGAACTCGACGACTTGGAAGAGTTCGATGCGCGCGCTGATCGCCTTGCGGAACTCAATGTGCTCGAACAAGTGCGGCTTCTGCGTCAGACGCGGATCGTAATCGATCGCGACGAGCCGCCGCTCGTGCACGGCTGGATTTTCGGCCTGCACGACGGGCTTATCAAAGTGCTTGCCTCCGGCTATGACGCGCCCCGTATGGTGCCGTTGTACGCGGAAGTCGTCGAAGCCGCGGGACGCTGATTCGATCGTCGCTCATTTCATGCTGCGTGAATTCGTTGAACGTAGCAGGCACCCACATGGCTAAATCCATATGAACCTTAGCAATCGTCTAAGCCAGTTCCCGCGCGACCTGTTCGCCGGCACAGTCGTATTTCTCGTAGCGATGCCTCTGTGTCTTGGCATTGCCAATGCGTCGGGCGTGGAGCCCTTTGCGGGGCTTTTGTCCGGAATCATAGGCGGCATTGTCGTGGCATTGCTTAGCGGCTCGCAATTGAGCGTAAGCGGGCCGGCAGCGGGGCTTATCGTCATCGTGGTCGATGGCATCGCGGGACTAGGCAGTTTTTCTGCATTTCTACTTGCGGTGCTTTTGTCGGGCGCAATTCAATTCGGCTTTGGCTTGCTCAAGGCGGGACGTTTTGCAGCGTATGTGCCGTCGTCGGTGATCAAGGGCATGCTTGCGGCCATTGGCCTATTGCTCGTCATCAAGCAGATACCCCTGGCCGCGGGCTTCGCCAATGCAGGCGCACCAGCCGCGAGCGGACCGGGCGTGCTCGATACGCCTTTCGGTCCGGTATCTTTCGCTGCTTGTGCCGTAGCCGTGATGTCCCTTGTCATGCTCGCCGGCTGGGAAACGCGCGCCATGCGACGTTTTGCCGTGGTGCGCGCCGTGCCCGCGCCGCTTGCCGTGGTGGCGTTCGGTATCGGCGTAACGCTTTTGCTCGACATGTTCGCGCCGGGCTTGGCGCCGCCCGCGCAACATCGCGTGGCATTGCCTTCGCTTGAAACGTTCGCAGCATTCACGAATGCGCTTGAATTGCCCAACGTCTCGCAATTCGTCAACCCGGATGTCTGGCGTCTCGCATTCACGCTTGCCATTGTCGCGAGCCTTGAAACATTGTTGAGCCTGGAGGCGGTCGAGCAACTCGATCCCAAGAAACGTAGTGCACATCCCGATCGCGAATTGAAAGCACAAGGCATTGGCAACATGATGGCGGGCGCTATCGGCGCATTGCCAATTACATCGGTCATCGTGCGTAGCTCGGCAAACGTTCACGCGGGCGCGCAAAGTCGCTGGTCTTCATTCGTACATGGTGTCTTGCTGCTTGCAAGCGTCTTTGCGTTGACGAGCGTGATCAACCTCATCCCGCTTGCATGTCTGGCTGCGATATTGATTTTCACCGGGCTCAAGCTTGCCAAGCCGTCGCTGTTTGTCGCCATCGCCAGACAAGGCTTCGAGCGATTTGCACCCTTCGTCGTGACAATCGCTGGCGTGTTGCTGACCGATCTGCTCATGGGTATTGTGCTTGGCATCGCATGTAGTCTCGTGCTTGCCGTGCGCGCAAATCTCAAGCGGCCGATCACGATGACGCAGCACGACGATCATTACCTACTCTCGTTTCGAAAGGACGTGTCGTTTCTCGGCAAGGTCACGCTAAAGCATCTTCTGCGCTCCATTCCTGACAACGCGACTGTCATTCTCGATGCTTCGCGTGCGGACCATATCGACCCGGACGTACGCGAGATCATCGATGACTTCGTGAGCGAAGCACCCGCCAGAGGAATGCATGTCGAGTGCAGGCAAATGCCGCTTGCAGAAGCGCGGCTTGCCATGCCGCGCATGCGTTCCCGCTGGCAGCAGTGGAGAAGGCGCCCGGCTTGAGCTTCTAATAAAGCTTGCTAGCTCATTACGATGGACAGCGAGAATCCGTCCCATCCCTTGCTGCCCACCGTTTGCACGGCGGTGGAGGAGAGCCGTGGATCGGTTGCGAGCATGTCGAAATAGGCGCGCAATCCGATCACATCGGGCTCGGTGCTGTCAGCATCGGCGATTCGGCCACGACGGATGATGTTGTCGCCAACGATCGCCGTGCCCGGCTTGCTAAGGCTCAACGCGAGTTGCAGATATTCGGGATAGCTTTTCTTGTCGGCATCGATGAATATGAAGTCGAAAGGGCGCATGCCTTCGCGCACGAACCCTTCAAGCGATGCGGCCGCCGCGCCGACCACGACTGTTGCAACCGAAGCAAGTCCAGCGCGTTCGAGATTCTTGCGCGCCACCTCGGCGTAGTCGGGATTGGCCTCAAGCGAAAGCAGCGTGCCGTCAGGCGGCAAGGCGCGTGCGAGCCAGATGGTGCTGTAGCCGCCTAGCGTGCCTATTTCAAGGATATGGCGTGCGCTACGCAGGCGTGCGAGCAGGTTCAGCAGCTTGCCCTGATTCGGTGCGACATTGATGGGGGGCAGTCCCGACGCACTGCTCGCCGCGAGCGCTGCTTCGAGTACCTCGTCGTGTGCCTGGGTTTGCTGGCACAGGTAGGCGTCCATGGCATCCCATTGCTGCTGGTCCATCCGAAATCCTCGTCTTGAGCGAACTGCCACGATACTCCGCCCGCCGACATGCATGCAAAAAACCACGCGGTGGCATTCAAAATTCTAAACACGATGCGTTGTGCCGGTCTCCTTCCGAGCCGTTTCACGCCGCAATGTATGGCCGACCTCGTCCACCGTCAGCCGAATGGCGTCGATCAGCGCTCGGGCAGCTGGCGAGGGAGTGCTACCGGCGCGCAAGGTCAGTCCAATATCGCGTTTTGTATTTTGCATCGCTATGTCGAGCACCATGAGCGGGCCCGACTCGCATTCATAATGCAATTGCTGCGCTGAGACCGCCGCGAGCATGTCGGTGTTCATCAGCAAACCGCGAATGACCGCGAGGTCGGCGGTTTCGACGGTCGGCATGGGCGGCTTCATTTTCCATCGCTTGAACTGCGCCTCGAACATGCCACGCGCGGGGGCGTGGCTGCGCGGCAAAATCCATTGTGCCGAGACGAGTTCCTTAAGAGTGAGTCCGTCGATTTCGGCAAGCGGATGACCACGCCGCCCGATCACGACCATGTCCTCCGACATGAAACGTTCGTTAGTCAAACCGCTCGATGCATCGTTCTGCCGAAGCGCGCCGAGCACGAAATCGATATCGCCCGCCCGCAAGCCGGCAACGAGCGTCTCATAGGCGCTTTCGTCGGTGATGATGCGCACGCCCGGATATTGCGCGGCCACTCTCGCTATCGCGCCCGGCAGGATCAACGTACGCCCGAGCGGCAGCGAACCGACCGTGACGAAGCCCTGAATCGTCCCGCGCAATGCGGCGATATCGTCGGGAATATGGCGCAGTTCGTTAAGCGCGCGACGCACGTGCAAGACAAAAGTTTCGCCTTCGCTCGTGAGCAGCAAGCCGCGCGGGCTGCGATAAAAAAGCTGCATGCCCGCGCCCGTTTCCATGATGCGAATGGCGCTAGACACCGCGGGCTGACTAAGTCCGAGCGTCTGCGCCGCGCTCGGCATATGTCGATGACGCGCCAGCGCGGAAAACAACTGGAGGCGCCGCGTGTTCAGCAGAAACGCCGGCAGGCCGTCGCCGCTGCTGGCGCGGCGCCGTGACTGGCGCGCTGCACACCACTGTGCAAGGGTTTCCAGCTCCGTGAAGATGCGTTCGCAACGCAGAAGAACGGCGCGGCCGGCCGGCGTAGGAAGCATGCCCGATGACCGGCGTTCGAGCAGCGTCTCGCCAACGGCGGCTTCGAGTTCCTGTAGCGAGCGCGTGACTGCCGACTGAGCGCGGAACAAAGCGACGGCGGCGCGCGTCGCGCTGCCCGTCTGCGCAACGAGCCGGAAAGCGCGCAGATAGGCGAGATTGAGCAGTTCGCGATGGTCCATTCGAGCCGCAATGAGGGTAGAAGCCTATCAGTTTAATTTATCGCCCCGACGTGGTGCATGCAGAATGCAATTTCCTCACTGTTTGCTAATTCTTGACGACGATGATGACGACATGCACCAACCAACAAACGTATCGACAGGAGCTAGCGCCATGTACCAACATATTCTCGTCGCCGTGGGTCCTGGCTTCAGCGAAGCCGCGTTGTCCGTCGCGATCGCGCGTTCACGTGAAAGCAATGCCCGGCTGACCATGCTGCATGTCATCGACAGCGCTCCGTGGTGGACGGCATCACAAGCCGATGTGATTTGCTGCGATACGGTCGATCTCGTCAACCAGCTTGCGCTCGTCGTCTATCGCAGTAGCACCAAGATGCTGGAGGAGGCAGGGGTCGAAGCTCACTGGGAGACGCGCAGAACGCCTGCCGATGGACACAACGTCGGGCGTATCATCGCAGAGGCTGCAGACGAGCTCGAAGCGGATCTCATCGTGCTCGGTGGCGGCAAGCGCAGTCTCTTTGGCATCGGCGTGCGACGCGTAAGCCATGTGGTGTGCCGTCATACCGACCGTGAAGTGCTGATTGCGTCGGAGCGCGCGAATGAGCGGGCTTGCACTGAACCTCTGTCACGCACGGTGTGGGAAGCAAGTCACGCGTAATCGGTCTCACACGTCGAGAATCCGGTAGCGTTGCAGGGCTTCGATCTGCGTTTGAAGGCTCCGTGCGCGATGTTCACGGCAAAGCATTTCGGCATTCGTGGCATCGCCATTTCGCAACGCGGTGATGACATCGCGCAGGACGCTGGTGCTTGCGTCGTCGAGCTTGATGAGCTTTAGCGTGAGTTCGCGCACGCGGCGCACTTGATCGGCACATTCACCGACTATTTGCGCCAGCCTCGGGTTGTCGCTCATTTCGACGAGGTGCGCATAGAAAAGCTCGCATGCCGCCGCCCACGCATCGCGATCGTCTTTAGCAAAAGCGCGCTCCATATCCGCGCAGGATTTTTCGAGTGCTTTGATATCACGCGCGCTTGGTTTGCGCGAAGCGACTGCTGCCACCGCAGTTGCTTCGAGACTTGTCTGCACCTGGAAAACTTCTTCGAGATCCGCCATCGACACATTGCGCACGCGCACACCGTGACGTGGAATGATCTGTACGAGATGTTCGTTTTGCAGTCTGATGAGCGCCTCGCGAACGGGTGTGCGGCTTACGCCGAACATCTGCACCAGTTCTTGCTCGAGCAATTGCGTACCCGGGCGCAGCTCGTTGCGCAGGATCATCTCGCGAATTCTCTGGTAGACCGTAGCGGTCGATTTTTCTCGCGGCTTGCTGATCGCTTCGGCGGTCCGGGCTTCAGCCATGATGGGCATTCCAGATGCGTTATCGCCCGGGCATGGACGAAAATCCGCCTAGGAAGACGGACGGAATGCCTTGCATTATAAGAGAAGAAGCGTCTTGTATCGCTCAACGTATACGTTATGCCGCAGCGAAAAGGCGGATGATTTGCTTAACATCAGACTAAAAAAAGCCGCCCTAGGCGGGCGGCTGAATGGGCCTGCTCGCTTCCGTCTTGGCCTGAAATTATCTGTCCCAGACTTCGTCCGGCAAAGGCAGGCCCCCGAGGTCGTCCGCGCTCAAGGGTCGGTCCACAGTGACTCCTTCGCTTTCAAGCATGAGCATTACCTGCCGGGTGTGTTGCGCGCTATGCCATGCGGTGCGTTCAAGCACTTCGTGCATTGAGCGGCGGCCGTAGTAAGTCGGCACGTCATAGGCAAGCGTGCGATCGGTTTCCTGTTCCCACCACTTTAGTAGTCGGACGCGCACGCTTTCTCCCCAACGCGCGATGTCTTCTGCGGTCCAATTGTCAGGCGGCACATCGTCAAAGCCCTCGAAGCGCAATTCAATCTGATGCGCGGCTTGCACACCCATTTCGGCGACGCGGAATACGTGAAACGTCAAACCAGCCGGCGTGCGATTGCGATTACGAAACGGCTTTCGAAAATGCTCAAGACCGAACTGCCTCGCATAGCGCGCGTTCGACTCGAGTACGTGCGCGAGCTTTGCGACGAGCTGTTCGGGAGGCAACGGCGGCGCTGCCGTGGTCTTGAGATCGAGAAAACGGATGACGTCGTTGATGGATTGGCAAAACGTGTATTTCTGCCCGAGCGCGACCACCGGAACGCTACGTGCACCAAGCGCCAAGAGCGCCGCGCGGCCTTCCGGATCGTTATGCACGTCAATCGATTCGTATTCGATGCCCTGACGCGTAAGAAATTCCTTGGTCCGCAGACACGACGAACATCCCGGTTGCCAGAACACGCGAATACGCGTGGCTTGAGCGACTTCGGCTTCCATTTTCATGCTCCTAAGGTCAAGGCCTTCAACGACGTGCTGGAGCTAATTCTGTTTGATGCGGTGAGTGTCGCAAAGCAACGCTTCGTCATGCCGCCATCGCGATATGCGATGACGAGTCAATTTTCAGTACACTGCGATTGCCGCTCTTAACGATCATCAACGGCCTGAACAAGCCCTATGCATTCGATCGATCCGCTTTCGCTGAGACTCTTCGTCGCGGTTGCCGAGGCGGGCACCATTGCCGCCGCGGCTGAACGTGAACACATTGCGGCTGCCGCGGTAAGTCGACGTATCAGCGAGATTGAAGCCATGTTCGGCGTGCCTTTATTGCATCGCACGAATAAAGGCGTAGTGCCGACCGAAGCGGGTGAACGCCTCGCTGCTTTAGCGCTTAGCGCGCTGCATCATTTCGACGATATTGCACTGCAAATGCGCGACTTCACCAATGGCCTTAGCGGTATGGTGCGCATCGCGGCGAACAACTCGTCCATCGTGCAATTCCTGCCTCAGGATATTCAGTCTTTCGCGGCCAGTTATCCCAATGTTCGCTTGCAAGTGGACGAAAAGCCCAGTATGCAAGTCGTGCGCGCGATCGCCGATAACGCGGCCGACATAGGCGTCTTTACAGCCGTGCCGCATGGTCGTGCTATTCAGACGCTTCCCTATCGTACCGACAATCTCGTGCTCGTCACGCCGCCGGGTCACGCGCTTTCGCTAAGAAATTCGATAGCTTTCGCCGAAGCACTAGACTTCGAATTCGTCGTCTTGCCAGCCGATACTGCTATAAGCCAATGTCTTACGCGAGCCGCGAACGAAGATGGCCGCGCCGTCAACGTGCGCATTCAGGTGACAGGCTACGATGCCCAATGTCTGATGATCGGTGCAGGCCTTGGTCTTGGTGTCATGCCCGATGCAGTCGCACGCCAACATGCAAGGTCCTCGGGACTCTGCGTCGTCGCTTTAACGGATAAATGGGCCGCGCGTGAACTCCTGATAGGAATGCGGTCGCTCGATGCCCTGCCCGAAGCCTGCAGAAAACTCGTCGCGCATCTGGCAGCCGTATAACGTCATTGCCGGTGCTAACATCGGCTAAGGAGACGCAAACCATGAGCGCCACGCGCGTAAAGATCGTGCAGGACGAGCCACCGGTCGCAACCGCTAACGGAACGAAACCCGTCAAGCGCAACACGACCGAGCTTGCATATGCCGAATTGCGCCGCAGAATCATCGAAAGCGAATTGACGCCTGGTTCCTACATGCTCGAACAGGAACTCGGTTTGATGCTGGGCTTCAGCCGCACGCCGATCCGCGAAGCCGCAATTCGTCTGCAGGGCGAGGGACTCGTGCAGATCGTGCCTAGGCATGGCATTCGTATCGTGCCAACTTCCATCTCCGACATCAGGAACATCTACCAGGTCCTCATCAGCCTGGAATCGACGGCTGCCAGCCTTATTGCGTCGAACAAGGGCGTGGACATCACACCCCTTGTCACCGCGTGCGAGGCGATGAGCGCGGCATACGAACGCGGCGACATGTTGGCTTGGGCTGCCGCGGACGAAGTCTTTCACGAAACGCTCGTTGCGCTTAGCGGGAATACCCGATTGCAAAGCGTGGTCATGAATTGTCGCGATCAAGTGCACCGCGTGCGACGCTTTACGCAAATGGTCAAACCGCATCCGCAACCCGTGAAATCCGTGCAGGAGCATTACGGCATCATCGACGCGATTCAATGCGGCGATGCGGCAAAGGCAAGCGCGCTATATCGTGCACATCGAGAGCGTGGCTGGCGCGACCAAACGAGCGTACTGCAACAATTCGGCATCCAACAGGCCTAAGGCGGCGCCTTCCTAAGGCACGTGACAAGAGTCGAGCCAGCTCGAGCACGGGTATGTCCGCCCCCGGCATTTCTGGACTTTAAAGAATTTAATGCATACATTAACTTGCACGGTTAAGGCAGTCGTGCGAGCTCAATTTCGCGCGGCTGAATAGTCCGCTTAGTCAAGAAGCTTAAAAACATAGTGCGACCGCATGCGCCAAGCACAATGCGAGACCGCCCAACATGGATGGAGACGCCTACATGTCTGGAATACGGAGAATTGCCCGTAGTGTTCTTTTAATGTCTCTCGCTGCTGCGTCCATTTGCGCGACGCATGTGCAGGCCGCGCCGCTTACCGTGACGCATTGGGGTGACGGCATGTATGGCGTGCCTTTTGCGGTCGCAATGGAAAAAGGCTTCTTTAAGGAAGCCAACGTGGACGTAACAGGCTTCATCACATCGGAAGGCGGCGGCACCACCGTGCGCAATGCGATGGCTTCCGAGATTCCTTATGGCGAGGTCGCCCTGCCGGCCGCTATTTCCGCAGTCAAGCAAGGTGTTGATCTGACAATTGTGCATGGCGGTGTGCAGAGTCTCGCCGACCTTGTCTGGGTGGAACTAAAGAACGGCACCATCACCAACATCAAACAAATGAAGGGCAAGACTATCGGCTATAGCAGCCCGAAGTCGACTACGGATACGGTCGTGACGATTGCGTTAGACCGTGCAGGTCTCGCAGGCCAAGTGCAGCGCAAGCCGGTCGGTAGTTCTAGCGGTATGCTGACTTCGCTGCAACAAGGCGCTGTCGATGTCGCTTACATGACGGAGCCTTCCTATAGCGGGAAAAAAGATCAGTTGCGCATAGCTTTTCGCTCTTCCGATATCGTGCCTAACGAGACACAGACCGTGGGCATCGTGCGCACCGACTATCTCAAGTCGCATCCCGAGGTGATACGCGGAATTATCAATGCACGTCGCAAGGCGGTGCAGTACATTGCCGCGCACCGCGAAGAATCGGCGCAGATTCTGGCGAAGCAATACAAGATGGACCCCGCTGTCGCGACGTCGGCGGTCAATAACGTGCTCGAGTCCGATCCGAAATACTGGAGCGAAGGAAGCTTCGATCGCAAAGGCATGGAAGAAGTGCTCAAGGGCCTGATACTCGTCAAGGCCATTCCGGAAGGCCCGTTCGATTGGTCGAAGATCGTCGACGAGTCTCTGCTTCCCGCCGATCTGCAAACGAAAAAGTGAGGCACGCGATGAGCGTATTGTCACGTCGCACGCGAATTTCCGTTGTTTCCACAGACGCTGCGACACAGGCGGGGGATCGTGTGCAAGCGCGCGTGACCGATGTCACGCGCATTTATCCCGGCATTGCAGGCAAGCCTCCTTTTCATGCGCTCGGCCCCGTAAGTTTGGAATTGCGCGCGGGTGAATTCTTTTCGGTTGTCGGCCCTTCCGGTTGCGGTAAGTCCACTTTGCTGGATGTGCTCGCAGGCCTTAATCCCGCAAGCGGCGGCACTGTCGAATTCGAAGGGCATGCAGTGGGACGCGAGGTTCCGGATGGCGTGGCCGTCGTGTTTCAGGAAGACGCGAGCTTTCCATGGCTCAACGTTTTTGACAACGCAGCCTTTGCCGCGCGTCGCGCAGGCGTGGCAGAGAACGAAGTAAAGGCGCGCGTCGATCATGCATTGTCTTTCATGGGTCTCAAGTCTTTCGCGCGTGTTTATCCCGCGCAACTCTCGGGCGGAATGCGGCAACGCGTTTGCATCGCGCGCGCCATGGTCGTGCGTCCGCGTCTCATGTTGCTCGACGAACCATTCGGCGCATTAGATCAGCAGACACGTCTCCTCATGGGCGATGAAATGCTCAAGCTTTGGCGCGATACGGGCGCGACCATCATGCTCATTACGCATTCGATCGACGAAGCGGTGCTGCTGTCCGATCGCATTGGTGTGATGTCAGCGTGTCCGGGACGCTTCATATCGACCATTGAAACCTGCTGGCCGCGTCTTCGCGACAGCAAGATCGCACTCGATGCGCGCTTCGGCGAACTGACCGCGCAAGTGTGGGGGCTGTTGCGCGAAGAGGCCATGAAAGCGCTAGGGAGCCAGTCATGAGCGTTGCCGCACGCTGGCGCGTGGGAATAGTCATCGGCTTCATTTTGTTGCTGGAGATAGCGACTCGTTTTGCATGGATCAATCCTGTCTCGTTCATTCCGCCTTCGCGTATGGCGGTGAGTGCCTGGGACATTCTCGCGTCAGGGCAATACACCGTGGATATCGTGCAGACGCTTAGCAGCGCATTGCTGGCGGTTGCGCTTGCGGTGGTAGTGGGCTTTATCGGCGGCGTGTTGCTGTTCAGATTGCCGCGCGCAAGGCGTGTGCTGGACCCCTTGCTGCTTTCCTACTATGCGGTGCCCGTCTTCGTGCTGTATCCGATCTTGATCGTGATCTTCGGCTTGAACCGCTGGCCTCTGGTTGGCATCGGGTTTCTCTTTGCGGTCGTCGCCATGGCCGTAAATACTTTGAATGGTCTTGAACGTGTGCCTCGTGTGCTGTTGCGCACGGCGCGCGTATGCCGCTTGAATACGCTGGACGAGGTGCGCCTCATCACCTTGCCCGCGAGTCTTCCGTTCGTATTTACAGGCATCAAGCTCACCGTGGTCTACGCGTTCATCGCGGTGGTAGCGGGTGAATTCGTGTTGTCCGGGTCGGGCTTCGGTTATCAAATCGCATTCGCCTACAACGCGTTCGACAATTCGACGATGTACGGCCTCATGCTCCTGATGCTGATCTTCGTTGCCACGCTCAACGCCCTTTTACGCACAGCGGAAACGCGTCTCTATCGGCGCATCAGAAGGGAGGCCGCATGAGCACTGTCGTCGTCACGCATACGGCAAGGCCGCGACACACGCGGCGATGGATGGACGCGCTCGTGCTCGTCGTGGTGCTGGTCGGGCTTTGGCAAGGCGCAAGCGGGTGGCTTGGCCCCGATGTGCTGACCACGCCGCTGCATACCGTCCAACGTGCAATGCATATAGTCAGCGACCCGGATTTTCCGGAAAGCCTCTATGTCACATCGCTTGCCTTTGCTTCGGCGTTCGCCATCTCTGCCGTAGCAGGCGTTTTTCTCGGTCTGTTTCTTGGCGTGCGACGCTTGGCCGGTGAGGTGATGGAGCCGCTAATGATGGGCTTTTATTCCATTCCCAAGGTCACGCTTTATCCGGTCGTGCTGCTCGCTTGCGGTCTCGGGTTATGGGCCAAGATCGTATTCGGTGTGATACACGGGATCGTTCCGATTACGCTCTTCACCATGAACGCGGTAAAGAATATGCCGCCTATATACGCACGCGCGGCCCGCACTTACCGCATGAACCCGATGGATTTCGCGCGTCATGTGTTGCTGCCCGCATGCGTGCCTGAAGTCGTAGCGGGACTGCGCATCGGCTTTTCGCTTACCTTGCTTGGCACGCTTATCGGCGAGATGTTCGCGTCGCAAAGCGGTATCGGCCGCATGTTGATGATCGCCATGAACCGCAACGAAACGAGCACGATCATGGCGCTTGCGCTCATGCTTTTCGTGTTCGCCACACTGGTAAATCTCATGTTCCTCAAATGGCAGCGTCATCTCACGCATAGCGATTGATCATGCATACGCTCTTCGACAAGTTGTGGGACAGTCATACCATTGCTCATCTCGCAGGTGGCGCCGATCTGCTGCACGTGGATCGTCATCTGATGCACGAGCTCACCGGCGTGGAAGCGGTCCGCGTGCTTGAAAAGCGCGGCCTTGGCGTGGATAGTCCCGCGCTTACCTTCGCCACCGTCGATCATGTGATTTCGACGGCCCCAGGACGCCGCGCAGGCGATGCCGACTGGAGCACCGAGATGGTCGAATCGATGCGCACGCAGATGACGCATCACGCGATTCCCATCTTTGACATAGGCCAGGCAGGCCTTCAGGGCATCGTGCATGTGATCGGACCGGAGCTCGGCCTTTCTTTGCCAGGAACGTCCATCGTTTGCGCGGATAGTCATACATGCACGCATGGTGCAATGGGCGCGCTTGCCTTCGGTATCGGTTCGACGGAGGTCGTGCATGTGCTTGCGACGCAAACCATTCGACAGAAGCGCCCAAAGACGATGCGTGTGCGCTTCAATGGCAAGCTGCGCGAAGGCGTGACCGCGAAGGACATGATTCTGTATCTCATCGGAAAGATTGGCGCGGCTGGCGGCACGGGCTATGCCGTCGAATACGCGGGCGATGCGGTCGAAGCATTGAGCATGGAAGGCCGCCTCACACTGTGCAATCTAAGCATCGAGCTGGGGTCCAAGTTTGGCCTCGTCGCGCCCGATGAAATTACGTTCACTTATCTGCGCGACAAGCCTTATGCACCGCAAGGCGAGCAGTTCGACCAGGCTGTCGCCGACTGGAGGATGCTTGCAAGCGATTCGGAGGCACAGTTCGATCGCGAAATCGGTATCGATGCGTCGTCCATCAGCGTACAGGTCACGTGGGGCACGAGTCCCGAACACGTGATTGCGCTGGACGATGTCATACCCGACCCCGCATCGCTCGATGATGAATCGCGCCGTCATGCCGCCGAAAATGCGATCGACTACATGGGCGTGCGTGCCGGACAGCATCTGGATGAACTAAGCGTGGACCGCGTATTCATAGGCTCGTGTACGAATAGCCGCATCGAAGACTTGCGTGCGGCAGCACATGTGGTCGATGGTCAGCATGTCGCCAGCAACGTGAAGGCTTGGGTCGTGCCGGGATCGCTCACGGTGGCGCGTCAAGCCGAGCAGGAAGGGCTCGATGCGATCTTCCGTGCCGCTGGCTTCGAATGGCGCGAGCCGGGCTGTTCGATGTGCGTGGGCGCAAATGGCGACGTGGTTGGGCGTGGCGAACGTTGCGTATCGACCTCGAATCGCAATTTCATTGGCAGGCAAGGTCCCGGTGCGCGTACGCATCTGGCTAGCCCTGCAGTTGCCGCAGCTAGCGCCATTGCGGGGCATATCGCCGCGCCACGTGTGCGTCAAACGGAAGGGGCGTCGCAATGAAAGCGGTGACGATCATCTCCGGAGCAGCGGCTCCGCTCATGCGAGATAACGTCGATACGGATCTCATCATCCGCATCGAAAGAATTTCGCAACTCGTGCGCGGACAGTTGGGACCCTATCTGCTCGAGACTTTGCGTTATCGCGGCGACGGTCCGCAAAGTGGTGAACGTGAGGACTTCGTTCTCAATCAGCCCGCATTCAGAAGTGCATGCACAGTCCTCGGTGGTAGCAACTTCGGTTGTGGCAGCTCGCGCGAAATGGCGGTGTGGGCGCTAGAGGAAGCGGGTATTCGATGCGTCATCGCTTCATCGTTCGGCAACATCTTCTATAACAATTGTCTTCAGAACGGACTGCTTCCTGTGCGACTCGACGCTGCCGAGATCGAGCGCATAGCGGTTGCTGCTAGCGATGGAACGCCCATCGAGGTCGATCTCGGTGTGCTCGAAATTCGCGCCCATGGGTTGGAAACGATTCACTTCGAATTCGATCCGGCACAGCAGCGAGCGCTTCTGGAAGGACTCGACGAGATCGATCAGACGCGCCTTCTTAAAGACGTTATTGCGCGCTTTCTTTTGAGGGATCGAAAAGCGCGCAGTTGGGCTTACTTCGCTTGACACATCGACATCATTCAACTTGCCGGAGAATCATCTTGACCCGTTCAGCCCGTTTTCGCGAATTATTTAAAGAGGGCCCATTCGTCTGCATGGGCGCGCACGATGCGTTGACCGCGATGCTGGCGGAACAGGCCGGCGCCAAGTCGCTATACGTTAGCGGTTTCGTTGCATCCGGCGTGATTGCAGGGCAGGCGGATATCGGCGTACTCTCGCAGACGGAAATGTTCGAGCATATCCGCCGCATTTGTCGCGTGACGACAGTGCCCATATTCGCGGATGCCGATACGGGCTACGGCGGCATCCTCGACGTGCAGCGCACGATCCGTCTATGGGAAGAAGCGGGCGCATCGGTGCTGCATCTCGAAGATCAAGCATTGCCCAAGAAATGTGGACACTATGCGGGCAAGCAGCTCGTATCGAAGGACGAGATGGTGCTCAAGTTGCGCGCAATGATCGAGGCGCGCACCGATCCGGACTTCTTCATCGTGGCCCGTACGGATGCGATTGCAGTAACCGGAATCGACGATGCGATCGCGCGGCTCGAAGCCTACGCCGAAGCAGGCGCGGATGGCCTCTATGCCGATGCGCCCGAAAGCCTCGAACACATGCGCGAGCTCACGCGTCGTCTTAAGCCGTTAGGCAAGCCGATTCTTTTCAATCAGGCGCGAACGGGAAAGAGTCCGTTCGTCTCGATGAAAGAGGCCTACGAAATAGGCTTCGATTACACCCTCGCCCCAATCGAGTCGATGCTTGCCATGCATAAAGCTGTCAAGGAAGTCATGATCGACTTCATGCGCGAAGGCACGACAGATGCCATTGCGGACCGGCTCACGACCTTCGAGGAATACAACCGCTTTGTCGGGCTCGACAAAGCGATGGAAGTCGAGAAGCACTTTGCGACCTCGTAAAGATTAAAGACATCGCTAGTTGAGCAGCGCCCACAAGGCGAGGGTCAGCACGAGTCCGACGACCGACACGATGGTCTGCAAGACCGACCAAACGGCTACGGTGCGCTTGAGCGTTAAGCCGAAATATTCGCGCACCATCCAGAAGCCCGCGTCGTTGACGTGACAGAAGAACACGGAGCCGGCGCCGATGGCAAGCGCCATCAACGAGTTGTGCGTGGCAGACAAGCCGCTAACCACGGGCGCCACGATACCGGCTGTCGTCGTCGTGGCGACTGTTGCCGATCCGGTGGCTTGCCTTAGCGCCACTGCGATCAGCCACGCAAGCAAGACCAGCGGCAGATGCGCGCCCACGGCGATCTTGCCGATGGTCGTGCTGATGCCTGCGGCGACGAGTGTCTGCTTGAGTCCACCGCCTGCGCCGATGGTGAGCAGAAGCGCCGCGATTGGCGGCAGGCTCTTGCGCAAGATGCCGCCTACGCGATCGCGCGCCATGCCGCGCGACCAACCGAGCATCACGATGGCGAAGAGTACCGTTAGAGCAAGCGCAATCAACGGTTCGCCTACGAAGTCGAGCGTGTCGTAAAGCAGCGTGTCCTTGGTAAGCGCGAGCTTGGCGATAGTGCGGCCGAGCATTATCACGACGGGTAGAAGTATCGTGATAAGCGAGATTGCGAAGCCCGGTGTCGCTGCGCCATCCGCATGCTCGGTAAAGAGTTTGCCCATCTCTTCTGGCTCTTCGACGTGCATGCGCTTCGAAAGCCAGATGCCGTAGAGCGGACCCGCCAGAATCACGGCCGGCAGCGCAACGATCAAACCGAGCCCGAGCGTTAGTCCAAGATCTGCATGCAATGCGCTCACGGCAATGAGCGGCCCTGGATGCGGCGGTAATAATGCATGCAAAGTCGTCATGCCGGCGAGCGCGGGGATCGCGATGCGCAGGATCGGCTGCTTGGAGCGCCGTGCCATCACGAAGATGATCGGCACCATCATTACAAGGCCCACTTCGAAGAAGAGCGGCAGGCCCACGATGATCGCGACGAGCGCCATCATCCACGGCAGACTGCGGGGCGTGGAAAGATCGAGCAGGGTCGTCACCAACCGATCCGCTGCCCCCGACTCGGCCATCAGCGCACCGAGCATGGCGCCGAGCGCGATGATGATGCCGACATCGCCGAGCAACGCTCCCGCACCCTTGCTAAAGGCCTGCGCAATGGCTTCCAACGGTTGATGCGCAGCGAAACCGGCAACGAATGTACCCACTAGGATAGACAGGAACGGCGCGAGCTTGAGAACGCCGATTGAGAGGATGATGACCGCAAGGCCGAGCGCGCAGGCGATCAGAAGCTGAGTATCGTGGGCTGACCACGAAGCAAGAGTTGTCGTTGGGTTCACAGTGACTTTGTGCTGGCGCGCGGCGGCGGCATGCCGGAGCGCTTACGGTTTGCTTTCGTCCGCTCTTGAGCAGACGCGAGGCCTCGTCGTAATAGCATTTTTTTTCGCGATGGTCAAAATATGGCGTCGTCACGTTTTGCATTCGGTGTCTTGCATGATGCATGCAATCGACAAAATGCAGTGTCATTTAACGCGCTTTGGCCATACTGCGAACAGTCTTACGCGGTAGAACCAAGCGCAGGGAGCTGTGGCCTTGCTAGACTAGCTTTGAGAATTGAAGCCAACGGAGAAGTCTCGTGACCCAGCCCTTAGTAAAGGCTTTCGTATTCGACGTTTTCGGTACCGTGGTGGACTGGCGCGGCGGCATAGCGCGGGAAGCTGCGTCGTTTCTAAACGCTCTCGGTCAAGCGAACGCGTCGCCGGAAGCGTTTGCCGATGCATGGCGCAGTCGCTATGCGCCCGCAATGCAGAAAGTCCGCAGTGGCGAAAGACCGTTCGTAAGGCTGGATGTCTTGCATCGAGAAAATCTGGACGACGTGTTGCCCGAATTCGGCATCAACAAAGATGCCGTTCCAACGCATGTGCTCGATGAGTTGAATCTCGCGTGGCATCGTCTGGACCCTTGGCCCGATTCCGTAGAAGGACTTGCGCGCCTCAAGACGCGCTACATCATTGCGCCGTTATCGAACGGCAATATCAAGTTAATGGTGGACATGGCGAAACACGGTGGTCTGCCATGGGATGCGATTCTCGGCGCGGAAACAGCGCAGGCTTATAAGCCAACGCCGCAGGCTTATCTGCGTGCGGTCGATGCGCTCATGCTCAAGCCTGAAGAGGTGTGCATGGCGGCGGCCCATAATAGCGATCTCGTCGCGGCAAGGGCGTGCGGCCTGAAGGCTGCGTTTATCGCTCGGCCTTATGAGCACGGTGCGCGACAAGCCACAGACCTCAAAGCAGAAAGCGATTGGGACTTCATCGTGAACGACTTGAACGAACTGGCCGATGCAGCCGGCGCTTGAATGGCGACTCAAGGCGATGACGAGGGGACGTCATCGCCTTTCGAACAAAGCGCAGGACGTTATTCAACGCCTTCGACAATGCGGAAATCACGCTCCACTGAATCGCCTAACGTAACGAGCGCGTCCTGATAGGTCTTGCTGTCGTAAGCGGCTTTAGCAGCATCGAGTGAGTCGAACTCGATGATTACCGTGCGTTCCTTAACGCCATCGCCCTGAATGAACGACGCCACGCCGCGCGCGAGAGGGCGTCCGCCGCCTTCCTTGATCGCAACCGTCGCCTGCTTCGCGTACTCCGCGGCCTGATCAGCGTTGATGATCTTGCGGTATGCGCTGACCCAATATCCCTTTGCCATCTCTATCTCCGTTTTGTTACCTGAGTGATTGAGCGCCGGACTTCGTCACGTGCGACTCGTCCGGTTCGAAGGCAGCATAGCAAACTCTCGCTTGAGGCATGCGAGCGCTAAGAGCAGCCTTTAATCGGCTGCGTATTTGCGGTCCAGCTCGTCGTACAGCGGCTTGTTCACGAGCCGCTGACGTTCCGAAAAAGGTGCAACTATGCCTGGATCTTCATCGAGACGGCCTTGTGTCTTTAGTGCCGACAACGCCGTCTGCATACCACGCACGGCGCCTTGCAACGCGGCGTTGGCATAAAGGACGAGGCTAAAGCCAAGGCGCTCGAGGTCCTCTCGCGCTGTTACCGGCGTCTTTCCGCCGATGACGAGATTGATGAGTTGCGGCGCTTCGACGAGTTCGGTTAGCGAGGCAATTTGCTCTGGCGTCTCGATGGCCTCGATGAAAAGAATGTCGGCCCCGGCTTCGACAAATGCGCGCGCCCGCTCTATGGCGCGGTCGAAGCCTTCCACCGCGCAGGCATCCGTGCGTGCAATGATCTGGAAATTCGCGTCCTCGCGTGCGTCGACCGCGGCGTGGATCTTGCCGACCATTTCGCTGGTCGAGACCACGTTCTTACCCGCGAAATGGCCGCATTTCTTAGGCATCACCTGATCTTCGAGTTGAATGGCGTCCGCGCCCGCGCGCTCGAGCGTGCGTACGGTGTGGCGCACATTGAGTGCATTGCCGAAGCCGGTATCCGCATCGACGATGAGCGGAACATCGACGGCATCGCGAATACGAGAGGTATGTTCCGCGACTTCCGCGAGGCTGATGAAACCAAGATCGGGCAGTCCTAGCGACATATTCGTAACGCCTGCGCCGGTTATATAAATTGCTTCGAAGCCGAGGTCGACGGCCACGCGTGCGCTCATCGCGTTGAAAGCGCCCGGTAACAGCAGTGCGCGGCGCGCGTTGACCAGTTCGCGAAAGGCGGCGCGGCGGCGAGAGGATGACGTGGTCATGGCTTGATTCCGTAAGTAAGAGATTTTTGCGTTTGGTTCATGTTAAAGCGTGCAGCGGTTTGGCGCTTGGCGTCAAGCGCGTCGTCGCTTAACCGGGGACACGCGCATCGGGAATGGCGCGGCCTAGGCGCTGCGCATTCTTATAGACTGCCTGCATGAATAGAACCGCGTTGCGCGATGGCGGCGCAAAGCGCGAATAAACGAAGCTTGCCGTCAAATGTATGTGTTCGCGTAGCGGGCGTATGGTGAGAGCTGTGCCTGCCGTGGCGAAATCATCGACGATGGTCACGCCGAGCCCGCCTTCGACGAGCGCCAGTGCCTGATCGGCGCGCATCACGTCGATTGTCGACTTGAGTTCGACGCCCGCTTGCTGGCACGTCTGTGCGATCACGGTTCCAAACGGAATGTCTCGCTTGAACAGCACCACGGGTTCGCTTACCAGATCGGCAAGCGACACGACCGATGCCGCTTCAAGTCTGTGCCCCCTTGGCAAGGCGCAAACCATGCTGCCGTACATGAACGAAACGTTTTCCAGATGTTCGTGCGTGACCGGCATTGCGGCAACGGCGACCTCTGCTTCCTTGCTCAAGATTTCCATCGGCATGTCCGCCATTAGTGTGGTCTGCCAGCCTACGGTCAGTGCAGGCAGCTTGGCCTTGATATCGACGAGCGCGGGAGCCACGACGCTCATTGCGAGCGATGCACTGCAAGTGACGCGCAAAAGGCTCGACGGCCCTAGCGAAAGCGCGCGCGCGAATTCATCCACGCGCACGGCAGCCTGATAAACCTGCTCGATTTCCCTGAATAACGCATGTGCCTCGGCCGTGGGAATGAGGCGGCTCTTGGAGCGCTCGAATAAGCGCAGGTCCAATGTCGTCTCGATGTGAGACACGAGCTTGCTCACTGCAGGCTGCGATACGTAGAGCAACTTGGCTGCCGCGTTGATGGAGCCTGTGAGCATGACCGCACGAAAGACTTCCATATGGCGGAGTTTGAAGCGCATCGGTTCGCCGTACAGCTTAACTAAAAGTTATAGCTTAAAGGAAATTCAGCATACGACAAAGCCAGCGTTTGTCCTTAGTATCGGTTCGAGTGATTTCTATCGCAAAGGGACCATGAACAAACTGGATTTGCAGGACCGTGTATGTGTCATCACCGGCGGCTCCGGTGGTATCGGGTATGCGATTGCTGAGCGCTTCGTTGCGTCGGGTGCGAAGGTCGTGCTTTGGGATATCGACAGCGAGGCTGCCTTTTCCAAGGCCGAGCAGGCTCGCGCGGCGTTCGCTTCTCAAGTAGATGTGACGAATGCCGCCAGTGTAGTCAACGCGGCGCAGGAAGCACACAAGCGCTTCGGATCAATCGATGTGTTGATCAACGCTGCGGGTATCAATGGAGATATCGGTCCAGTAGAGACATATTCGATCGACGCATGGCGGCGCGTACTCGACATCAATCTTACGGGCGTTTTTATTTGTTGCCGCGAAGTGCTGCCTTATCTGCGTCGCGCGCGGCATGGACGTATCGTGAGTCTGTCGTCGGTCGGGGGCAAGGAGGGCAACCCGAACCAGGGTGCTTATGGCGCGTCGAAGGCAGGCGTGATCGCATTGACGAAGTCGCTTGGCAAGGAGCTCGCGGATACCGAGATTCGCGTCAACTGCGTGACGCCCGCGGCAATCGAATCCGACATGCTGCGCGGCATGACCGAGGATGCACGCAACTTCGTGCTCGCCAAGATTCCGCTAGGACGCGCGGGCCGTCCAGACGAAGTTGCGTCGATGGTGACATGGCTCGCCACGGAGGAATGCTCGTTTTCCACCGGCGCGGCGTTCGATTTGACGGGTGGAAGGGCAACGTATTGATGAAACCCCTATCGCTCGCTCATCTCACGGTACTGGACGTAGGCCCGCCAGATCTTATCGAACTGGCGGCGAGCGCTGGCTTTCGAGCGATCAGCATTCGTCTTTGCTCACCCGTGCACGGCGGTATCGAGTATCCATTGCTTGCGAGGTCATCTGAATTGCGTTCGACCAAGCGCTTGCTGCATGAGCTCGACGTGAAGGTGACCGATATCGAAGTGATTACTCTTGCGGCCAATACTTCCATTGGTGACTATGAAAGCACATTCGAGGCAGGCGCGGAACTCGGAGCACACCGTGCATGCGTGAATATCGACGATACCGACCGCGCACGCGTCATCGATCGCTTCAGCGCATTATGCGATCTCGCGGCGCCATTCGGTTTGTCGCTCGATGTCGAGTTCATGCTATGGCGTCCTGTCGCGCGTCTAGCCGATGCTGTGAATATCGTGCTGTGCTCTGGCAAGCCCAATGCGTTTGTTCTGATCGACGCGCTTCATCTCATCCGTTCAGGCGGAACGGTGGAAGAGGTCGCGGCGCTTGATCCGCAAATCATCGGCAGCGTTCAGCTTTGTGATGCGCCAATGGCGTCTCCCGCTGACATCGTTGCAGAGGCACGTGGAGATCGGTTGTTGCCCGGGGAAGGGGAGTTGCCCTTACGCGCGCTGCTTGCCGTGTTGCCCGATAACCTTCCGCTAGCAGTCGAAGTGCCGCTTAAGCGCGAAACCAATCCGCTTAAACGCGCGATACTCGTACAACATGCTAGTCAAAGCCTTCTTGAGACGAGCGCTCGCGTAACACGATAGAAGCTTCGACTTCCATAAAAAAACAAGGAGACAACATGACGACAGAAACGATTGGTCGAACCTCGGGAACGACATCATCGAGCGTGCCAGGCGGCAAGCATGCCAGAAAGGCCGCAATCGCGGCGTGGATCGGCAGCGCGCTCGAATACTACGACTTCTTTATCTACGGCACTGTCGCCGCGCTCGTCTTTCCAAAGATATTCTTCCCGCCCGGCGACATGACCGCCGCGACGCTTGCATCGATGGCGACCTTTGGCGTGGCTTATGCCGCACGTCCTTTAGGCTCGTTCCTCATGGGCCACTACGGTGACAGGCTCGGCAGAAAGGTCGTGATGGTCGGCACCTTGCTCTTGATGGGGCTCTCGACGTTCTTAGTGGGATGCTTGCCGACTTATCAGACCGCGGGACTGCTCTCACCTGCGCTACTCGTGTTGATGCGAATCTTGCAGGGCATCTCCGCAGCAGGGGAGCAAGCCGGGGCGAATTCAATGTCGTTCGAGCACGCGCCCGCGCATCGTCGGGGTTATTACACGAGTTGGACTTTAAGCGGGACGCAGGGCGGTCAGGTGCTTGCGCCCGCTGTAGTCTTGCCGCTTGCGGCTTTGTTACCCGAAGATCAATTGCTGTCGTGGGGCTGGCGCTTGCCTTTCTGGTTGAGTGTGGCGGTGGTGATCGTCGGCTTTATCGTGCGTAGCCGACTCGAAGAGACGCCTGCCTTCGAAAGCGAAGCCTCGCATGGCGAGGTGCCGAATATGCCGCTCAAGACGCTGCTTACGGGTTATCGCAAGGAATTACTACAGGTTTTCTTTGCCGCGCTCATTGCGTCTATAGGCACGACGTTCGCCGTGTTTGCGCTTTCGTTTTCGCGCGCACAGGCGCAACCCATCAGCACTTCGGTCATGCTGTGGACGGCTATCGTCGCTAACTTCATCGCGGTCTTCACCATTCCGTTATGGGCCACGCTATCCGACCGTATCGGCCGACGACCTGTATTTATCGCGGGAAACTTGCTGTGCGCAGTTAGCGTCGTGATCTTTTTGTGGTCGATCACGACGGGGAGCAATGCGCTCGTCTTTGCAGCGGGAGTAGTGCTCGGCGGCTTCGCTTATAGCATCACGAATGCCGTGTGGCCGGCGACATACGCGGAACGCTTTCCGACGCAAGTCCGCCTTTCCGGCATGGCGATCGGCACGCAGTTTGGCTTCGCCGTGGCCGGGTTTGCGCCGCTAGTGGAATCCGCGCTCATAGGTAAATACAGTACGGCGTCGTGGGTCATGCCGGCTGCATTCGCGGTGCTGGTGTGTCTGTTGTCCGCAGTGTCCATCTTTTCTATGCGGGAGACTTATGACGTTCCGCTCGAGCAGCTCGGCAAACGTAATTCGATCCTCTAGCGCTGACGCCAACGCAGCCCTCGCGGCATGAAGCATAATGGCTCCGAACTCGACAGGAGCCATGCATGACCGAAACGTTGAAGGATCTGCCGTTGCCCGATGGCATCCGCTCACGTCTGATCGACAACGGCAATGGCCTCTCCATGCACGTGCTGGAAGCAGGTTTCGAAACGCCGGGCAGACCATGCATCGTGCTCTTGCATGGCTTTCCCGAGCTTGCTTTTAGCTGGCGCAAGGTGATGCCGGCGCTTGCCAATGGCGGCTATCATGTCGTCGCGCCCGATCAGCGCGGCTACGGGCGTACCACGGGCGCGGCTGCTATATTCGATACGGATCTCGACGACTTCAATTTTCCAAATCTCGTGCGGGACGTGCTTGGGCTTATAAGTGCCTTGGGCTATCACAGCGTGGCAGCGGTCATCGGCCATGATTTTGGTTCGCCCGTAGCAGCTTGGTGCGCGTTGATCAGGCCGGATGTCTTCAGGTCGGTGGTCATGCTTAGCGCGCCGTTTGCGGGGCCGCCGACATTTCCATTTGGCACCGCATCGGAACATGCGCTGCATGAGGCGGGCGATACGGCATTGAACGAGATGGCCACTGTCTTGGCGGCGCTAGACGCGCTCGACCCGCCCCGTAAGCACTATCAATGGTATTACTCGGGTGTCGATGCGAATGAAGACATGTGGCACGCGCCGCAAGGCATGGCCGCATTTCTGCGCGCTTATTTTCACGTGAAGAGTGCGGACTGGCCGGAAAATCATCCTCATCCTTTAGCGGCGTTGAGCGCGGAAGAACTCGCTACGTTGCCGACTTACTATGTGATGGAGAAAGATAAGAGCATGCATGAGACGGTCGCACCGCATATGCCTTCGGAGGAGCAGATCGCATCATGCGCATGGATGCCGGAATGCGATCTCGACGTCTATGCGGGGGAATATTCGCGCACCGGTTTTCAAGGCGGGCTTAACTGGTATCGCTGCGCGACTAGCGACGCTCACACGGCCGCGCTTAAGACATGGTCAGGCAGCACGATAGACGTGCCTGCATGTTTCATTGCTGGAAGTAGCGACTGGGGCGTGTATCAGCGGCCTGGCCAATACGAAGCGATGCGCATGCGCGCATGCAGCAATTTCCGCGCGGTGCATATGATTGAAGGTGCCGGGCATTGGGTGCAGCAAGAACAGCCGGTCACGGTAGCTAACCGGATTCTGCGATTTCTCAGGCAGGACGCGTTCGGCTTTTAGACTGCCGCACGCGTCCTCTTTGCCTGATGCTTCTAATACTCAACCGGCGGTGCGCTTACCCTTGATAAGACGCGCCACGCGTTCGGCGCCGAGCCGCCATTCATAAGGATTCGTGTAGTCGAACTCGCGCACCTTGCGGGACAAATATGGCCAAAAGCTGTCTCGCGTCCTGGAGTCGTTCACACGCGCCTGCCGTGAGAGACGGCGATTGTCGTTCCAGGGAAAGCTGCGGACTTCTTTCGATGCCCGTCGCGGCAAGCCAAACACCATCGAATACGCATAGCGCGGTGCATCCGAATGATTCGGACCCGCGAAATGCAGCGTACGTCCCGCATGAATGGTGCAGTCGCCGAGTTCGAGCGGACAAACGACCGCCTCGCCAGGATTGAAGCCCGTGACGCATTCAAGGCCATGCGTGCTCGGATCGCCACCAATGGGGCCATGCGGAAGCACGGGTCCAATATGAGAGCCGGCGATGAACTGCATGCACCCGTTGGTCAGCGACACCGGCTGCAAGGGGAACCAGAAGTTCACCTCTCGATGTTCGATGCGCGGGTCGGTGAATGCTTCATCCTGATGCCAGGGTGTCACGGCCTCGGTATGAGCGGGCTTATGAAAAAAGCTGTCGCTCACGAAGCGTGCCTTGGGGCCGAGCAGTTGCATGGCGACACGTTGCACGCGCCGATTCAGCTCGCTCTCCATGAGGCTTCGCTCGAAATGCGACGGACCATGCAATTGCGCGAGCTTAGGCTTGTCCGGACCCTCACCTTCCGGATAAAAGTCGAACAGCATGCCTTGCTTGAATCCCGCCTTTTCGCGCAGCAGGCGGTCGCCAATTGTACGCAAGGTCTTAATTTCCGCATGCTCCGCAACTTTCTCAAGACGAAGAAATCCGTCCTTCCAAAAGCCCTCGCATTGCGCTTGGGATAACGATGTCATCTCCCTTGTCGCCCCGCTCAAAGAAAGAAATGCATATCACTGGAATAAAGCTTCAACAGTGAAACAGCACACAAAACAGCGTTCTGTACGGTCTCGCACAAAGCGCCCCCATGGCCCTCGACGTCTGGCTGAACTTGCCGACTTTGATTTTTTGAAGTCTTTAGCACGCAGCACACGGTTGAACTTTACGCGAAAGGTGCTTTCACCTTTGTTCGCTGCCGCTTACTGAGAGAACAACAAGCGATACCAAATTGACGCTAATCTTGAAGAAATCGCTAGCAATCGCGCCGAGGTCCATCAAATGTGCTAGCCGCCAACCTTAGTCTACGTGGTGGAGCATACATCATGCTTTCATTCGTTGGCGCGTTACAGTCGCTTGCAACGCACCCATCTGGCGGATTCGAGCGGCATTGGCGGACAAAGCCTGGCTGAGAGCGGCAATCAGCAAGCAACATTTCCCGCTTAAACGTTTTACTGTTAAGCGGTTGCAACGATTTGATCGCGATGTAATCTCGATGATTTTTTTAGTATCGTTGCGAATCGCAGACATGCCGCTAAGACATATTCAACTCGAACAATTCTCCGCCAACAGCGATACCGGCCACATTTACGCAAAGGTGTTTCGGCATGTATCGAATTGCGCGCGCTGGAGAAATCAGGGAACTCGTTGAAAGTCATCTATGTCCACGCACCTCGCGGCTGTGAAGGCCGCTATGCATGCAAGGAGGATATCGATGCAGCAAGGACGCGTTGCCGCACTCGACGCTGGTCGTGCGCTCGCGATTGTCGGGGTTGTCGCAGTACATCTATCGTTTCAGTTCCCCAATCTGCCGGGGGCGGTGACGCTGCTGACGCACATGGGGCAGTACGGCGTGCAGTTGTTCTTCGTCATCAGCGCAATCACGATCTTCATGACCCTCGAGATGGACCATGCGCGATGTGTCGACGCGCGCCACGTCGCGCTACGCTTCTATATCAAGCGCTTTTTTCGCATCGCTCCGCTTTACTATGCGGCCATCGTCATCTACGGCCTTATCAGTTACGGGGCGACGCGCTCCGGTTACGAACACGCCTGGGTGCTCGGCGTGCATGGTCCGGTCGATATCCTCCTCAACATGCTTTTCCTGCATGCGCTCTCGCCAACGGCCATCAATAACGTGGTCCCGGGAGGATGGTCTATTGGCGTCGAAATGCTCTTCTACTTGATTGCACCGCTATTGTTTTTCCTGGCGATAAATCGCAAGCGTCTGCTCCTCGCCTCCGTTTTATTGCTAGCGCTTTCCTTTGCCATTACATCGATGAGCGAATGCCACGGCGTGCTCGATTGCGATGTGACGAACAACTCGTACAGTTACTTCTGGCTGCCCGTGCAGGGACCGTGCTTCATCGTTGGCATGTGGGCGTGGTATGCCTTTCGTTCGCACTTGACGGGCGACGAAAGAGTGACGCGACTTAAGTCGTACCTCTACGCTTCGCTGGCGCTTGGCTTTGCCATCGTGACCGCGATGCTCGGCGTATGGCTCGCTAAAGCTCATGCTCTCGCACCGTTGTTCGCGGCATGTAGCGCCGTAGCTTTCCTGCTGTTCGTTTGCACGCGCAGCGCGCGCAAAGCAAGTACGCGGCCTATCATGCGCAAGACACAAAGCCTGTCGATGATCCGCCGCTGTGCCGCCGCGTTAGGCCGTGAGAGCTACGGCATTTATCTTTGGCATTTCATTTGTGTCTACGTGACCTTCCATTTCTTTGAGGGAAGGTTCAAGGAGACAAGCAACGAGACAGCCTTGGCGCTATACGGCGCTACGCTGACGGCGGTGCTGGCGGCGTCGTATGCGTTGTCGAGATTATCGGATCGAGCGATTCAGGGCCGCGCGACGCGGCTCTCGCAGCACTTACTGGCAGCGCTCGACAGACGCTTTGATTAGTCTTCGCCTCGTGCGTCTTAAGCGCTCGATGCCTCAAGCGTGCGATCTGCTTTAGCGCGCAGACCATAAGCCGTCAACATACGATAAAGCGTGACTCGCGAAATGCCCAACTCATCGGCCGCTTCACCCAAGCGGCCGCGATGACGCAAGAGTGCGACTTCAATGGCTTGCCGCTCTGCGGCTTCGCGTGCTTGCGCAAGCGTCGTCGGCGCAGCTTCGGCGTATTCGCCGAGTTCGAGATCGCTAGCGAGAATCTGACGTCCTTCCGCCATGACAATGGCGCGACGCACGCGATTAATCAATTCACGCACATTGCCCGGCCAGCCGTAATTGTGAAGCGCCGCGATGGCGCACGGCGAGAAGCCACGCAAGCGTCGGCTCGCATCTTTTCTATAGCGATCGAGCATATGATTGGCGAGCAGTTCGATATCCTTGCCGCGTACGCGCAAAGGGGGCTCGTCGATCTGCAAGACGCACAAACGGTGGTATAAGTCCGCGCGAAAACGGCCTTCGATCATCGCGGTTTGCATATCGACGTGCGTGGCCGAAATGATGCGCACATCCACGTCCGTCGAGGTCTGGCCGCCAAGACGTTCAATTTTGCGTTCTTGAAGAAAGCGCAAGAGACTCGCTTGACTCTCGAGCGGCAGATCGCCGATTTCATCGAGAAAGAGCGTACCGCCATCCGCGGCTTCCACACGACCGATCTTGCGTTGATTTGCGCCCGTAAATGCGCCGCGCTCGTAGCCGAACAATTCGGATTGAAGCAGATGCGGTGGTATGGCGCCGCAGTTGATTGCGACGAATGGTTGATCGCGACGTACCGAGCGTTCATGAATTGCAACCGCCGTTAATTCCTTGCCGGTGCCTGATTCGCCGGAAATGAACACCGGTGCGTCCGTCATGGCGACTTTACGGATTGATCGATAAAGCGCCTGCATGGCGTCACATGAACCGACCATGCTGCCTTCCTTGCCATCGTCCTTACGCAATTCGTTGCCGGTCGCGCCGCTCGCCGTATCGTGCAAGGCGACCATGCCATACGCATGACCGACTGCATCGACTATGCGATCCGCCGATGAAGGCACGGTCACGTAATCGAAGCAGAAGTCGCGGATAAGCCGACAGATCTCGGGATTCTCGACATGCTCGGCGTCGACCGTTGCAACCCAGCCAATCTGGCAGAGTGCAAGCAATTCGGCGACA
Source organism: Caballeronia sp. GAWG1-1 (assembly GCF_023631465.1). Classification (NCBI taxonomy): domain Bacteria; kingdom Pseudomonadati; phylum Pseudomonadota; class Betaproteobacteria; order Burkholderiales; family Burkholderiaceae; genus Caballeronia; species Caballeronia sp. GAWG1-1. Next base: position 350,902 of record NZ_JALQDB010000032.1, read on the forward strand.
ACGGCCGTATCTTTTGCGAGCCCGCGTTTAGTCAGGTCGACAATGCCGGCGGCAGCGCGCTTGCCATGACGGGCGGCTTTAGGTGGCTTGGCGGGATCGATTTGCTCGATCGTCCAGCCGCGAGCATGCAAGCGCTCGGAAAGTTCTTCCGATACGGTGCGCCCGGCATAATAAAGCGTCCTGTTTTCCCCGTGCATGGCTTTTCTCATCGTATTTGTATATGCCGATAGTATGCGCTTTATTCCTAAGAGCTTAAACGCCCCGCAAACGATAACGCGTTTTTGAATGTTTGCATTGATCTGTACAAATCGATTAAAAACGAAAGAGAAAAATTTGCGGATGCGGTTTGCGATCTGTGTCTGTACGCTTGCGCACTGCCGATCGGCCCTGTCGGAGCAAGGGCAAACGTTGAAAACGCGCCGTACATTTTACTTGCTGGTTTCAGGGACCGCATCGGGTGAACGAATTTTAGCGCTGGTTTGAGCCTTAGCGGAAATATCGGATAATTTGTATTCTCAAATGAACTCGTCTGCCAGACACCAGAATTTTTGAAGGCAAGGCGTAACGTCGTGGAGTGTGCCCGCCCGATGAATACCAGTCAGAAAATGGATCAGCTCAGCACCCTTGCATCCTCTCGTCAGCCGCGTTTGCTGTTCGTCGAGGACGATCCGGCCATGATTCGCATCGTGGGCGAAATGCTTGCGGAATTTCCTGATCAGCGCTTTGCCATGACAGGCGAAGCGGCCTTGACGCTCGCTCGTCAATCAATCCCCGACCTGATTTTGCTCGACGCCAATCTGCCAAACATGACGGGCTTCGACGTTTGCGAGGTTCTTAAGCGCGACCCTAAGCTTGCACACGTGCCCGTCATCTTCGTGACGAGTCATGACGCGCCCGCGTTAGAGGTCGATGCTTTTCGCATGGGCGCGGCCGACTACGTTATCAAGCCGCTGGTTGCTGCACGACTGCAGGCACGTGTGCGTGCTCAACTGCGCTTGCGCCGCCGAGTCACGGAAGCACGGACGCAAGCTGTGAGCGCAGACACAACGCCGCAGGTTCAACGCAAGGCAGCGAGCATCTATGTCGTGGGCATTCTTGCGGACGATACAGCCGATGCGCATCGCGACGCGCTCGAAGCGATCGGCGCGCTGGACATCGTGGCCGATTGCAAATCCGCGCTGGTTCTTGCAAGCCGCCATGCGCCCGCCGCGATCGTGCTCGATTCACGTTGCTGCGAACATGGTATCGACGAAACTTTGAGCCAATTGGAAGCCTCACATCCGCATGTGCCGATAGTCGTACTCGTCGAAGCATGCGATGTCGCAATCGAGCAGCGCACGCTGGATAGCGGTGCGGCGGATGTCATCGCCAAGCCGGCAAAGCCCGCAGTATTGCAGGCTCGCGTGCTCAACGCATTGACGGCGGCGCGCAAAGTCGAAGAGGAAATCAATGCGCTTCGTGAATCGCCGGGCGGCGCGAGCGTGCATTCGTTTCCAGCGGCTTCGCGCGAAGGCCGTGATGCGTGAGCGCTGCGATTTATTCTAAAGGTGCAAGAGCGAAGCGCGCACGTCCGGCGCGCTTTGCTTCGTAAAGAGCGTCGTCTGCGGCCTTGATGAGCACAGCGGAGGTCAGCAGTTCGCGCGATGGCAAAACCGCGGCCACACCCGCCGACAAAGTCACATGCTCATCGACGTCCGAAAGGCGATTCGCAATGGCCAACGCACGCACGGCGTCCAGCATCTTCTGCGCGACCAGTTTGGCACCATCGACATTCGTATTGGGCAAGAGGCACGCGAACTCTTCGCCGCCATAGCGCGCAATCTTGTCATAGGGCCTGCGCAGACTCTTCCCCAAAGTCTTGGCAATCGTCTTTAAACAAGCATCGCCGGCCTGATGGCCGTAGTGATCGTTGAAGCGCTTGAAGTAATCCACATCCAACAGGATCAACGAAAGCGGCGAATTCTCACGTGCGCAATGCCGCCAGTCCGCAAGCAAGTCTTCATCGAACTTGCGTCGATTAGCGACACCGGTAAGACCGTCCAGCAGGGCGCTTGCGCGCAAGCGGTCGCCTTGCAGCTTGAGCGTCAGATGCGTGCGCACGCGTGCTCGCGTGATGACAGGATTGATCGGCTTAGTGATGAAATCAACGGCGCCGAGTTCGAGCGCTTTAACTTCGTCGTCTTCGTGATCCTGCGAGGTGATGAAGATGATGGGTGTATCGCGCGTCAACGGATCGGACTTGAGGCGGCGGCATACTTCGTGTCCGTCGAGATCGTCCATCACGACATCGAGCAGAATCAAATCGGGCAGTTCGTTTTGCGCGACTTGAATAGCTTGCGCGCCGCTCGTCGCCATGAAGATGTCGCACGTGTCGCGAAAGAGTTCATACAGCACGCGAATATTGACAGGCTGATCGTCCGCGATTACAAGCTTGGGACGACGGTGCACATGCATGAGCCATTGCTCAAGCTCTTCCATATCAGTTTTGCTCCAGCATGTCGCGCGCGAGTCTTGATGCGCGCTCAAAGTCGAGAGCGCGTACGCGCGCAAGCAATTGTTCAAAGGCAACGCGCTGGTCATCCGGCGCTTGCGGCCACAAACTCTCGGACATTGCAATCGCTTGAAGATTCGATGAATCGAGCAACGCAACAATGTCGTTGAGGCGCGCGCGCCAGTCTTCGTCGGCGAGAGGCTGTATTTGCGGCTTCTCTTGCGTACTTGCATGCCTTTGCGGGAATGCTTGCGTGAGGCGCTCGACGCTCGTTGCAAGCAACTGCTGCATGCGCGCGAGTTGTGCGTCGATGGAGGCGAGCGCGCGCGCCGTATCGTCCGAGGCTTTGAGATCGTCTTCGAGCCGCGCAGCGAGCTTTGCCAATGCCGATGCGCCAACAGTGCCCGCGCTACCCTTAAGCGTATGCAGTACCGATGCCACGCCCTGAACATCGCGCGCGGCAAGCCGTGCAACAAGCCGCGTCAGATGCTTGGCGGTCTGCGGTCCAAAGCCATCAATCGCGTTACGAATCAGATCATGATTGCCGCCGAATCGCGCGAGCAGCGACGCGGATGGCTCGACGATGTCATCGTCTTCCGCATGACTCGATGCCGCGTCTTCCACGACGGCTCGTGCACTGAGCACTGCCACCAGCCGCTCGACATCGATCGGCTTGCCGACGTGATCGTTCATGCCCGCAGCGAGACAGGTGTCGCGATCCGCATTCGATGCATTCGCCGTCATCGCGATGATCGGCAACGCGCCGAAGCGGCCATCCGCACGTATCAGTCGGGTGGCTTCCAGTCCATCGAGGTCGGGCATCTGCACGTCCATCAGAACGGCGTCGAAGCGCGCGTTGCCGTGGAGCACGGCATTCACGCCTTCACGTCCGCTTTCCGCAAGCGTCACGGTGGCGCCTTCCGCGCGCAACAAACCTTCCGCGACTTGCCGGTTGAGCGCATTGTCTTCGACTACGAGCAGTTCGAGTCCGGCGAGACGCCGCGTGCGCGGCGCGCTTACCGGGACAGGCAGTGCCTCTTTGTCGTTTGCATTCGATCTTGCCACGCGAATCGCGGCGACGAGTTGCTTGGGCGTGACCGGCTTGGTCAAAAAGCCGGCGAAGGGCGGCGCGCCGCCTTCTTGCGTTTCCCTCAGCACTTCGCGTCCGAAAGCGGTGACGAGCAACACGAGCGGCGGCGCGGCGCGGCCTTTCATCGTGTGGATCAGGCGTGCGGCATTCAAACCGTCGAGCCCTGGCATGCGCCAGTCCATCAGGGCGATGTCGTAAGGCTGGTTGTCGCGTGCCGCATCGCCGATGCGTTCCACGGCTTCGATGCCGCTCTCGACCACATCGGCGTGCCATCCCAGCGAGCGCACCGTGCGCAATAGGATTTCGCCCGCGATGGGGTTGTCGTCGGCGATCAGGAGGCGCACCGGATGATCGAAGTCGATGTCATCCGTTTGAATTTTGTGTACCGCCGATTGAATGCCGAATTCAATATCGAACCAGAAGCGGCTGCCCACGCCCACTTCGCTCTCTACCTGCAGTTCGCCGCCCATCATCGCGACGAGCCGTTTGCAGATCACGAGTCCGAGCCCGGAGCCGCCGAAACGGCGTGTAGTCGATGCTTCCGCTTGCGTGAAGCCTTCGAAAATGCGTTCGAGCTGAAGCGCGCTGATGCCGATGCCGCTATCGCTAACCGCCACGCGCACGCGCACCGACGCGTCTTTGACCGCTTCGATGCCATGCACGCTCACGACGATCTGCCCGGCCGTCGTGAACTTGAGCGCGTTGCCCGCAAGGTTGATGAGCACCTGCTGCAGGCGAAAGCCGTCGCCCAAGAGCGTGTCGGGCAATTCCGGGTCGAGGTCGAACAGTACTTCCACGTCCTTCGTGCCTTGATTACCGGAGAGTACGACACCGAGTTCTTCCATCAGCTTTTCAGGCTCGAACGGATGACTGTCGAGTTGCAGCTTGCCTGCTTCGATCTTCGAATAATCGAGAATGTCGTTGAGCAGGTTGAGGAGCGACTTGGCTGCGGTTTCGGCTTTGCTCACGTAGTCTTGCTGACGACGATTGAGCGAAGTCAGTTGCACCAGATGCAGCATGCCGAGGACCGCATTCATCGGCGTACGGATCTCGTGGCTCATGTTGGCGAGGAAGGTGGATTTGGCCGCGCTCGCTGCATCGGCCTGTTCCTTCGCGTGACGCAGGTGGTATTCGAGTTCGTATTGATCGGTGACGTCGTAATTTACGCCGGTCATCGAGACGGCGCGGCCGCTCGCATCGCGTTGAATGCGCAGTCCGCTCTGAATGCGCCGGATCGCGCCATTCGCCAGAACGATGCGAAAGGGCGGCATGACGACAGGCGCTCCGTCGATGGCCGCCTGCAGACTTTGCAGCGTCGCGTCACGATCGTCCGGGTGGATGCGCTGCTGCCAGTGCTCGATATTCAATCCGTGGTCGAGTAGTTCGGGCGGATAGCCGTAAATCTCGAACATGCGCGGCGTCCAGTGCAGCCGCCCGGTAACGATGTCCCATGACCAGATACCGAGTTCGGCGATATCGGCCGCGAGCAACAGCTGGTCGCGCGCATCGGCGAGTTCACTGCGCTCCTTCTTTTGCCGCGAGATGTCCGTAATGACGCATACAAAATGCAAAGCGCCATCTAGTTGCATCGCGCCCGTGGAGACATGAGCGGGGAACGACGTGCCGTCCTTGCGAAGCCCGGCGAGTTCGCCATTCGCCGTGGGCACGCCGGTGCCAGTAGTGAATTGCGTTATGTATTCGTTATACGTTTCGAGCCAGGCCGGCGGCACGAGCAGGCGGATGTTCTGTCCGATCAGTTCGCTCGCGGCATAGCCGAAGACCTTCTCTCCCGCCGTGTTGAACGAGCGTATCGCGCCGCGTTCGTCGACGGTGATGATCGGGTTGATCGCCGTATCGAGTACGGTTCGGGTAGTGGCAAGACTGCGCGCGAGCTCCTGCTCGATCTTGATGCGGCTCGTAATCTGCCGCACGATCTTGAAGCCGAACAGCGCGAGCGCAAGTGCCAGCAATGCGGTGACCGCCGCATGCCAAAGCGTGTCGCGCCACCACGGTGCGACGATCTCGTCACGCGAGAGCGCCGCCGCCACGAAAAGCGGGTAATCCTCGAGCTCGCGATAACTGTTCAGACGCGTGACGCCATCCTGCGACGAACTGGTTATGAAGCTTCCTGAGCGGCTATCGGCGCGATGCATGCGAAAGAGCGTCGTGTCGACCATGCTCTTACCGACGAAACGGTCCTCGAACGGTCGGCGCACGATCATCGCGCCGTCATTCGAAACCAGCGCCGCCGCGCCGCCCTGGCCGAGGTCGAGACTGTCGTAGAAGCGCGAGAAGAAGGCCACGTCGATGGTGGCGAGCGCCACGCCCGCGAAGCTGCCGTCGGGCGCATCGATGCGCCGCGATATCGGCACGATCCACTTGCCGGACGAGCGGCTCTTCACCGGCAAGCCGATATGCGGCCCGCGCCCGGTGTGCGTGCGATGGTATTCAAAATACTCGCGGTCGGCATTGTTGAAACGTTGGCTGAGCGCCGGGCGCGAGTTGACGAGCCACGCGCCGTTTTTGTCGTAGATGAAAAGACCGTTGAGTTGAGGCAACTGTTCGACCCGCGTCACGAGCGAGCGATGCAGCCGTTCGAGCGCGGCCGGTTCGGTGCCTTCCTGCTCGACACGTTCGACCATGCCGATGAGCGTGGTATCGGCTTCCTTGAAGGTGTCGTTTGCATGCTGCGCCATGGCGCGCGCGAGGTTGGCCGTGGCCGTGGTCATTTCTTCGAGCTGCACGCGCCGTGCGGCAATGCTGCGCCACACGTCGGTGCCGAACAGCAGGACACAGACGGCCACGATGAAGGCCGTCATCCTGAAAGTGAGGGATTGGCGACTGGACACGCCGGAATCTCCGTTTAAGCGAGTGCCAATGGCGCAGGCCGGGGTTCTGTTCTGAACGCTGCCGTATCTTATCGTGCCATTCGGAGGAGACCGTCGAGGGGCGGGCCTGGCGTGTACGGGGTCGTGCGCGGTTATCCGACATGTTTACGGCAGCCACAGGAAAAATCTTGATGGCGGTATGTCCCGGCATCGGTAAAAAGGAGGAATCGTGTTTTGCATGCAGCATGCATGGTGCCGGCATTCGGCATGCAAAATTCCAGGCGCGAGCACGTTCAGCCAAGCAAGCCATCCCGCGACGGATCGCCTCCACGCTGCCGATTGACGAGTCGTCCCCGAAACCAGAACGTCCATGCGAGCAGACCGCCATAGATTGCGTAGCTGATGAAAGGCGAGACGACGAGGTAGCGTTCGACGGGCCAGTTCCACGCTAACCAGAACCGCAACGCCGTTTCGATGGACAGTCCAACGCCCCAGACGAGCGTCATGAGTCGCAATGAGTCGCGCAGCGCTGCGCTGTCGCGCCAGTAACTCTCGAAACGTTCGGCGCCGCCTTTCTGTTGGCGAGCGACGGTCGCGCGCGCGAGATAGAAGATCAGTGGACGCTCGAACAGCATCGACACGAGAAATACGACGCCCGTCGCGCCCGACGCAAGCGATTCGCGCACGAGCAGGATGCGCGGACTACCGCCGAGCGCGAGCAAAACGATAGAGAGAGCAATGCCGAACAGCACCAGCGCAGAGACCGCATCGACGCGCCGTGAGCGCGTGAACTCGAATAGGCTCCATGCAAGTGGTGGCGCGGCGGACGCATAGAGCGCGTCGACGTTGCCCCAATGCGGCAGGGCGAGGCGATATACAACCCACGGCAGCAGCAGGTTGGCGACGAGTTCCAGTGCCAGTGCGGGTTTGATCTTTTTCATGGACTCATGACGTGACGCCTTCGCGATGAGGCGGCCTTGAGCCCGAGTATAGAAGATCGCGACCGGCTGTTTCAGCCCTTCATCGACCGTTCGAGTTGCGCGGCAATCCAGCTTCGGTCGAACGTGCCTTCAGCGATGGATCGCAAAGCCTGTGCTTCTTTTTGCTCGGTCTGACGCGCGCGCTCGATCACATCGGCTGCATCGGCTTGTGCGATGGCGAGCACGCCGTCTTCATCGCCGACGATGATATCGCCCGGATACACGACCATGCCGCCCACCGTCACCGGCACGTTGATCTCACCGGGTCCGTTCTTATAAGGCCCACGATGCGTAACGCCGCGTGCATACACTGGAAAATCGCGCGAACGCAATGAAGCGACATCGCGGATCGCGCCGTCGATGACGAGGCCCACAATGCCGATGCTCTCTGCATAGCTCGACATGATGTCGCCCATCAACGCTTGCGTGAGTTCTCCGCCGCCGTCGATCACGAGGACGTCGCCGGGGCGGCAAAAGTCGAACGCGCGATGAATCATCAGATTGTCGCCGGGCCGCGTGCGCACCGTGACAGCCGTGCCCGCCAGCGTGTTTGGCCGATGATAAGGCGTGAGTCCTATCGTGCCCGAACTGCGAGCCATGCTGTCGGAGAGAAGCGATACCGCAAGCGACTTCAATGCCGCGAGCACTTCGGGACTTGCCTGCGCGGCAGATTCATTCTGCCGCCATCCGGGGGCGTTCATTGCGAGACTCCTTGCCGTGAGCTTTGACGTGCGATTTGTGAATCGAGACGCGCATAAACAGTGCGCGCGTTGTGCTCGAAGATACGCTGCCGGTCTTCATCCGCGAGCCATGCAATGCCGTCGATATAGCGGCGCGTATCGTCGTAGTGATGACCCGTTTCTGGATCGATACCCTGCACCGCGCCGATCGTCTCCGAAGCGAAAAGGATGTTCTTCGCCGGAATGACCTTGGCAAGCAACTCGGCGCCAGGCTGGTGATAAACGCAGGTATCGAAGAACACGTTGTTGAGCAAATGCTCATTGAGACGCGGCTGCTTCATGTCTTGCGCCAGCCCGCGATAACGTCCCCAGTGATACGGCACCGCGCCGCCGCCGTGCGGAATGATGAACTTCAGCGTCGGAAAGTCCTTGAAGAGATTACCCGCCAGCAACTGCATGAACACCGAGGTATCGCCGTTGATGTAGTGCGCGCCCGTCGCATGAAAGTTGGGATTGCACGATGACGACACGTGGATCATCGCAGGCACGTCGAGTTCGACGAGCGCTTCGTAGAGCGGATACCAGTGGCGGTCGGTCATCGGCAAACCGGACCAGTGACCGCCCGAAGGATCGGGATTGAGATTGCAGCCGATGAAGCCCATCTCTTCGACACAGCGTCGCAACTCGGCAATGCAATTTGCAGGATCGACGCCCGGTGCCTGAGGCAACTGACATACGCCGATGAATTGCCGCGGGAACAGCGACACCACGCGATGAATGAGGTCGTTGCATTCCTTCGACCATGCTTCGTTGGCGCTTGCATCGCCGAGATGGTGGCCCATGCCGGCCGCACGCGGCGAGAAGATCGTGAGGTCTATACCGCGTCCGCCCTGCACGCGTAATTGCCCGTTTTGGATGGTCTCGCGTATCTGGTCGTCGCTGATCGATGGACGAGGCGGCACGGGCACGCCGTCCTTCAGCGCGGCGATCTGCTTCGTACGCCAGGCTTCGTGTTCTGGCGGTGACGTGGTGTAGTGACCGTGACAATCGATGATCATGGAATGAGTCTCGCGATGTTTAAAGCGTTTGTTGGGCGCGGCGAGGCGTGGTACTGGCTTCGTCTTCTGGCGGACGTACACGCATCACGAGCGCGATGATCGTCGCGACCACGAGAAACGCGGCGATGGTGACGAGCGCGAACTTGAAGCTGCCCGTTGCGTTGCGCACGAGCCCGATGCTCCACGGTCCCACGAGACCGCCAAACTGCGCGATGGTATTGATGAGCGCAATGGTCGCCGCGCCTGCCGCACCCGTGCGAAACGAAGCAGCGAGACTCCAGAACAACGGATTGCCCGCATAGATGAAGAGGCCAGTCACGCACAGAAGCGCATAAGCAACGATCGGCGAGGGCGCATAAGCGCTCCCTGCAATAGCGATGGCGCTCATGCCATAGACGAAGGCCAGATGCTTCTTGCGGTCGCCCGTGCGGTCAGAACTGCGGCTGATGAGAAAGGTGCCGAGCACGCCGAAGAGCGGAGGTGCAGCAGAAAGAAAGCCCACTTCGATATTCGACAGATGGCCGAGGCTCTTCACGATTTGCGGCAGCCAAAGAAAGAGTCCATAGATGCCAACGAGCGCGCAGCCAAAGAGACATGCAAGGCTCCACACGCGAATATCGGCGGCTACACGCCACATCGAAACATGACCGCTGCCACCAAGCGCCGCGCGTTCCGTTTCGAGCGTGCCTTCGAGCCAGTGCTTTTCTTCAGCGGTGAGCCAGTCGGCATCGGCGGGACGTTCCTGCATCACGCGCAACGTGATGATGCCGAGAAGAATGGCGGGCACGCCTTCGCAAATGAACATCCACTGCCAGCCTTGCAGACCGAGAATGTCGTTGCCGTAGGTCATGAGCGTCGTCGAGATCGGTCCACCCAGCACCGCTGAAAACGAGCCTGCGATGATATAGCCGCCCACTGCACGCGCCCGATAACGTTCGGGGAACCACTTGGTCAAATACACGGCGACGCCCGGCAAAAAACCTGCTTCCATCACGCCGAGCAGAAAACGTACGGTGTAGAAGGTCGTATCGTTGAAGACGAACGCAGTGGCCGCCGCGACCGCGCCCCATGTGATCAGAATACGTGCAAGCCAGCGTCGCGCGCCGACCTTATGCAGGAGCAAGTTGCTCGGCACTTCGAGCAGCATGTAGCCGACGAAGAACACGCTGCCCGCAAAGCCGAAAACCGCTGGACTGAAGTTCAGCGCGCGATTCATATCGAGCGCTGCAAAGCCGATGTTGATGCGGTCGAGATAGTTGAAGAACATCATCGCGAAGAGCAACGGCATCAGGCGGCGATACACCTTGGCCATGGTCGCTTTCGCTATAGGGGAGTCGCTCGTGGCTATTGCTGCGTTCGTTGGCTGAATCATGTCGTCTCCATGCCGCGCTTGCTCGATGCAGGCGTCTTTGCAATCCGCGCTCCTGTTTGCAGAGCGCAAGGGACATGATAGGGACGTGAGCCGTCCTCCGTCCAACACGGATTGCGCATGCTTCTATGCGTTTTAGCTTATAGCGCGCTGGCAGCGTGAGCTTCGTTCGGCAGGCAAGCGAGAAACGCTTGCAGATGCGGCGAGCTGTCATCTTCACGAAAGCTCGCTGTCAACGATGTGATCTGACTCGCGCCCGGTCCCGTGAGATGCTTGCAGACGACGTCGGCGCGCCCATGCCGCGCCACCGATTCACCGACATACGTTACGCCAAGGCCCGCGGCCACGAGTGCAATCGCGGTCTGTATCTCGTAGGCTTCATGTCCGACAATGGGCGTGATGCCGGCGTCGCGATAGAGCGTGGCGATGAAGCGCGGAAACTGCGCAGCCGGATGCTTCGGATAGACAATGAGCGGCGATGTCGCGAGGTCATCCACGCGCACGCTGTCACGTGCGGCAAGCGCATGATCGACGGGCAGAACCGCCATCACGCGCTCATGCAGCAGGATGCGTCTCGTGCAGCCAGGACGTTCGGGTGCTTGTCTGCCAATGCCGATATGAATGCGTGCATCGCGCAGTGCATCGGCTTGCTCCTCGGTGAGCATCTCGAAGAGCTTGAGTTCGACCTTCGGATAAGCCGCATGGAAGGCCTTCAACGCGGGCGGCAAGACGCTGTACATCGCCGAACGCGTAAAGCCGACGGAGAGCCAACCATGCGTGCCGGCATCGATCGCCCGCACGCCTTGCGTCGCTTGTTCGCAATGGTCGAGAATTTGGCGCGCTTCGGTATAAAAATAACTGCCCGCTTCGGTAAGCCGCAAGGGACGGCTTCCACGATCGACGAGCTGACTGCCAAGGCGTTCCTCTAGCGCGCGAATCTGCTGGCTTAACGCAGGCTGCGCGATATGCAAACGCTCGGCCGCGCGGCTGAAGTTCAGTTCTTCAGCTAGCACGATAAAGCATTGCAGTCCCCGTAGATTCATTGCAAAAAGGCTCCCCAGGCTCCCGCTTCCGATTAATGGCATCGCTCATGATAAAGGGGAGCCGCATTGAGAGCCCGGGAAATGTGCCTTGCAATTATCTGGACGGCGGCGTGCCACCCGTACCCGGCAGAACATGTGGTCCGCCCGTGACAGGAGTGGGCGTATTAGCGGTATTTGCCGCGTTTGCGGCATTCGCGGAATTCGCTTGCCCGTTCGAGTATCCCGGCGACGACTTCGGCTGCTTCGGCTGAAGCGACTGATTGATAACGCCGATCTGCCCGAGCTTCTGCGCCGCGCGATTGTCGGCCTGCGCGGCTGTGGTGAGGGCAAGGCTTGCCGTGCCGACGACAAACGCCATTGCAATGCGCCACGGCATACCGTTGCGATGATTTCTCATGATGACCTCCTTCAAGCGGCTGTCTGCAAGAATCAGACAACCTACTGATAGCATGCGCAAGGATTGCGCCCAGCATGATGCATTACGTATGCAACATCAGTTGCTGCGCGAGAAGTGACGCGTGCGGCGTGAGCGCATCGAAGGCGCGTGCGCACAGATGCAGGCGCCGCGTTGCCCACGGTTCGGAAAGCGGCACGACGGCAAGACCCGGCCTTCGAACGAGCTCTGCGGATGCTTGCGACAGAATCGCCAAGCCAATGCCCGCTTCCACTAGCATCGCCACGTTGTCGATACTGCGCATATGAATGCGGTATTCAAGCTGGCGTCCGAGCCGCGACGCGCGTTCGGCGAGATGCATTTCGAGCGCGGCATCGGCAAGACCGACATATGCATCGCCGACAATCTCCGCAAAGGCCACTGCGTGCTCATTCGCCATGCGATGCGCACGGTTCATCATCACCACAAGCTGATCTTCCGCCACGAGATGCGTCTGCAGATTGCCGAGGTCCGTGAAGTCCGCGACGATGCCCAGATCCGCACGTCCTTCCGCTATGGCTTGCACGATGTCGGCGCTAGGCCGTTCATCGAGATCGATGGAAAGATCGGGATAAGCCGCAAGGAAGCGCGCAAGCCGCGGCGGCAGAAACGCCGCGAGCGCAGCGGTATTCGACAGCAACCTGATGCGTCCTTTGAGACCTGTTGCATAAGTGCGCAACTCGCCGCGCATCTGCTCGACTTGAGCAAGGATCATCCGTGCATGGCGCGCGAAGGCATCGCCTGCGGCAGTGGTCTGCACGCCGCGTCGATTGCGTTCGAAGAGTGACGCGCCGAGCGCGGACTCCATGCCCGCGATGCGCTCACTCGCCGATGCCAGCGCGAGATGCATGGCCTGCGCGCCCGCCGTAATGGTGCCACGCTCGATCACGGTCAGAAAAAGCCGCATGTCGGTCAGGTCGAAGCGCATGTTTGTCTCCGGTCGCTTCGGTTGAGCCGAAGTCTCTCATTGGAAAAGCCAGATTGTATGCGCGCTCACGCGACGCTAGCATCGGGCGATGGAACCTCTTCTCATCGTCATTGGCGCGGGGTTTCTGGCGGGAGCGATGAACGCGCTTGCCGGTGGCGGCTCGTTCGTCAGTCTGCCCGCCCTGATCGCCGCGGGCTTGCCACCGGTTCAGGCGAATGCGTCGTCCACGGTCGCGCTGTTTCCAGGCGGCCTGGTGAGCGCGTGGGCCTATCGCGATGGCCTCGCGCCAGTCGGCTCGGTCGCGATCCGCAAGATGCTCGTCGTGACGCTTATCGGCGGCTTGGCGGGCGCGGCGCTCTTGCTCTGTACCTCTTCCAAAACCTTTTCGTTTGTCCTGCCGTGGCTCTTGTTGTGCGCGAGCCTTGCGCTGGCATTCGGCCGCAAATTCGGTGAGGTATTGCGACGGCGGTTTCGTATCGGCGCGGGTGCGGTGTTGTCGATTCAATTCGTGCTTGGCGTCTATGGCGGCTACTTTGGCGGCGCAGTGGGGATCATGATGATGGCTGTGTGGGGCCTTTTCGACTCGCGCGACCTCAAAAGCCTCAACGCGCCACGCACTTTGCTCGTGAGCGCGGCGAATTCGGTCGCGGTGCTGACCTTCGCGGCGGCACAAGCGGTGCGTTGGCCGGAAACGATCGCGATGCTCGTCGCTGCCATTGCAGGTGGATACGGCGGCGCGCAAGTGGGACGCCGCGCGCCGCCCGCTGTGATTCGCGCCGGTACGATGCTGGTGAGCGCTGGTATCACGATCGCATTCTTTATACGAACGTACGGCCCGATGTTGGCGCATCGGGCCTGATGCGTCCGTTTACTCGATGGGAGAGCCGCCATGATCGATGCCTTGCTCGAAACCCTGGGAGCGCTTTCGGTGCTGGCCAGCGTGGCGGCAAAAATCGCGTGGGCGGGTGACGCGCGCGTGCACGCTCTGCAATCAGCGCCGTCAAAGCCGCTCAATGCCCGCCAGTTTGAAGCGGCGGCAGGCCGAGCGGTTTCTTCGCGGCTTCATAAGCACGCACGAAGCGCGGATCGTCGCCGAGTTCGCGCGCCATCCACTTCGACAAATCCGTGCCGCAGGCGGGGTTCGCCATGTCGGTGAAGCAGGCACCGTTCGCGGGCATCATGCTTGCGGCCCAATAGAAGCTGAAGAGCGTCTGTTTCTCGGCCGGTTCCATGCCGATGGCATTGGGATCGGCGCCCGACAGCCATCGGTCGAGCTTTGCTTCGAGCGTGGCTTCCGTGTCCTGCTTGTCGTAAGAAAACACATATCCGCCGCCTGCCTGCGCGGTATGGAAGTCGTTCATGACGATTGCATTGACGAAGCGCGCGGCGCGAGCGTTTGGCACATAGCCTTCGGCGTAGGCGCTTGCGGTCAAAAACCACAGCAGCGCGAGCAATGCATTTGTTGTGTACCGCGTCGATACGCGGCCGATTTGTCGATTGCTTCGCGAGTTCACGCAAGTAACGAGGATGGTTTTTTGGGCAGATGAGGCGAACTTCGAAGGCTCGCGTCGGCTGGCGCTGATTCTACTGAGTTATTAAGAAAACTGACGGCGACGCGCCTAAGATTTTGTGGCGTTTCCAATGAAAAACGGCCCCGAAGGGCCGTTCCTGCGCTAAGGCGAGATCAGCAGCTACTACAGCGGCTGGATCGTCGAAGCTTGCTTGCCCTTAGGGCCTTGCTTGACTTCGAAGCTCACCTTCTGGTTCTCCTGGAGCGACTTGAAACCCTTTGACTGGATTTCGGAGAAATGTGCAAACAGGTCTTCGCCGCCGTCATCCGGCGTGATGAAACCAAAACCCTTTGCATCGTTGAACCACTTAACAGTACCTGTTGCCATTTGTCCAAACCCTATTGAGACAAGTTACGTTGAAAATGCGCCCTTAATTTCGAGCGGCATAGATTTTTACCACGCCAAAGAGTTTTTTTCCAATACGCGTTTTTGCTAAGGTTATGGTCATACGCGCGTCATAACGGGCGATTTTTCCTGATCGCCCTTTGCATACGGACCAATTTGCCGATGTTGCTTAAAGAAATGCCGTTTTTATAGGCAGAACACGTTCAGACAGAAGACCACATGCAATGGCTCATACGCTTGTCACCGGTACAGCCGCTTTAGCGTCTGCGCATCGGCTCGATGCACCCGCTATCGCCGAGGCTCGCTGCGAACTCGCGGCGTGTTTCCGCTTAGCCGCGCTGCATGGGCTGGAGGAGGGCGTATGCAATCATTTTTCCGCGACAGTGCCAGGGCACGACGACCTTTTTCTGGTTAATCCCTATGGTTATGCCTTTAGCGAGATCACGGCGTCGCATCTGCTGATCTGCGACTTCGACGGCAACGTGATCGAAGGTGAAGGCCAGCCCGAGGCAACTGCATTCTTTATTCATGCGAGGCTGCATCGGCTGATGCCGCGCGTGAAGGCCGCATTCCACACACATATGCCGAGCGCGACCGCGCTCTGCCTACTCGAAGGGCCGCCGCTCCTGTGGCTTGGGCAGACGGCGCTGAAGTTCTACGGCCGCACGGCCGTGGATGAGCACTACAACGGCCTCGCACTCGATGCAACGGAGGGCGACCGTATCGCCGCGGCAATGGGCAACGCGGACATCCTCTTCCTCAAGAATCATGGCGTGATGGTGGCGGGCGCGAGCATCGCCGAGGCCTGGGACGATCTCTACTACCTCGAGCGCGCGGCCGAAGTGCAGCTCCGTGCGATGAACACGCAGCGCCCGCTCAAGCCCGTGCCGCATGAAGTAGCGCAGGCCGCCTACGAGCAAATGCGCGCGGGCGATGCGCAGAGCGCGCGGGCGCATCTGGCGAGCGGCATGCGGCAGTTGCGGGCGCGGGGTATCGCGTTCGACATCTGAGCGCAGTATTCAAGACCGGCGCACGAGGCGCTTAAGCCAGCCGCGCCGCCGCCCGACGTCGGTCTGTTGTAAAAATACCGCGATCACGATAATCAAGCCCTTCAGCACAAGCTGCGTGTTGCTGTCGATGCTATTGAGCAGAAGGATATTGCTCAAAAAGCCGAAGATCAGCACGCCCGCCACGGTGCCCGAGACGCGTCCTACGCCGCCGGAAAGACTCGTCCCGCCTATCACCACGGCGGCGATTGCATCCAGTTCCCAGCCCATTCCGGCATCGGCCTTGCCCTGTCGATACTGCGCTGCATACAAAACGCCAACGAGCGCCGAGAGCATGCCCGAGATGGCATAGGCCGCCATCTTGTGGCGTCCCACGTTCAGGCCGGAGACGACGGCGCACTTCTCGTTGCCGCCGATTGCATACAGATACTTGCCGAAGATCGTGCGATTCATCACGAAGCCGACGACCAGCGCGATTGCCAAAAAAAACAGCGCGGGCACGGGAACGATGTCGAAGAGCAGCGCGCGCAGCGCTTCGATATCGGTGGTGGCGTTGCTGCCGCTGTAAATCGAATACACGGCGGTGTCCTGCCCGGCGATAAGCCGCGCCGCGCCTAGCACACCGACCATCGCGGCGAGCGTGACGATGAACGGCTGCATGCGGCCACGCGTGATGATCCAGCCATTGAGCGCGCCGAGCGTGAAGCCCGCGAGCGGCACGATCCAGAGCACGGCTATAAGCGGCATGCGATGCCCGCCATGTAACGCAATATAGGCGCATGCAAAAGCCGCCACGACGAGCGCTATGCCGAGGTCCATCGTGAGCGGTGCCTGCGTGGCGGGCGCGCCGCGAGCACGCCTGAAGCCGCGGACGACGTTCATCGCGGCGAGCGCGATCGCAAAGACCGCGATTGCATTCAAAATTATGGATGCCGACACCGCGCGATTCCAGGCGTCCGTGGTGAGCAGCATGGCCGTGAGCACGCTGCCGAGACCCATGATCGCGCCCACCGAGAGATCGATTCCCGCCGTGATGATGACGAGCGTCATGCCGATGGAAATCACGCCTACGTTCGCCACCTGGCGAAACACGTCGGAGATGTTCGCGCTGGACAAAAAGATATTGCTGCCATCGGCCGCGTGAGGCGACGTGAACGCACCGACCACGAGCAACACAATCAAACCGAGGTAATACTTGAGGTAAGTCAGCAATGCGCTCAGGCGCCGCTGGCGCGCGGTGGTCACCGGCTCGGCGAGTTGGTCCCGGGCGTGCAGCATGGTGTCCTTCTCCGTTTTGCATGTTGCGTTTTGCATTCGGCATCCCAGCATTTGGCATTCAAAATGCCGTCAGGGCGACGCCATTCTGACGAGTGCATCGACTGAAAATTGCTCGCGCGGCAAAATTCCGCGAGCGCGTCCTTCGCACATGACGAGAATGCGGTCGCCAAGCAGCATAAGTTCGTCGATCTCCGAACTCGCCACGATCACCGTGACGCCTTCGCGCGCGGCGGCGAGAATCTGGCGATAGATCTCGGCCTTCGCTGCTACATCGACGCCGCGCGTCGGTTCATCGAGCAAAAGGAGACGCGGCTTCGTCATCAGCCATTTACCGATGATGAGCTTCTGCTGATTGCCGCCCGACAAGGTGCTCGCATCCTGCGCGAGACTGCGATGCTTGACGTTCGAAGCGTGCGCCTGCGCATCGGCCCATGCATGTAGCCCGCCGCGTCGATAAAACGGAAAGCCCGGCGCGCGCGAAAGCGAAGGCAACAGCAGGTTCGCCTCGAGCGACTGATCGAGCACGAGGCCGTCTTTCTTGCGGTCTTCGGTGACGAAGGCAAGCCCCGCCGCGGCCGCGCGATCAGGTGAATCGAATGCATGCGCATGACCGGCGGCGCGTATCTCTCCATCGCGACGATACGGCGACACACCGAAGATCGCTTCCAGTATCTCGGTCTTGCCCGCGCCGAGCAGCCCCGAGATGCCGAACACCTCGCCTTCCTGCACCGCGAACGACACGTCCGCCACGAGCGCGCGAGCCGCATTCCAGAGCGTCAGGTTGCACACATCGAGGGCGCACGCGCGCTCACGCGGCGCTTCGGCTTCGCTGCGCTCGGGCGGCGCGAAGTCCTTGCCGATCATCATCGAGACCAGCGCCGCCGACGATTCGACCTGTGGCATCTGCAAGGTCGCGATGCGCCGGCCATCGCGCAATACGGTCACTCGATCCGCCACCGCGAATACTTCGCCAAGCCGATGGCTGATCAGCACGATACCCATGCCGCGCTCGCGCAGATCGCGTGTGAGGGTGAGCAGCGCCTGCGTCTCGGTATCGGATAGCGCGGACGTGGGCTCGTCCATGATGAGCACGCGAGCATCGGCAAGCAAAGCCTTCGCAATCTCGACGAGTTGTTTCTCGCCTACACGCAGCGTGCCCACGAGCGCACTCGGCGGCACACGAAAGCCAAGTTGCGCGAGGACCTTAGTTGCCGCCGCATGCATCGCGCGCCGATCCGGAAAGCCGAAACGTGTACGCAGTTCCTTGCCAAGAAAGATGTTGTCGACCGCCGACAAGGTGTCGACCAGATTCAATTCCTGATGAATGATGGCGACGCCCGCGAGCGCCGCATCGTTCACGCTAACAAGACGCGTTGCTTCGCCGCGCACGCGGATGCTGCCCGCGTCCGGCGTATAGAGGCCGCCCAGGATCTTCATCAAGCTCGACTTGCCCGCGCCGTTTTCGCCGACGAGCGCGTGTATCTCGCCCGCCGCGACATCGAAGTCGACGCCCGACAGCGCGGCGCTGCCGTTAAAGGATATCGACAGGCCTTCGGCTTCGATGAGCGGCGTGGCTACGGTGGCCATCGATCGAACTCAGTGAGTGGCGATATATTGCTTCGCGTTGTCCTTGAAGATGCCTTGCGTCGGCAACGTAAGCTTCTTTTCCACCTTCTCGCCTTTCAGCACCTTGAGCGATTGACGGATGCCTTCCGCGCCTGGCGTCGGATACATGAAGGTGCCCGCGAGCAGGCCTTGTTCGACCCACGTCGCGCCTTCTTGCGGCAAGCCGTCGATACCCACGAACTT
Source organism: Caballeronia sp. GAWG1-1 (assembly GCF_023631465.1). Taxonomy (NCBI): domain Bacteria; kingdom Pseudomonadati; phylum Pseudomonadota; class Betaproteobacteria; order Burkholderiales; family Burkholderiaceae; genus Caballeronia; species Caballeronia sp. GAWG1-1. The sequence goes on from NZ_JALQDB010000032.1 coordinate 369,812, forward strand.
GATGTTCTTCTCGCGTCCCGCATCCTTCGCGGCGAGATATGCGCCGTAGGCCATCGGGTCGTTATGCGCATAGACCACGTCGATCTTCGGCTGCACGCGCAACACGGTCTTCATGTAGTCGTACGCCTTGTCCTGCTTCCAGTCGCAATCCACGCGTTCGCCCACGCGCTTGATGCCTTTCTCCGGCGCGATGGCCTTATCCGCGCCATCGTGACGATCGTGCGCGGGCTGCGCACCGAAGCCGCCCCATATCTCGACGAGATTGCCTTGCGCCTTGCCAGACCCGCCCATCACCTTGACGATGAAGTTGCCCGCTTCCTGACCGATCTGTACGTTGTCACCACCGATGAACTCCGTGTATTGATCGCCGTTCACTTCGCGGTCCAGCACGAACACGGGAATGCCCGCCTTGAAGGCTTTTTCGACGACGCCCGTCAGCCCCGCGGACTCCTTCGGCGAAATGAAGATCGCGTCCATCTTCTGCGCGATGAAGTTCTCCATGTCGGCGTTTTGCTTATCGGTACGGTCCCCCGCGTCGGCAATGATGAGTTCGACTTCCGGATGCTTTGCCGCTTCGGCTCGCATGTCCTTGTTGAACTGCACGCGCCACGGCTCGACGGTCGTGACCTGAGAAAAGCCGAAACGGTACTTCTTCTGCTGCGCGAATGCGGTTTGCGTGAAGAGTGCGGAGAACGTTCCCACTGCGCCGGCAAGCGGTATAGCGAGAAGACTTGCGGTAACGATGCGTCGTTTGCTGTCCATTTTGTCTCTCTCCTTCGTCTTATGGTTGCGGGCCCTGCATTGGCGAATAAAACGTTATAGCGTGGCGGATTTGCGCGTTCGCTTTCGAGCAGCTTGATCGATGGCTTTCATCGGAGGCGCCGTGCTTTCACGCACGAGCAGATCGGCCTTCATGCGCAGATGCACATGCTCGCCGGTTTCACCTTGCAACTGCTTGTGGAGCAACTGCCAGATCGCACGCCCCACGGCTTCTACCGGCTGATGTATCGAACTGATACGCGGATGAAGCACCGACATCCACGGGGCGTCGTCGAAAGAGAGCAAGGAAACCTCTCCAGGCAGGCGCAATTCGGCATCGCGTATGGCACGCAGTGCGCCAAGCGTGGCCACGTTCGCACCGGTAAAAAGCGCGGTGGGGCGTTCGCTTGCAGACAAAAGCCCGAGCGTCGCCGCGTGGCTTTCCGTATCCGTCATGCCGCATACCACCACGCGCGCATGTCGCGTAAGACCGGCGCGTTTCATGGCGTCGAGATAGCCGTCCGCGCGTTCGCGGCTATTCACGAGATCGAGCGCATTGACGATGAATGTAATGCGCCGATGCCCGAGCGCGATGAGATGTTCCGTGCCATCGCTCGCGGCGCGGCGGCTGTCCGTCGTCACCGTGTTCGCCGGAAAGCTGTTGTCCACGCGGTCCGCCATCACGAGCGGCACGTCGCATTCGCGCAATTCGTCGATGGCATGTGCATAGCCATGACACGGAATGATGATCATGCCCGCCACCTGACGCGACAACACGAAACGTATGCGCTCGGCCTCGCGCTCGGGGTCTTCCTGCGCATGCGCGAGCAGCAGCCGATAACCGCTTGCCAGCGCATGATCCTCCACCACGCATAGCAGTTCGATAAAGAACGAGTTCGTGAGATCCGGCACGACGAAGCCGATGGACGTCGAACGATTGCTGCGCAATTCCGCCGCAAGACTGTTGCGCCGATAACCCAGCGCTCGCGCCGCTTCCCATACTTGCTGCCGTCGAAGTTCGCTTACGCCTTCGGCGCCTGCCAGCACTTTCGACGCCGTGCCAAGCGAGACGCCCGCCGCACTGGCGACATCCTTCAAGGTGCTGGCAGTCTTTTTACGTGAGTCCACGAGTGCTTTTGCCGTCTTTTTTTGAAACGTTTCAGAATTCTAGAAAGCGTTCGCAAACGGGGCAAGTGAGTACTTGTACGGAGCACGCTACCGCGCTACAGAGAGGTATCGTGCAGGTCCTTTACGATAGGCGGCCCGATCTTGAAGTCGGAGAAGCGCACGGTGAGGCCGCCGCGCTCGGGCGTGCAGCACATGGGTCCGACGAGCCAGTGCGGCGACGCGGTAGTCGACGCGAAGGGCGCGATACGCATGAGGGTCCAATGACGCTCGTCCGCGCTGCACTGCATCTTGAGCACGCCATCGGCGACGGTCATGCGCAGCCTGAAGCGGTTGCCGCTGGCGGGCGAACCAAGCGACCAGTCGGAGAAATCATTGGTCAGCACGGTGCTGAAGGTGAGCGCGCCGTCGTTGTACTCCGCGCCTGCCTTGACCCAGCGCTCGGCGCTCTCGCGCACCATCAGGCCCGCTTGGTCGTAGAGCGCGGAGAAATCGCCATCGACGGTGACTTCGGCGCTGAAGTCACGGTTCGCGCTCGCGGCGAAAACATGGCCGTTATCGCGGATGAAACCGTAGTGCGTCTTGCGCCAGAAGTCCGTGCTGGCGTCCGTGGTGACGAACAGCGTGCCGTCTTCAATGCGCCATTGCGCGGGCTCGTTGATCCACTGACATTGGTCGAACATGGCAGCCTCGCTACGTGGAAAGGGCGTTGGCAGTATGGCACATCGTGCATGCCGAATCGAATGGTCGTACTTAACGAAGCGGACAGAGCGATTTCATTTAAGGCCCGCACTGCACTAACATGAATGCGCGAGGCTTCTCTGCGCTCATGCAACGACACGAAAGGCAAATCCATGGTCAAGTTAATGATGATCCTGCTGGGCGTGGACTATTTGCGCGGACGCTGGCGCAGTCTGATGGTGACAGGATGGCTGCTGCTTGTCGTTGGCTTGGGCATATTCATCGATGCACTCGACGGTTCGCTCGGCTTTCCGATTCCACTCGTTGGCTGGTTGTTGTTGATCGAAGGCGCGCTGACGCTTGCGGTTGCATGGGCCGGCGTCGGCGGGCAACGCAGGTTGCGCTATTCGAAGGGTATCGTGTTCGTCCTTGCGGCCGTGCTGGTGCTTCAGGGGCCGCGTCATCACGCCAACTTCATTCTTTCGTTGTTCATTGGCGCGGCCTTTCTCTCGGATGGCCTCTTGCAAGCCGCATCCGCTGTTGTCGTGCGATATCGACGCTGGCGCGTGGCGCTTGGTTTTGCGATCTTCGAAATATTGCTGGCGGTCTTCGTCATTCAACCGTACCCGACGCATTACAAGAGCACCGTGGTGTATTGCGTGGGCGTGCTCTTCATGTTCGCAGGTTGGAATCTCGTGATGATCGCGTCGCGCGTACGCAAGCTGAACAGCAATCCGGCAGTCTGGGGCGATGCAAGCGCCGAGGCCGCGAGCGCAGCGAGTGATACGAAAGACGGTACGCCAGTCGTCTTGCCGGCAAGCGAATGGGACGGGCCGCCCGCGGACAACGAGCCCGCATTGACCGTGCATGTGTGGACGCCCGTGGGTACATCGAAGGGCGAGGTGCAACGGCATCTGATCGTCGACCGGTACATTGCGGCGGTGGATTGCAATGGAGTGATATCGACGGGACATGCCGCGCTCGAATCGCCTGAGGGCGTATATGTGAGCCTTTATCCGGCAGTCGAGATAGACCGCTCGCCCGATGACTTTGCGCGCCTCTTGCGTGCCACGAGCGATAACGACGTGCCAGGCGTGTTTCAGCCGAGCTACCCGATCGAGTCGAAGACATGGTGTCCTTCGACCACGCGAGTGCGCATTCGCAATTACGATCCAACGCGGCTAGCGCGCTTCTGGAGCACGTATCGCGAGGACACGACGTACAACCTCACGCATCGCAACTGTTCGAGCAGCGTCTCGCGCGCACTGGAGGCGGCGCTCGAAGGGGCGGCTGGGCGGCTCTATGGCGCGCGGGCGGGCTGGGGCGCGCTGTTTCGTATGCTGGTGACGCCTGAACTATGGGTGGCCGCGCAGATCCGAAAGCGTGCAGTGACGATGGCCTGGACTCCTGGCCTCACGCTCGACTATGCGCGTGCGCTTAGCATGGTTGCCGATCCACGTCCGTATGGCTGGCTCAAGGTGGCGCGCATGGCGATAGCGAAGATGCGGCAATCGCGGCGTCAATGGCGGCATGAAGGCTCTTCGTCGATGGACCCGCCTGCAAACGCCTGAGATTCAAGCGCCTTCGTCGAGATCGTCTGCGGCCTTGCGTTCGCGTCGCGCTTCGTTGGCGCGGCGTGCACGCAGTCGCTGCTTCGACAGCTGCGTAATGACCTCGCCCGTGCTCGCGCCGGCCGGAATCTCGTTGCGAATGACCTTGGGCACCATGGGCAGACCCAGGCGCTGGCGGCGCAGGGCACGCGCGATGAGCGTGCGACAGGTCTGTCCATGGCAGTCCCACTCATCGCGAATTCGCTCGCAGTAAGGACATTTTTCCATGCAAACAGTTTACCGCGAAACGCAAAGCGCTTCGCGGGCGGGCCTGGGCGCGTGTTTCTAGCCGCTAAACTGATTCGTCGGACTATGCCGGCGCTCGCGCTGATGATGGTCGAGACTGCGGCGCAGCATCTTCTTCAGCAGGCCCTTGATGAAGTAGATCGAGCGATCGGCGCGCACGTTGAAATCGAACGGTTTGAGTGCGACGACTTCGCGACCATTGCGTTCCGAGAGCTTGGCGCGAGTTCTGCGATGATCCACCGCCATTGCCGCCAGTGTCTCCGATGCCGCCTTGAATTGTCCGCGATCCACCCGCGCGCACACATGACATGCGCGATGAAACGCCTTGTCGAAGATCGTGAGCCAGTAATCGTCCATCTCGCCGCCGTCGCAACGCGCGAGCGCTTCGAGCCCGTTCGTGCGGAGGTCCTTCATGTCGGTGAGTGTCGCTTTCTGCGTGATGCTCCCAAAACGTCGGCGATAACCGATCAGCGGGTCTGCAATGCGATAGATACTGCTTGCGCGAAGGTACATGGACGGCACGACCGCCATGTCTTCGTAGTGCCGGCCCACTGGGAACTGCGTGCCGTTGAACATGTCCGTGCGATAGATACGCGCCCAGACGAAGGTATGGAAGCCGTCCGCGAAGTGCTGAAGCGCGGCGCGGTTCATCGCGTGACCGCCGCTTGCGTGATGCATGACGAGATCGATGCCGTCGATATGGCGGCCGTCGTCGTCGATGATCTTCACGTTGTATTCGACGAGGTCCCACACGCGTTCCTTGAGTGCGGGAATAACGCTGCTCGAAAAATTCTCGAGATAGATGTCGTCGCCGTCAAGGAAGCCGACGTAGGGCGTTCGCACTGCCGCAAGCCCGGTATTGCGTGCCGCGCTCAGACCGCCATTGCGCTGCTTGATGAGCTGAATATGACGGCCGCCATCGCGCTCCACGATCGCTTCCGCGGCCGCATAGGTCTCGTCGCGAGAACCGTCGTCCACCACGATGATGCGCATGGCGTCGATATGGGGTTGCGACAGTAGGGACTCGAGTGCTTCCTCGATGTATCCCTCGATGTTGTACGCCGCGACCACGATGGTCAGTAGCGGTTCCGTGTCTCGCAAAGAGTCACTTTCAAACGGCATATCGGATGCTCCGTCGGATGAAGGGGCTCAGGGGCGTGCCAGTGCATGCCAATGCACTGGCCTGATTACGCGGTCTCCTTCTGGCGGCCGGCGTGTCGATTTGCACGCCTGTTTGGCCGGACTGCCGAGGCTCATTGGCTTCGGCTTGCTGTGCGCGATGCGAAGAGCAATCGCAGTAGATCAGATTGATTGAAGCAGGTTCCCGCAAGCTGTGATTGTCGGCTTGGGCAGAGAGGAAGGCCCAAGTTTCGGACCGGGTTCTGCTGCATATTACCGGGTCAAAAAAACAATGTAATGACAATGACATGTCGGCTAGTCGACGCAGCGACTCCAACAGAATTGCGATGCATTCTTCAAAGAAGCTGCAGCGATTACCTGTCGGTTTTGTTCAGGCGCTTTAGCGCTAGTCATCTCATTCGTTTGCAATCTCATCGATGTTTGTCCTTCATATTGCTGCGCTCCGTGCGCTTAAGCACATCAAAATATAAGTTGATGCGTCTATGAAACGCGTATGCGCCCATGCGATACCGCTTGTTTAAGTAACCTCAAGCCGATTGAAAGATTCGGTGCTTGGCGAACGCTCTGAGAAGTTCACTAAGCATGACCTCTTCAGCAAGGCGAATGCCATGCAAGGACGGTCAGACGTTCTCGGACGTAAAAAGTTGCGCCGGAAGTGGATATTGGCTTGCTTGCGCTGTCTCTCCAGGCAAGGTATTCAACGCGCGAAGCATGGCAAGCACTGCGGTCTGAGCGATCTGTTGCAATGGCGTATCGATGACCAGATCGATGATGCCGTCCACGAGCGCGTCGTGACGGTCGGGCATGAGATCGGAGCAAACGGTGACGATGTGTCGTCCTATTGCTTCCTCGCGCAGTGCGCGTATCACGCCACCCACGCCGCCGCCAGGAATGTAAAGACCAGCGAGATCGTCATGCCGCGCAAGCATGGCAAGCGTCGCTTCATAGGCCAGTTGCTTGTCTTCCAGGTTGATTTGCGTGTCGAGCACTCGCAGCCCGGGTGCATGTTCACGCAGATAAGAGCGAAAGCTGATTTCGCAGCTTTCTTGTCCCAGATAGCGGGGCGTGCCGACGAATACGCCAACCGTACCTGCCTTGCGATGCGTGAGCCGGCACACGGCCCACGCCGCAGTGCGGCCGCTCTTGCGTGGGTCCACGCCGATATAACCTGCACGCAATGGCGCGCTCAGGTCGGACAATAGCGTGACCGTTGGCTTGCCCGCTGCATGCAAGGTTTCGATGGCCGCGGTTACATGCGGATGATCGACCGCCACGACGCCGAGCGCATCCGCTTCTTCTCCAAGCGACAGCAACGTACGCGCGATGGACGCGGGATCGAGTTCGTCCATATACGCGATCACTGCCTTGCAACGTTCCGGTTCGTGACGCGTGACCGTCTCCGTCAGAATGCGCGCGAACGCCTGATAAAACGGGTCGGCGCGTTTCTGCAGACAGAAGCCGAGCGTGCGCGGGGCATCGATGGCTCCGAGTTGAGCGCGCATGCGTTCGCGCATCAGTTGAGCACCGTGATAGCCGATGCGCTCTGCCGCTTCTATCACGCGCAACGCGGTGCCTTCGCGCACGGTCAGGCGTCCGTTGAACACGCGATCCACCGTGGCCGAACTGACGCCAGCGGCTTCCGCCACCGACTGAAGCGTGGGACGCTTGGTCATTTTGATGGAAATGATGGATTTGCGAGGGCACGCAATGATGCTTAAAGATAGCAAATTCAACCGTTCCTTGCGCATGCACGGGCTCGCTCATATCATCGACTTCAATAAAAATAAATGATGTATTCCAATCATCGGATGAGGTGACATGATGGAATTGGAGGAGACGCAGCGGCGGCGCTATCGGCTGATAGGCGGGGCAGGCGAAGAGGCGAAAGCCGCGGGCCTTGCCAATGGCACCTGGTATAGATGCCCTTTGCCGCGCCCCGTGCTCAAGCAACTCACGCAACGCAGTGATGCGCGAGCCATTCGCGACACCGTTCTTTGGTACGCAGCCATCGTCGCGAGCGGCGTCCTTGCCTGGTTCGCATGGCAGGCGCATTCGCTATGGGCCATCCCCGCGTTTCTGCTCTACGGGACGCTTTACTGCGGCCCCGCCGATTCGCGCTGGCATGAGAGCGGACACGGCACCGCATTCAAGACCGCGTGGATGAACAAGGCGCTTTATCAAGTGGCGTCCTTTCAGGTGTTTCGGCGACCGACCGTATGGCGCTGGAGTCATGCGCGCCATCACACCGATACCTTGGTAGTGGGCCGCGATCCCGAAATCGGTGCGCAATTGCCGACGGACTGGCTTGCGCTGGTGCTGAACGTCTTCGCGCTGAAGCACGTGGCGAACGAATTGCCCAAGGTCGTGGCGTCTGCGTTCGGCAATATCGGTGAAGAAGAAAAGACCTTCGTGCCTGAGACGGAATGGCCGAAGGTCGTGCGCGAGGCGCGCATCTGGCTCGCGATCTATGCAGCAGTGATCGTGACATGCATTGCGTTTCGCAGTGTGTTGCCGCTGCTTTATATCGGCTTGCCGAGTCTTTACGGCGCATGGCTTTATCTGTACTTCGGGCTCACGCAACACGCGGGCATGCCGGAGAACGTGCTCGACCATCGCAAGAATTGCCGCACCGTGATGATGAATCCCGTGTTTCGTTTCCTTTATCTGAACATGAACTATCACGTCGAACATCACATGTTCCCGATGGTGCCGTATCACGCGCTGCCGGATCTGCACGATGCCGTCAAGCACGACATGCCGCCGCCTTACACGAGTTCCATCGCGGCTTATGCCGAGATCATCCCGGCGCTCATGCGGCAGACGCGGGACCCGTCGTATCACGTCGAGAGGCCGGTGCCCACCGCCACGCAAAGCTGAGTATGAAAAGGAGACATGCCCCATGACGCAATGGATCGACGCCGCCGCGTTAGACGACATCGACGATGAAGACGTCAAACGCTTCGATCACGATGGCCGCACGTTCGCGATCTATCGAGTGAACGACGAGGTGTTTGCAAGCGACGGCCTGTGCACGCACGAACAGGTTCATCTGAGCGAGGGCTTCTTGTTCGACCACGTGATCGAATGCCCGAAGCACAACGGGCAATTCGATATTCGCGACGGCCGCGCGCTCGGTGGGCCCGTTTGCATCAACTTGCAGACATACCCCGCGAAAGTGCAGGACGGACGCATCTTCGTGGAGATCTGAAGCGCCGATGCCTCAAATGCGGAACATGCTGACCACGCGTGCAAGGCGCTCGGCCTGATCGCGCAACTCGACGGTCGAGTGTTCCGCTTCGCTGACGAGCGCCGCATTCTGCTGTGTGGCTTCGCCAATCTGCATAACGGCCATGTTTACCTGCTCGATGCCGCTCGCCTGTTCCCGCGATGCCACGCCGATCTCATCAACGATAGCGTTCACGCGCGTCACCTGTTCGACGATGCCGTTCATCGTGCTGCTGGCTTCCTCGGCGATTCTGTAGCCGTGCGATACCTTGCCCGCCGATTCGCTGATCAACACTTCGATTTCCTTCACCGCGCCCGCACTGCGTTGCGCAAGCGCGCGCACTTCCGATGCCACCACGGCGAAGCCTCTGCCATGCTCACCCGCGCGCGCCGCTTCGACGGCAGCATTGAGCGCAAGGATATTCGTCTGAAAGGCGATGCCTTCGATGGTCGCCGTGATATCGGCGATACGTCGTGACGATGCATCGATCTCGCCCATCGTCGAAACCACGCGGCCCACGGCTTCGCCGCCCGCACGTGCAGCTTCGGATGCCGACGCGACCAGCGTGCCCGCCTGCGCCGTATTTGCCGCGTTCTGCTGCACGGTCGAGGTGATCTGTTCCATGCTCGCGGCCGTTTCCTCGACACTCGCAGCCTGCGTCGCGATGCGCGATGCGATATCCGTGCTGCCGGATGCGATGCGAGCGGTGCCATCGCTCATGTCGGACGATGCGCTGCGAACCTGCGCGACGATGCCCGTCAGTCCGCGCGCAACGCCGTCGATGGCGCGCATCAGGCGGCCGATATCGTCTTCGCGCGTGGTATCGATACGAACGGTCAGATCGCCAGCGGCGATACGTTCCGAGGCATGCGTGACGTCGTCGAGCGGCCGGCTGACGAGCTTCGCCACGGCATAGAGCAACACGCCGACTAGCGCCGCGATCACCACGAGGCCGATCAGCAAGAAGCGGTTGCGACTCGCGTGCACATCGGCGAGCAGTTCATCGCGATATGCAATGCCACCGATCATCCAGTTCCATTGCGGCACGGTCATAAAGACGATTTCCTTCGCGCCGCCATGCACGCGCGCATCCGCGCCCGCGATTGTGGCGCCTTCGAAATTGAGCTGGCCTTCCTGCTTGTCGAGCATCGCCTTGAACGGCGCAACACGTTCATCGGCCATCTCGCCTTGCGCGTCCGGATGCACCAGAAGCTTGCCGCGGTTCGCACCATTCGAAGCGTCGACGACGAAGTGATAGCCGGTCGCACCGATCGTGAGCTTGCGGATGTTGTCCTGCAACGCCGCGATTTCCGCGGAAACATCGACGCCCACGAACAGCGCACCGACGACGCGGCCCGATGTATCCGTCACGGGCTTGTATTCGGTGATGTACTGCTTGCCGAACAGCGCCGCCACGCCTATGTACGACTTGCCCGCGAGAATCGGTGCATAAGCCGGTCCCTTGCGATCCAGCAGCGTGCCGATGGCGCGCGTGCCGTCCTGCTTCTTGAGCGAGGTCGTCACACGCACGAAGTCGTCGCCAGTGCGCGCAAAAACGGTCGCGATTGCGCCGCTTTCCGCGAGAAACGCATCGGGAATGGCGAAATCGCCGTTGAGTGGCTTGTCGCCCGCGTTGATCGCAGGCGTCGCAACGCCGCCGATGTCGACCGTATGCGATTCGTCGAGCGAGAAGGCAGCAGGCAGGCGATTCGAGAACATCGTCATGAAGCGCGAGACTTCGGCGCTCACGGCCGTGTTGTAGAGGCCGATCATCGATGCGATCGAGCGATTCTCACTTTCGACGCGTGCGAGCGCGTGCGCATCGACTTGCTCGCCGGCCGAGCGGGTGACGACAAGTGTGAGGGTGGCGACGACGACGGCCGCGAGAGAACACGCCAGCGCGGCGAATTTGGTGCCGACGTTCAAGCGGGCTAGACAAATACGAAGCATGGGGAGCACTGGGCGATGTGAAAGACGTAAGTGACGGTTATCGGCAGCGAAGCCACCTGCCTTTAGCGTTTCGCGGCGCGTTTGGCATGCGAAAGACAAGATGCCGCATGACTGAATGCAAAACACCAGATTCAACCGGCGTGGGCGCCAAGCTTTATTGGAAACAACGCAGAAAACGATTAACTCAATCTTTCAACTACATTTCGTTTAGCAGCGGGGCCTTATGTGGAGCGGCTCTGGCGGCATTAGGGAAAGTACAGGGATAGGCAACACGCACTGAAGCCATTATTCTTCAAAAAACGTTTTCCAAAACCTGGCCGGCAAGCGCGTTCTAGTCACGCGATAAGCCGAAGCCCACGGCGCTCGTCGCCGTCAATGCAACAAGTCACGCGGCACGACGAGCGCCGCCGCGTACGGAGACATTCATGCAAACAGCCGTCGTAGGCGTCGTGCGCGCAGCCAGCCGTTATCGCTGGACCGTGTGTGCGCTGCTCTTCTTCGCCACCGTCATCAACTACATGGACCGGCAGATTCTCGGTCTGCTCGCACCGGTTCTGCAACATGACATCGGCTGGACGCAGGTTCAGTACGGGCGCATCGTGATCGCGTTCTCGGCGTTCTATGCAATCGGACTGTTGTGCTTCGGGCGTATCGTCGACTGGCTCGGTACGCGCATCTCCTACGGCCTCGCCATGTTCGTCTGGAGCATCGCCGCCATGCTGCACGCGGCGGTCGGCTCGGTCATGGGCTTTGCCATGGTGCGCGCGCTGCTCGGTATCGGCGAAGGCGGCAACTTCCCGGCGGCCATCAAGACGACGGCCGAATGGTTCCCGCGTCGCGAACGCGCGCTCGCTACTGGTATTTTTAATTCCGGCGCGAACATCGGTGCGGTGTTCGCACCGGCGATCATCCCGGCGCTCGCCGTTGCTTTCGGCTGGCGCGCGGCGTTCGTGATGATCGGTGCGATCGGTCTCGTGTGGCTCGTGGTGTGGTTCGTGATGTATCGCCAACCGGACGCGAGCGCGCATGACGACGATATCGAACGCGACGACACCGAAATCGCCGATGCCGCCAACGCTCACGCAGGCGCTCCCGGCTTCAAGGTGCTCATCAAGAAGCGTGAAACCTGGGCGTTTCTGATCGGCAAGTTCCTGACCGATCCGGTGTGGTGGTTCTACCTGTTCTGGCTGCCGAAGTGGCTCAACGAATCGCGCGGCATGGACATGCAGCATATCGGTCTGCCGCTTGTCGTGATCTACGCGATCACCACGGTGGGCAGTATCGGCGGCGGCTGGATTTCATCGGCGCTGATGCGCGCGGGCTGGAGCGTGAACGCGGCGCGCAAGACGGCCATGTTCATCTGTGCATGTTGTGTTTTGCCGATTGCATTCGTTTCGCTGGCGCAGAATCTGTGGGTCGCGGTCGCTATCGTCGGTCTCGCTGCAGCGGCGCACCAGGGCTGGTCGGCAAACCTGTTCACCACGGCGTCGGACCTGTTCCCGAAGCGCGCGGTCGGTGCAGTGGTCGGTATCGGCGGCATGGCCGGCTCGATCGGCGGCGTGCTGTTCTCGGAAGTGATCGGCCAAGTGCTCCAACGCACCGGTCAGTATTGGGCGCTGTTCGCCATCGGCGCATCGGCTTACCTGATCGCGTTCGCCATCATGCACGTGCTCACGCCGAAAATGACGCCGGCCAAGCTGGAATCCTGATCGCATGCAAAATGCCGCCGACACTCGAAAGATGCCGGCGGCATATTGCGTTATGAATACATCATGCAGTAGCAGTCACCGCGGCTGTCGATTCACGCACGATCAGGCGCGGCTCGAACATGGAATTACCCGGGTCGGGATGACCGGCGAGGGAATCGATGAGCTTCTGCATTGCGAGTTCGCCCATCTTCTCGCTCTGGATATCGACGGTGGTGAGTCCGGGCGCGGCGTAAGCGCCGTACGGCACGTTGTCGATGCCGGTGACGGAGACGTCCTCCGGCACGCGAATGCCGAGGGTTGCGGCTTCCTTCATGAAGCCGAGCGCGATCAGGTCGTTGTAGCAGATGACCGCCTGGGGACGCCTCGGGCCGAGCATCACGCGCGAGCAGGCGTGTTCGCCGGCAAGCGAAGTGGGCGCGTGGGCGTCGTGGACATCGAGTTCGAGGCCCACGTCTTCGAGACACTCGCGCACGCCGCGAATCCGCTCGTCGTTGATGCGCGCCTGGCCGAAGCCGAGGTATGCAATGCGCCGGTGCCCGAGGTTGAGCAGGTGCCGCGCGAGCATATGCGCGGCGAGGCGGTTGTCGATACCGACGCTTGGAATCGGCAGCGCTTCCGCGTTGCGCAGAAGCACGACGGGCTTGCCGAGATCGAGCATCCAGTGTGCTTCTTCGTCGGGTAGCCGCGAACTGACGATCAGACCGTCCACGCGTTGCGCGAGGGCTTCGATCAGCGGACGTTCGCGGGCCTGGGTTTCGTCGATATCGACGAGCAAGAGCGTGTAGTCGTGCCGGAGCGCAATGCGGTTCGCGCCTTTCACGACGTTGGTGAAGTGCGGGTTGCTGATGTCGAGAATCGTGAGGCCGATAGTGCGCGTGCGGCCGGTGATCATCGAGCGCGCAAGCGGGTTCGAACGATAGCCAAGCGTTTCGATCGCCGCCTTGAGCTTGGCCTCGACGGGTGCTGAAAAGCGCTGCGCGCCGTTGATGTATTTGGACACCGTCGCGACCGAGACGCCCGCTGCGGCGGCGACATCGCGAATGGTCGTAGAAGTTTTCTTCATTCGGAGGGTAACGTTTACTTTGGCTTTTTCCAATGTTAACGGATTTTGACGTCGGTTCGGGAAACGTCGCATCGATAAAATCGATGAGGAGCGCCTTCGCTGTGGCCGTATCGGCATCACTATAAAGCCGAAAACGTTTTCTTCCATAGAGCTTTCAATTTATCTCACGTATCTCAAGGAGTTTCGATGAACCAGCCATCCGCAACGGGCAAACCGTTCAAGCGTCTGCTTCTGACCGGCGGGGCCGGCAATCTCGGGCGCCAGTTGCGGCCCGCGCTTGCGCAGTGGGCCGATGTCGTGCGCGTTTCGGACATCGCACCGCTCGATGACGCAGTCTCCCACGAGGAAGTCAGCGCGGTCGATCTCGCGGACCGCGACGCGGTAATGCGCATGGTGGAAGGCGTCGATGCGATCGTGCATCTCGGCGGCATCTCCATCGACGCGCCCTTCGACGATCTGATCGAAGCGAACATTCGCGGCACTTACAACATCTACGAAGCGGCGCGCCGGCATGGCGTGAAGCGCGTCGTGTTCGCGAGTTCGAATCATGCGATCGGTTTTCATCCGGTCACCGAGGTGCTCGACACGGATTCGCCGCATCGCCCGGACAGTCTCTATGGCGTGACCAAGTGTTTCGGCGAGTCGCTGTCGCGCTACTACTTCGATCGCTTCGGCATCGAGACGGTCAACTTGCGCATTGGCTCGTCGTTCGAGGAGCCGAAGAATCCGCGCATGCTGGTGACTTATCTGAGCTACCGCGACTTCATCGAGCTCGTGCGTTGCTCGCTCTTCGCCAACCGCGTCGGCCATGCGGTGGTGTACGGCGCATCCAACAATCCGGTTAAGTGGTGGGACAACTCGGGCGCGGCGTTTTTGGGCTTCCGTCCGCAAGACAGTTCGGAACAGTTCAACGGACTCTTCCCCACAACCGCGCCGACAGCCGACCGCGACGACCCCGCACAACGCTTTCAAGGCGGTCCATACGTCCTCGGCGAACCGCTGGAGCGCAAGTAATGGCGAGCGTGGAGCGCCTCGAAGCGGCGGGACACGCGGCGGTCGGCGAGTGCCCGGTGTGGCGCGCGGAAGAGGGCGCGCTCTACTGGGTGGATATTCCGGCGCGCAAGTTCGTGCGTCTCGTCGTCGCGAGCGGCGAGCGCAGCGAGTGGACGTTGCCCGAGCAGATCGCGTGTTTTGCATTCGATCCGACGGGAACTGTCGTGGCGGGCATGAAGAGCGGCCTGTTTGCATTCGGCATGCAGTCGACAAAAGACATTCGACCATCGAAGCTGGCCGCACCGAGTTTTCCCGCGCCGGGCATGCGCTTCAACGACGGCCGCTGCGACCGTCAGGGCCGCTTCTGGGCCGGCACGATGGTGCAGGACATGTCGCTCGCAAGTCCGGCTGGCGCGCTGTTCCGGTTCGATACGGACGGCGTGCTGTCGGAGCCTATCGTCGATGGCCTCGTCACCCAGAATGGTCTCGCCTGGTCGCCGGATGGCCGCACGATGTATCTGTCGGATTCGCATCCAACCAAGCGTGTGATCTGGGCATTCGATTTCGATCTCGACACGGGCACACCGCGTAACCGCCGCGTCTTCGCCGATCTGCATGACTATGCGGGCCGTCCCGACGGCGCGGCCGTGGACGCCGACGGCTGTTACTGGACTTGCGCCAACGACGCCGGCCGCCTTTTGCGTTTCACGCCGCGAGGCGAACTCGACCGTGAAATCGCGTTGCCGGCCAGCAAGCCGTCGATGTGCGCGTTCGGCGGCAGCGACCTCTCGACGCTCTACGTAACGTCGATTCGCCCCGGTGCGAACGCCACCGAAGACGACGGCTGCGTCTTCGCGCTGAATCCCGGCGTCAAAGGCCTGCCCGAACCGGCATACGGTGCGATGTTACCGGTCGCATAACGACGGCCTCAAGGAGCGGCAAGTCCGCTCCGCACCTTTAGCAATGCGCGCCGCACCGCAATGGCGCGCAAATATTTAGCGCTAAAGCGAACGAAAGTTCGTGAGGCAGGCTAAACACCACTTCTGTCGTCTCCGCTTAAAGAGTAGGCTGCGCGAGTATCCCAACGTATGCCAGCCAACTACCGATTATTCAATTCGGAGGAGACATAGATGGAGCTTGAAACTCGCACCATGAAGCGCGTGATGTTTCGTCTCGTGCCGTTCCTGATTCTGTGTTACTTCATCGCTTACCTCGATCGCGTCAATGTCGGTTTTGCCGCCTTGCAGATGAACAAGGCGCTCGGCTTTTCGGCGAGTATGTTTGGCTTTGGCGCCGGTATCTTTTTCATTGCCTATTTTTTCTTCGAGGTCCCTTCCAACCTGCTGCTCGAACGTTTCGGTGCACGCCGCTGGATCGCGCGCATCATGTTCACGTGGGGCATTCTTGCGGCCTTGATGGCGTGGATTCCGCACATTGCTCAAGCAACGGGCTTGTCGAACGCTTATGTGTTCTATGGCTTGCGCATTTTGCTTGGCATCGCCGAAGCGGGCTTTTTCCCCGGCATTATTTTCCTGCTAACGCTTTGGTTTCCGGCTAAGTATCGCGGGCGAGTGGTGGGCTACTTCATGGCCGCGATTCCGCTTTCGACCGTGATCGGCGGACCCATTTCCGGCGCCTTGCTGCAAATGGATGGCTTGGCCGGCATGCAAGGCTGGCAATGGCTTTATCTGATCGAAGCGCTGCCCGCATTGGTGCTTGCATTCGTGGTGTTCTTCTATCTGACCGACAAGCCCTCCGACGCTCATTGGCTCGCTGAAGACGAGCGCAAGTGGCTCGTCGAACGTCAGGCGCATGAGCGCGCGCATCGCGAGTCGGTTCATGCGTTTAGCGTGAAGGAAGCGATCTTTAATCCGCGCGTGCTTGCCATTGCCTTGATTTACTTTGGCGCCAACGCAACCAATTACGGCTTGAGCTTCTTCTTGCCGCAGATCGTCAAGGCATTCGGCTTGACGAATTTGCAGACTGGCTTCGTCACGGCCATGCCTTACGCGGTCGGTGTGATCAGCATGGTGCTGTGGGGTCGCCACTCGGACCGCAAGCTCGAGCGTCGCTGGCACGTGGCCATTGCATTGATGGTAGCGGCAGGCGGTATCGCGGCTTCAGCTGGCCTGGATAATCCGGTAGCAAAGATGATTGCGCTTTCCATCGCCGGCTTCGGTATCTTCGGCTGTCTGCCGATTATCTGGACCTTGCCCGCTTCGTTCCTTTCGGGCGCGGCGGCGGCTGGCGGTATTGCCGCAATCAACTCGCTTGGCAATCTCGCGGGCTTCTTCGGGCCGTATGCAATGGGCTGGATCAAGGACAGCACGGGCGGCTTTGGTGCAGGTCTGCTTTGCCTGGCCGGCGCGGGGATGGTGGGCGTCGCGGCGGTATTGCTGCTGCATCACGACCCGGCGCTTGAGAGTATCGATCCGCACGACGAAGTCGATGCCGAGCCGAATCTGGCAAGGTAAAACGCTTAAGGGCCGCCTGAATATTCGGCGGCCCTTTTCAATTTTGCGGCTGGATTCACGCCGTGGCCTGAGCTCTTCGCAATCTCTCCCTGCTGTTGATCAAGTGCAAGCGCATTGCCGTGCGCGCCGAGTCCGCATCGCCGCGTTCGATCGCATCGGCAATCTGCTCGTGCTCGCGATTCACGCGAACCAGATAATCGGCGTAATGGTCGTGTGGAATGGCGGTCGCGGTTAGCCGTGTCCTTGGAAACATCCTTAAACCAAGATGCTCCATGATCTCGACGAAATAGCGATTTCCCGTGGCATGCGCGATTTCCAGATGAAAGCGAAAGTCCGGCGATACGGTGCCATCTTCCTGACCCACGCCGCGCGCAAACTCCGCGAGCGCCGTGCGCATGGTCGCTAGTCTGCCGGCATCGCAACGCATGGCAGCAAGGCCCGCCGATTCGGTTTCCAGACTGATACGCAATTCGAGGATCGCGAGTGCATCCATGGAGCCGGCGACGTCGGCGGGATCGAGCTGCAATAGCGACGAGGTACTCGCTTCGCACACGAACGTACCGATGCCATGACGCGTCTCGACGAGGCCCGCGGCCTGCAGTCGCGATAACGCCTCGCGCACCACGGTGCGGCTCACGCCGAAGCGTTGCACCATCTCCGCCTCGGTCGCGATTCGGCAACCTGCTCGCAATTCCCGCGCGTCGATCTGTGCGCGCAGTGCATCGACGAGCTGTGTGGTCAGACTGCGGCGTGTGCCGTGAGAAGGGGCGGCGACATCCATGGATGCGGATACATTGAACACGTCGACGGAAGGTTCGGGCGTTAGTGTCACAGCGCTCTCTTAGTGTTTTCCAGAGGTTCTGGGAATCGGTCTTTCAACACGTTGACAAATCATTCTGCAAATGATGATATGCGGCATAGAGTGATATGACAACGTACAAGAAATGCGCGCAGGGTAATCCCTAGCATTGCACGCAGGAGACAAAACTCATGGAATCACAGACGGACGCATTGCCGTTGCAGGGCACCCTCGAACCCGAATTGCGCTTCGACCGCTTGCTGCTCACGGGTGCGGCGGGCGGTATCGGTAAAGCCATTCGGCATCGTGTCGCAGAGTTTGCAGAGCATGTGCGAGTGTCGGATCTGCCCGGCGTATTGTCGGGCGATGCAGCGCCTCACGAAGAAATCGCGCCGTGCGATCTGGCAGACCGTCAAGCAGTCGATGCACTCGCCGCCGATTGCGACGCCATTGTCCATCTCGGCGGCGTATCGGTGGAGCGTCCGTTCGAAGAGATACTCGAAGCCAACATCAAGGGCGTCTTCAACCTCTACGAAGCGGCGCGGCTCAACGGCGTAAAGCGCATCGTGTTCGCGAGCTCGAATCACGTCACAGGCTTTTATCGGCAAGACGAACGAATCGATGCCAGCGCGCGCAAGCGTCCCGATGGCTACTACGGCTTGTCGAAGTCGTTCGGCGAGGACATGGCGCAGTTGTACTTCGACCGCTATGGCATCGAGACGGTGAGTATCCGCATCGGCTCCGTTTTTCCCGAGGCCAAGGACCGCCGCATGATGGCGAGCTGGATGAGCTACGACGACTTCCATGATCTGCTGCGCCGCGCGCTGTTCACTCCGGACGTCGGACACACGATCGTTTTCGGCATGTCGGCAAATTCGCATACCTGGTGGGACAACCGTGACGCGTCGGTACTCGGCTTCGAGCCGCGCGACTCGTCCGAGAAGTTCCGCGACAAGGTCGAAGCCACGCCGGCGCCCGCACCGACCGATCCAGTTGCGGTGTATCAGGGCGGCGTGTTCACGGTGACGGGTCCGTTCGATCCGGTGTAATGCATGCGGCATACAGAATGCCGAACTCGCGTAGTCAGTCGTCATACATCCAGAAGTGTCTGACTCGCTCCTTCGAACTGAGGCACGACCGCCATGTTCTCTCTCGACTTTGCTCCGTTATTGCCGTACTGGCCGACGTTCCTTTTAGGCGCGTGGCTCACGCTCAAGATGACGTGCGTGGCGGTGTTCTTTGGCCTCATCCTCGGCATGCTCGTGGCATTTGCCAAGCGCGCGAAGGTGCCGGTGCTGACGCGCCTCTGCATCATCTATATCGAGGCGGTGCGCAACACGCCGTTTCTCGTGCAGATCTTCCTGCTGTATTTCGGGCTGGCGAGTATAGGCTTGCGCATGCCGACCTTTGCCGCGGCTGCGCTCGCCATGACCATCAACATCGGCGCTTATGCCGCCGAGATCATTCGCGCGGGTCTGGAATCGGTGCCACGCGGGCAGATCGAGGCAGCAGAGTGCCTGGGTCTTTCGCGCTGGCGCATCGGCTGGAATGTGATGTTGCAGCCCTCTATCGAGAAGGTTTATCCGGCGCTCACGAGCCAGTTCCTGTTGATGATGCAAGCCTCGGCAATCGCTTCGCAAATCTCCGCCGAGGAACTGACCGCCGTTGCCAACACCGTGCAGTCGGATACCTTCCGCTCGCTCGAAACCTATATCGTCGTCGCGCTGCTCTATCTCGGGCTGTCGCTCATCATTAAGCTCATTGCATGGGCTGTCGGTGAGCATCTGTTCAAGCGGCGCCGCGCCATCCGTCTTGCCGCAAAACGCGCGGGCAAGACGCCGCCGGACTCCCCGCGCATCGATACCGTCATTCCCGGAGGTGCGGCATGAGCGGCGGATTCACGGCATCGCATTTTGTGTACCTCGTGCAATCGATCGGCTGGACGCTAGTGCTCTCCATGCTTGCGTTCGTGCTCGGCGGTATCGGTGGATTCCTCGTCATGCTGGCGCGCATCTCGCCGCGCCTCTGGCTCGCGCGCACAGCCATCGTGTTTATCGAGGCGATTCAGGGCATTCCGTTGCTGATCCTGCTGTTCATCGTGTACTTCGGGTTATCCGTGTATGGCTATCAGGTACCCGCGCTCGTTGCGGCGGGTCTTGCGCTGATGGTTTATTCGAGCGCGTATCTTGGCGACATCTGGCGCGGCTGCGTCGAAGCCATGCCCAAGCCGCAATGGGAAGCCGCCGAGTGCCTGTCGCTGTCGCGCTGGCAGAGTCTGAGGCTCGTCATCATCCCGCAGGCGATGCGGCTCGCCTTGCCGCCCACGGTCGGCTTTCTCGTGCAGATCATCAAGATGACTTCGCTCGCCTCCGTGATCGGCTTTATCGAACTCACGCGCGCAGGGCAGATCATCAACAACTCGATCTTTCAGCCGTTCCTCATCTTCGGACTGGTCGGCGCTTTCTATTTCGTCCTGTGCTATCCGCTTTCGCGCTGGAGCCAATCGATGGAGAATAAGCTCAATGTCAGCAATCGTTAAGGTCGACGAGGTCTACAAGAGCTTCGGCTCCAATCAGGTGCTGAAAGGCGTCTCGTTCGATGTCAACAAGGGCGAGATGATCGCCGTGATCGGTGCGAGCGGTTCCGGCAAGAGCACGGCGTTACGCTGTATCGATCGGTTGGAAACTATCGACCAAGGGCAGATAGAGGTATGCGGCATTCGCGTGGACGATCCGAAGGTGGATCTGCATCTCTTGAGGCGCGAAGTCGGCATCGTGTTTCAAAGCTATAACCTCTTTCCGCACCTAACGGTCGAAGAAAACATCATGCTCGCATTGCGGCACGTGAAGAAGTTATCGCGTGACGAAGCGAGACGCGTCGCGCTCAACGTGCTCGAACAAGTCGGGCTTGGGCAGAAGGCCGATGCCTATCCCGAGCAATTGTCGGGCGGACAACAGCAACGCGTGGCGATCGCACGATCACTTGCTATGAACCCCAAGGTCATGTTGTTCGACGAAGTGACTTCCGCGCTCGATCCGCAACTCACGGGAGAAGTGCTGCGTGTCATGGAAGACCTCGCGGCCGATGGCATGACCATGCTGCTCGTCACGCATGAAATGGCGTTCGCCAAGCGCGTGGCGGACCGCATCATCTATATGCATCAGGGCAAGGTGTGGGAAGTGGGCGACGGCAGCATGCTCGATGCGCCACGCACGCCCGAATTGCGAGCGTTTCTGAACAACGGCCTTTGAACGGCATTTTTTCAATCCAAGAAGACGGAGACATCACTTGAAAGCACAGAAACACATTGCACGCGCATGCGTGGCGGCATTGATGATGGCAGGCGCCATTCACAGCGCAATGGCCGATCAGCTCGATGACATCAAGAAGGCCGGCGTCGTGCGCGTTGCCATCGCAATGGGCACGCCGCTCTTCAGTTACGCCGACGAAAACCTCAAGCCCGCAGGCTCGGATGTCGATACCGCCGCCGCGCTCGCAAAAGATCTCGGCGTCAAGCTCGAACTCGTGCAGATCACTAACGCCGCGCGCATTCCGACCTTGCAGGCAAAGCGCGCCGACCTCGTGATCGCCGACTTGTCGATCACGCCGGAGCGCGCAAAGGTCGTCGATTTCTCGATTCCCTATGCGGTGATCACCATCATCGTGGGTGGGCTTAAGAGCATCAAGGTGAAGGACTATGCGGACCTCGATGGCAAGACCATCGGGCTCACGCGTGCAACGGTCAACGACACGCTGACGACGCAGCAAGCGAAGGGCGCGCAAATTCAGCGCTATGAAGACGACGCCACGCTCATCACGTCGATGGTCGCGGGTCAGATCGACATCTTCTCCAGCACGCCGTCGAACCTTCAGGAAATGCAGAAACGTGCGCCCGCACGCAATATCGAACTCAAGTTCGAACAGAAGAACTTCGATCTCGGCATTGCGATGAACAAGGATCAACCGGCTCTGAAAGAGTGGGTGGACAAGTGGGTCAGCACGAACCAGAAGAACGGCAACCTCAACGCGATCTACAAGAAGTTCCACGGACGCGATCTGCCCGACGCCGTCCGCAAGGGCTGAACGAATGCCGGCGACATGCGTATGTCGCCGGCATTGTTCTTTACGCTAGAGGAATGCGCGGTGCGTCGAGCGGGCGCAGCTTGCCCGGATGCACGACACGACACAAGGCTTCGACAAAGAAGAAGTCGCCGAACATGGTCGCGCCATCCACGCCAATGTTGTGCGGCTTCGAATAGCAGGAGTTGTGCAGCAGGCCGTGTTCGCCGTCCTTGGTGAACTCATCGCGGCACAACGCTTCGAGCATCGCGACTCCGTGACGGCTCCATTTTGCCGCGGCATCCGCCGATGGATGAATGCGCGCCAGTTCGAGCAAAGCCGATGCGACGATAGCGGCGGCGGCCGTGTCCTTGATGTCGGCATCGCTGCCGGTTGCGTCGAAGTCCCAAGGGGGAATCTGACGGCCATCGAGACGGCGCAGATAGTATTCGGCCAGACGCTCGGCGAGTTCAATGTACGCGAGCTTGCCCGTTTCGCGCGCGGAATTCGCATACCCGTAGATCGCCCAGGCCTGACCGCGGCTCCATGCAGACTCGTCGAATGCGCCTTGAAAAGTGTAGCCACGTTTGCGCGCGCCCGTTTCGAGATCGTATTCGACGGCGTGATACGTCGAGTCGTCGGGACGCACGAAGGCGCGTGCAGTCATCGCGGCATGCGCGTCCGCTGCATGCCGATAGCTGCCGTCATCGGCATGATTCGCCGCCCAGTAGAGCAGCGAGAGATTGGCCATCGTATCGATTGCGGATGCACTTCTGCCGCGCGGATCGGCGAGCGGTCCCCATGACGCGAGATAAGCGCCATCGCGCGTGGTGACGAGGCGGGCGCGCAGTTTGTCCGCCGCCTTCAACGCGATATCGGCAAAGCGTGCATCGCCCGTGATGTGATGACCGGGCACCGCGCTGCTGTCGAAGATGAAGCCGATGTCATGCGTGTTCGGATCGTCCGCGCGTTGTTCGACGAGCAGCATGCGCGCACGCGCCCATTCGAGAAATTTCGCGTCACCGGTATGAAGATGCGACGTGAGCAAAAGGCCTACCCAGAAGCCACAGAACCAGTTGCCGTGACTCCAGGCGTCGCCGTCATAGCCGGCGGATAGCGAAGCGGGCAGACGCACCCATTCGCCATCGGGACCCGTGACTTGCGGAAAATCGACACCGAAACTCAATTCATCGGCCGCGACTTTTACAGCCGTGCGGTCGAGCGTTTCGCGAAAGAGCCGCGTCTGGTCCTGCGTGAGTGAATAGATATCGGAAAGCGGGGTTGTAGCGTTCGACACTTTGTCTCCTGTGGACGAGAGCGGACGCGCTTAATTCGCGCTTGTCTCATGCAAGTGGGTTGCAGAATACGTTGAACACGCACGTCGATTTTAAAAACCCATGCTCACGCGACGTTAGGATGAAACGCGGGATCTGTTGGACATTTCTGCATGGAATACCGAATGCGCGTTCAAATATGCAACTTGTCGAGGCTGCGGCGATAGTCGATCGGTGAGCGGCCTGTGTGCTTGCGAAAGCACCGGCTGAAATAAGCGGGGTCGTCGAAAGAGAGTTGCGATGCGATCTCCGCGACGTTCACTTCGGAATGCAGCAGCAAGCGCTTGGCTTCGAGCATGACGCGTTCGCGTATCAGCTTTGCAGCCGTGCTGCCGAGCGCCGCGCGCGTGGCTTCGTTGAGCGCGCGCTCGGTCACGTTGAGCAGACGCGCATAGTCGGCGGCATCGTTCATCGAGCGAAAATGCTTCTCCAGAAGGCTTTTGAAGCGGCGCGACAACAACACGTTACGCGACGTGCCCGACTCCGTGACCGCTGCCGCGCTGCTCATGCGCGCGGCCTTGAGCAAAAAGATACGCAGATAAGCCCAGATTGCATCCTGATGGCCGTGCAGTTCCGAGCGATACTCGTCCATCATGCCGTCGATGAGACGCATCATTTCATGCGCTTGCGCGTCGTTCAGATAGACCGCTGCGGCAAGCTGATCGAAGTCGTGCACCGGCACTTCGGTTTCCGAATGCCGGTTCTGCACGCGAAACGAAAAGAACTCGGATGAGAAGCTGATCGACCAGCCGACCGTATCGGGGGATAGAACGAAGTCGTGTATCTGGCCTGGTGCCATGAAGAACAGCGACTGCGGACGCACCTCGTAACGCACCGAGTCGATGACATGATGACCCGTGCCCGTCACCACCCAGGCGATGTGATAGAAGTCATGCCGATGCGGATAAGGCAGTGTCGACTTCATGACTTCGAGCGGCGCAAAGTGGAAGTCCATCGACTTGACGTGCGCGCCATATTCGTAGTTCTCGATCTTGATGACCGGAACGTGGCAACCACATGCGGTACTCAACTTTCGTCTCCTGCGGGCGGCGCTTCATTCGTGCTGCGCTCGTTTTCGCGGCGCTACATCGAAGTCTAACGAATGCTTGCGCCGCCCGTAACTGGCGGATTCCCCGACGCGTCTCATTCGAACTTGAGTTCTTTTAGCGCGGAAAGCCCGCTCAGCACGACCTTGCCGCGTTGATTGCGAACCATGGTGTCCATCACGAGAATTCGCTTGGCGTCCTTCTTCTCCACCACGGTCACGTTGATGGTGATGGTGTCGTCGATGAACACTGGCCCCAGAAAACGCAGTTCTTGTCCGACATAAGCGAAGCCCGGACCGGTCAGTCGCGTGTGTGCGGCCGAGACGAGCGAGGCCGTCAACAGGCCGTGCACGACGCGTCTTCCGAACGGTGAGCGCTCCGCAAACGCTTGCTCCATGTGCAGGGGATTCAGATCGCCCGACAGATGACCGAACGCATTGACCGCCGATTCGACCACGGTGTGGACGTCCACCTGCGAGCGGCCGATTTCCACATCGTCGAAGCGCAGCAGTTCGGGTGCTGCGGGAGCAGCGTGTAGTTGGGCGCTCATGCATTTCTCCTCGAAGTCAGCGCGATGCCGGCATCGACTAGTTCGTCGATCCGCGTAGTGTCATAACCCAGTTCGGCCAGCACCTCACGTGTGTGCTCGCCCTGTCGCGGAGGATGCCGTCGCATGGGCGGCGCCTCGCCGTCATAGCGCACCGGATGCGCAAGTACGCGTATCGGTCCCGCCTCTTCGTGTTCGAACGACATGATCATCTGGTTATGCGCGACTTGAGGGTCGACCTCGACCTGCTCGTAGTCGTTGACCGGCGCGAACCAGATATCGTGCTCCTCGAAGACGCGCATCCATGTTTCTGTCGTGCGCCTGGTCAACGCGTCATAGACCAGTCGATTGATTTCATCGCGACGCCGCACGTTGTCTTTCGGATGCGTGAACTCGGCGAGCGCGGGGACATCGAGCGCATTGGAGAGCTTCTGCGTCGGTGTAAGCGAGATCGCGATATGACCGTCGAGCGTTTTATAGACGCCATAGGGCGCAGGATGAAAGCGGCTGCCCGTTGGCGGCTGGGTGCGCTGCCAGAGCGGACCCTTGTTCATGTAGTACGTGAAAGGCTCGATCTGCAAATCCAGTGCCGCGTTCAGCAAATTGCTCTCGACACGCGTACCCATACCCGTGCGTTCGCGCGACTGAAGTGCAGCAACCACGCCAAACGCTGCCAGCACCGCTGCATGTTGATCGACAATAGCGGAGCCTACAGGCGTCGGCGGCGAATCGGCTTCACCTGAAAGCATGGTCATGCCGCTCATCGCTTGTAATAGCAGGTCTTGTCCCGGGCGCTTGAGATAGGGACCCGACGATCCATAACCCGTGCACGAGCAATACACGAGACGCGGGTTGACCTCGTGCACTTGCGCATAGCCGAAGCCCATCTTGTCGAGCACACCGGGGCGGTAGTTCTCTATCAATACGTCGGCTTCGCGGATCAGACGCCACACGATTTCACGCGCGGCTTCCTCACGCAAGTCGAGCGAGATGCTGCGCTGATTGCGATTGCCCAGCAGAAAAAACACGCTCACGCCTTCGACGAAAGCGTCCGCGCCGGTCCAGCTTCGCTCGAACGCGCCGCCCGGTGGCTCGATCTTGATGACATCCGCACCGACATCGGCGAGCATCTGCACGGCGGCGGGCCCTTGCAGAAAATGGGTGAAACTCAGTACCTTGATGCCTTCCAGCATAAACTCCCCCTTCGTCCGCGCGTTATCAGGCAAGCGCCGCACGCGCGATGATCATGCGTTGTATTTCGGATGTCCCTTCGACGATCTCGAGCACCTTGGCGTCGCCGAATGCACGCGCTACCGGATACTCCGCCATCACGCCGTAACCGCCGTGTATCTGCAATGCCTGATGCGCCGCGTGCATCGCCTGTTCCGAGGCGAAGAGCTTGGCTTGCGATGCCTGCATGTCGAACGGCGCGCCGCTGTCCTTCAATGTGGCGGCGTCGTAAAGCATGAGACGTGCGGCATGCGCGTGCGTCGCCATGTCGGCGACCTTGAATTGCAGGCCTTGAAACTCCGCTATCGCGCGGCCGAACGCGCGGCGCGTCTTCATGTATTCGACGGACCGTTCGAGCGAGCCTTGCAAGATGCCGAGCGCAAGCGCGCCGATTAAAATGCGGCCCGTGCTGATCTGCGCGAGCGTCTGACGCAAACCCGCGCCGCGTTCACCAAGCAAATTCTCTGCGGGAATCGCGCAGTTTTCGAAGAACAACTCGTGCGTGATCGAAGCGCGCCAGCCGATCTTGCGCAGCTTGCGGCCCGTTTGATAGCCAGTAGTGCCCGAAGGCACGATGAAGTTCGAAATCTCTTTCTTGCCATCGGCACGCGTACCGGTCACAGCCGCGATTACCACCGGCCCGCCGAGTTCAGTGCCCGAGTTGCTGATGAAAGTCTTCGCGCCATCGATGACCCAGCGCTCGCCATCGAAGCGCGCACGTGTGGCGATGTTGGCCGCATCCGATCCCGCATCGGGCTCGGACAAACCGATCGAACCGATCTGGCGGCCTTCGAGAATAGGCCTTAAATAAAGGTCCTTTTGCGTCGATGTGCCGTAGTTCGACAAGAGACTCGCGACAGTCGAATTGGCCATCAAGGCGTTCGCGACCGCGCAATCCACGCGCGCCAGTTCTTCTAGCACGATGACAAACGAAAGCCAGTCGCCACCGCCACCGCCCCATTGCTCCGCATAAGGCAGGCCGGTGAAGCCAAGCTCGCCGGCTTGACGCCAGATATCGTAGGGAAAGGCTTCTTGCTCCCAGAGCTCCTCGGAATGCGGTGCAATCTCTTTGTCGGCAAAGCGGCGAACGGCTTCACGAATCATGGCGTGCTCTTCGCCGAGCCAGTGAGGCAAACGATGTATCGTGCTCATTCAGTCACCGTCACGGTCGAGGCGCGCCGTGCAAGGCGCTTTTCCATGAACTGCCTCAAGCCCGCGCGCGCGCCTTCACTCGTGAAATTCACCGCGTATTGCGCTGCTTCAAAGTCGAGTCCTGCGGACAAGGGCATTTCGTTCGCGCGATTGAGCGCGCGCTTCGCCATTTCCATTGCGAAGGGGTCGTAGACGGCGAGTGTTTCGGCGAACTCGCGCACTGTATCGAACAATGCATCGTGTTCGACGATCTCGTGCAGAAAGCCGAACGACGCGCATTCCTGAGCCGTATGACGCCGCCCGCTCAACACGAATCGCTTGGCGCAGGCGAGCCCCATCTTGGCGACGGCAAGTTGCGTGCCACCCCAGCCTGGCATGGTATTGAGCGTGATCTCGGGAAACCCGAAGCTCGCTTTCGTCGATGCAATCACGAAGTCGCAGGCAAGCGCCAATTCGAAACCGCCGCCTAGCGCGAAGCCATTGACCATTGCGATGGTCGGCTTGGCGCTTTCATGCAGGCGCAACAACGCGCGCTGCCCGGCTACCATGTCACGATACGCGCCCGCGCTGTCGAGCGTGACCAGTCGCTCGATATCGTTGCCGGCAGCGAAGGCCTTGGGACCGCTACCCGTGATGGCAATAACGCGCGTTGCATCGTCGGCGAGTGCATCGTCGAGTCCTGCTTCGAGCGCCGCGAGCATTTCCGGCGTGAAGGCATTGAGTTTATCGGCGCGGTTGAGCGTCAGGAGACGCAGCGCGCCGTGCTGTTCCGCTATGACGGGCGAGGTGTTCATCAGCATCGTGTCACAGCACCTTGAGGTAAGTCTTGCCCGATGCCACGACCACGCCGTCTTGCCGCGTGACATCGGCGACGAATACGCACACGTTGCGCTCTTCATCCTTCTCTTCGAGCGTGAGACGCGCAGTGACCGTATCGCCTATAAACACCGGCGCATTGAACGTGATGTCATAGCGATACGACACCGCGCCCGGACTCGGCGCCTTCGCCGCCATATGGCCCATGACTGTCGAAAGAAAGCCGACCGAGAGACAGCCTTGCGCAATGCGCTTCTCGAAGCGCGTGGTCTTGGCGAACTCTTCGTTCAGATGCACGGCGTAAAAGTCGCCGACTATCCCGGCAAATCCATAGATGTCGTATTCGGATACGGTCTTTGCGAAATCGGCGGTATCGCCGATTGCATAACAGTCCATGTGCGGGCGTTTGGCCATGTTGACGAACCAGTGTATTAGGTGGGGTAAACACGGCGTATCGCTTGCGAGCGACACACCGTCAACGTGGAAGTCACTTTAAAGATGCGCTTGGTTCACGCGGTAGGACGGTTCGCGCGATCTTTTGGACTTTTTAGCGTCACGTCGCGTTTGCATGGAAACCAGCGTTAAAAAGTACAAGAAATCTGGAGCCTGGTCCTAACGCACCGTTGACGCGATCACAAATACTTGCGTCAACCCGTCGCTCTTCGACATGCACGACACATGAGGCACAAGAAGAGGCAGAAGGCGGTGTCCATATCGTGAAGAACGTGGGAAGGAGACAACATGAATTCGCTTTTCAAGGCGCATCGCTCGTTGCGCGTGACGATGAGCGCCGTGCTCGCCGCATTGTGCGTCGCCGCAACAGGCAGCGCGATGGCGCAGGACAAGGTCGTGATGAAGCTTGGCCATACGCTCGCACCGGACAATCACTATCAACTGACCGCGCAGGTCTTCGCCAAGGAAGTCGCGCAACGCACGCATGGCCATGTCGAGATTCAGCTCTTTCCCCAATCGCAACTCGGGGGCGAAGTGCAGATGGCGCAGGCGTTGCGCACCGGCACGCAGGAACTCATGATCTCCGCGCAAGCGCCTATCGACAATACGATCAAGCAATGGCAGATTTTCGACATGCCTTATCTCTTCAGCAGCATGGATGAGGCGAACAAGGTGCTGCAAGGACCCGTCGGCCGCAAGTATCTCGACATGATGCAGCCGGTCAACATGGTCGGTCTCACGTGGCTTGCTGTCGGCGAACGCAATCTCTTCACGACCAAACGTCCGGTCACGTCGCTTGCCGACATGAAGGACCTGAAGGTGCGCGTGATGCAAAGCCCCGGCTATATCGCGGGCTATAAGGCGCTCGGCGCGAACCCCACGCCGCTCGCCTATAACCAGTTGTTCCTCGCGCTGTCGCAAGGCCTCGTCGATGGCGCGGACACATCGCCCGAGCAATTCGTGCAGGACAAGTTCTCCGACGTCGCCAAGCATTTCTATGTGACGCACGTGAACTACCTGCCCGTCGTGCTCGCGATGAGCAAGAGCGCCTGGACCAAGCTGTCGCCTGCTGACCAGAAGGCTTTTCAAGAGTCAGCCGCGGTCGCCGCCGATTTCGACCTGAAGGAGTACAAGCGCGAATACGACGCCGCACTCGCGACGATGAAGGCCAAGGGCATTCAAGTGACGATGGTCGACACTGCGCCGTGGGCCGAAGCCACGAAGTCCGCGCGTGACGAACTCGTTGCGAAGATTCCGGATGGCGCCGCGCTCTACGCCGAGATGAACGCGGCCAAGCAGGCCTCGTCCGTGGCATCCAAATGACGCCTTTGTCACCGGAAGTGCCGGAGGAAACCCGTATGGAAAAGCTCGCGCGTGGCTTGATGTTCATCGACGACATGGTTCTGAAGCTGAACCTGTTCGTCAGCAGTTGCCTCTTGCTGGCAGCGGTGATCGTCGCCGGTCTCGGGGTCGTGTTCCGCTTCGTGCTGCACGACTCGCTTTCGTGGTCCGACGAAGCCGCGGCGTATCTCTTCGTCTGGCTCACGTGCCTGGGTGCGGCGGCAGGCGTCAAGTTACGCGCACATCCTGAAGTGCGCGTGCTGGCCGATCGCGTGCCGGCGGCGATCGCGCCCTTGCTCAAGGACTTCACGGACTGCGCGATTCTCGCGCTCGGCGCCGTGTTCGTCGCGTATGGCTCGGACATGCTCGCGTTGATGGGCACGGAGACAGCCGCATCGATTCCCATCTCGATGGTCTATCCGTATCTTTCCATTCCCGTGTGCGGCGCGTTGCTCGTGTTTCATTCGCTGGTGCGCATCGTCGTGTCGCACCTCGCGCCGCAGACGCAGACCAACGCCACTTTGATCGAAGGCGTGTCCGACCATCTCTAGGATAAAGACATCATGTGGGCAATCGCTCTAGGCGCAGGGCTGCTTGGCCTCGGTGTACCGGTGGCCATCTGTATTGGTATCGCGGCGACGCTGGCGTTGTCGATCAATGGCACGCCGCTGCTCGTCATTCCGCAACAGCTCTTCTCGAACCTCAATAACGTGGGTCTGCTCGCGATTCCGTTCTTCATGCTCACGGGCGCGATCATGGATTCGGGCGGCGTTTCGCGACGCATCATCGAGTTTTCGCAAGCGCTCGTCGGCTTCATGCGTGGCGGTATCGGACAGGTCACGATTGTTGCGAGCATGTTCTTCGCGGACCTCTCGGGATCGGCCACGGCGGATACGGCGGCGATCGGCTCCGTGATGATTCCGGGCATGGTGAAGAAGGGCTATTCGCGTGCGTTCGCGGTGGCATTGCAATCGGCGGCGGGATCGCTCGGGCTGCTTTCGCCGGTATCGATGAGCATGCTCGTCTATGCTTACACGGCGAATGTATCGGTAGGCACAATGTTTATTGCCGGTATCTTGCCGATGCTCCTAGTGGTCGCTTCGTTCATGATCGTGAACTACGTGACCGCCGTGCGCAACGACTACAGCGCGGTCGAGCCGTTCAGCGCACGCAAGTTGTGGACTACGTTTCGCGAAGCATTCTGGGCCTTGCTCACGCCGATCATCATTCTGGGCGGCATTCTTGGCGGCATCTTCACGCCGGTCGAGGCAGGCGTGGTTGCGGCGGTGTACGTCACGCTGGTGAGCGCGTTCAACTTCCGCACCTTGAAGCTCTCGCATTTCAAGGAGATTCTCGTCAAGACGTCGGTGAACACGACGCGCGTGTCGTTCCTGTTGGGTCTTGCCTTCGTGCTCGGCCGGTATCTGATCGAAGCGCAAATTCCCTTGCATGTGGCGAACAGTTTCCTTGCGATCACGACGAGCGCGATCATCCTGCTCATTCTCATCAACCTGTTTCTGATCGCGGCGCATACGGTGCTCGAAACCATTTCGAGTATCGCGGTGATAATCCCGGTGTTCCTGCCGCTCGTCGTGCAGATGCATATCGATCCCGTCGTATTCGGCGTGATCGTGCTGATCAATTCGGCTATCGGCATCAATCTTCCACCTATTGGCTTCTGCCTCTTCACGGCGGCGTCCATTGGTGGTGTATCGGTCGAAAAGGCGACGCGTGCGATTCTGCCTTTCATTCTCGCGCTCGTGATCGACTTACTGCTGATCATTTTCTTCCCGCATATTCCGCAGTTTCTGCCGCATCTGATGTCGATGAAATAACGTTCGACGACCTTTGAAAACGCTTCACCAGGGGCCTGGTCTTCGGACCGGGCCCTTGGTATGACAGCACGGTTTACGACGTGTCAGCGTGCACTGTGATATTTCTTCTGTCTAAGTACACGTGCAACCGTCCAACGAACCTGTATGTCATTGGAGTGAACATGGCCAAAAGCACCATCGCCGATTATCTGGCAAAGACGCTTGCCGCTGCGGGCGTCGAACGCATCTGGGGCGTGACGGGCGACAGCCTCAACGGGCTTGCCTACAGCCTCGATAAAGTCGGGTCTATTCGTTGGATGCATACTCGCCACGAAGAAGCCGCGGCCTTTGCCGCGGGCGCGGACGCAGCTTCTTCCGGCAAGCTCGCCGTCTGCGCGGGCAGTTGCGGTCCCGGCAATCTGCATCTCATCAACGGGCTTTACGACTGTCATCGTAACCAACAGCCCGTGCTGGCCATTGCCGCGCATATTCCATCGACGGAAATCGGCCTCGGATACTTTCAGGAAACGCATCCGCAAGAGCTCTTCAAGGAATGCAGTCACTTCGTCGAACTGGTGTCGAACGCATCGCAGTTCCCGCGCGTGCTCGAACGTGCGATGCGCGCGGCGCTCGATCAACGTGGCGTCGCGGTAATCGTGCTGCCGGGCGATGTTGCCTTGAGCGACGGACCCGGAGTCGAACCACGGTGGACCGCAAGCGAACCGAGCGCAATCGTTCCAGCCGAATCGCAACTCGACACACTCGCGGCCATGCTCAACGGCTGCGAAGCCGTGACCATCATGTGCGGCAGCGGTGTGGCGGGCTCGCACGACGAAGTGGTCGCGCTTGCCGATACACTCGGAGCGCCGGTCGTGCATGCGTTGCGCGGCAAGCAATTCATCGAATACGACAATCCTTTCGATGTCGGCATGACGGGCTTGATCGGCTTCAGCTCGGGCTATCACGCCATGATGTCCTGCGATACGCTCGTGCTGCTCGGTTGCGACTTCCCTTATCGGCCGTTCTATCCGCCGCACGCGAAGGTCGTGCAGATAGACTGGCGCGGGGCGCAGCTCGGCAAGCGCACGCCGCTCGACATGGGTATTGTCGGCACCATCAAGGAGACGCTCACGGCGCTCTTGCCCAAGCTCACGCGCAAGACGGAACGACGCTTCCTCGACAACGCGCTCAAGCACTATGCAGATGCACGCAAGGATCTCGATCACTACGCGACACCTTCGGCGCCTGGCCGTCCGATTCATCCGCAATATCTCACGAAGCTGGTGGATGACATCGCCGCTGAGGATGCCATCTTTACCGTCGATGTCGGCACGCCCACGTTGTGGGCCGCGCGCTACCTCACGATGAACGGCAAGCGTCAGTTGCATGGCTCGTTCAATCACGGTTCCATGGCGAACGCAATGCCGCAGTCGCTCGGCGTGCAAGCGGCGCATCCGCAACGGCAAGTGGTCTCACTGTCGGGCGATGGCGGTTTGTCCATGCTGCTAGGCGATCTCTTGAGCGCCATTCAGTTGAAGCTGCCGATCAAGGTCGTCGTGTTCAATAACAGCTTGCTCGGCTTCGTGTCGATGGAGCTCAAGGCGGGCGGTTATCTCGACACCAATGTCGATCTCAGCAAGACCGACTTCTCGCAGATTGCGAAGGGCGCGGGCATATGGTCGGTGCGCGTGGAAGAGTCGGAGCAACTGGAGGGCGCATTGCGCAATGCCTTCGCGCACGACGGCCCCGCGCTCGTCGATGTCGTCACCGCCAAGCATGAATTGGCGATGCCGCCGACCATCGAGCTATCGCAAGCGAAGGGCTTCAGTCTCTACATGCTGCGCGCTATCTTGAGCGGCCGTGGCGACGAAATCGTCGAGCTGGCGCGCACGAATCTGCGTTAAGCAAGGCAACTGGCCGCGACTCGTATCATCAAAACGGGTTGCAAACAGAGTTGCGGCCGATTTCGCGTTCGTGGTTTATGCTGTCGGACCACATCCAACGCAGACAGCGAGCCATGAGCGATTCATCAGCGGGCGCATTGCCGCTCGACCAGGTTTTCGACTTCGAAGGTCAGGCTATCCGTTATGGCGCGATAGGCGAGGGCGCGCCGCTCGTGATGGTGCACGGCACGCCGTTCTCATCGCAGGTATGGCGGCGGATTGCGCCGGTGATGGCGCGGACGCATCGCGTGCATTACTTCGATCTTCTGGGATACGGCGAGTCGGACAAGCGCGAGGGGCAGGACGTATCGCTCGGCGTGCAGAATCGCGTGCTCGCGGCATTGCTCGATCACTGGAAGCGTGACTGGAAGGGCGCGTTGCCCGACGTGCTCGCGCACGACTTTGGTGGCGCCACTTCGTTGCGGGCCGCGCTACTGAACGGCTGCGTTTATCGTTCCTTGATGCTGATCGACCCTGTCGCGCTGTCGCCGTGGGGATCGCCCTTCGTGCTGCACGTTCGTGAACATGAGAGTGCGTTCGCGGGCGTGCCGCCCTACATACATCGGGCCATGGTCGATGCTTATGTGCAAGGCGCGGCGCATCGGCCGCTTTCGGAAGACGTGCTGCGCATCTACACGCGGCCGTGGATCGGCGAACCGGGACAGGCGGCTTTCTACAGACAGATCGCGCAGATGGACCAGCGTTATACCGATGAAATCGAAGCACGCTTTGGCGATTTGCGTTGCCCCGTGACGGTTCTTTGGGGCGAGGAAGACCAGTGGATTCCAGCGAAACGCGGCGTCGAATTGGCTTCGCGCATTCCGGGCGCGCGGTTCACGCGAGTGGCGTGCTCGGGGCATCTCATGCAGGAAGATGCGCCCGAAGCGATTGTCGGCGAATTGTTGGCGTTCCTCGCGCGCGTGGATGCGCTAGCCTAGTCCTTGCGCTTATAACGCAGCCACACCATGTCGTTATCGAGCGTCTTCGCCGAATCGAGCTTGAGATAAGCGGGCTTTTGCCATTTGTCCATCGCCACTTCGAATGAAGAGGGATGCGCCTCGCGGCCGTCGACGAGCGGCACGATCAGCACGCTGACTTCATCGACGAGTTGCGCATTGACGAACGCGCCCGATACATGCCCGCCGCCTTCGACTATCAACGTGCCAATCTTCAACTCGTGCTCGAGCGTTTCCACGACGCGCGCGAGCTCGATATCCTTCTTTCCGCCGAACACGTAGGACGCGCCGATGGATTGCAGATAGGCGAGGTAGTCGTCATCGACATCTTCCGCGAGCACTTCGACGATATGCGAGTCGAGTGCCGTGTTCGTCTTCCACGTCACGCGGCCCTTAGGGTCGATTGAAATTGCGTACTGGCTTGCGTCGCGTTTGGCGAAATGGTCCGTGCGTTCGATAGGACCTTTGGCGAGGCCACGCGGATAATCCTTGTCCTTGCCGTGTGAGATTTCCTGCATGGTGACGCGGCCGCACGCCCAGGCATCGGCCTTGAAGGTCGCGGCGGTTTCTTCATAACACGGCGATGGAAAGTCGAGATGCCAGCCGTCGGTAAGGCTGCGGCCATCGAGCGAGGACATCATGTGGCAAATGATATGCATGGGGGCTCCAGCGTATGAGAAAGCAAACCGTCCGCAAGCCCCATGCCCTAAATCCTCTCATAGCGCCTCCGAACTTTCCCTATGTTACGATCTTCACAAATGTGATTTAGAATGAGATCAATCTATCAAAACATGTTGTGCGTCGCACAAGACCGCAGCACCCCGATCTCATGCTGGAAACTGCAACGAAGTCCGTCGTCGCGTGGCCCGGGAAAGTCCAAGCCGGGCATGTGAGCGATCGTAATCCTGGCGTGCCCTTCGACCTCTCGTGGCTCGATGGCTTGCGCGTGAATCAGTCCGCCGTGCTGCGCCGCGCGTCCACGCTTGGCACGCGTCGCGCTGTCAAGAAGGACGCACAGGCCGCGTGGCTGCTCAAGGCGATCACCTGCATCGACCTCACCACGTTGAGCGGCGACGACACCACCGCGCGCGTCGAACGTCTTTGCGCAAAGGCGCGTCGCCCGGTGCGAGACGATTTGCTCGAAGCGCTCGGCATGATGCCTGGATCGATCAGGACAGGCGCGGTTTGCGTGTATCACCGCTATGTCAAAGCCGCCGTGAACGCGCTGGACGGGAGCGGCATTCCGGTCGCGGCCGTCTCCACGGGTTTTCCCGCTGGTCTCAATCCGCACGAACTCAAGTTGCGCGAGATAGAGGCCTCGGTGAAGGACGGCGCGGCAGACATCGATATCGTCGTCACCCGTGAGTACGTGTTGACCGGTAACTGGAAGGCGCTCTACGACGAGATGCGCGACTTCCGCGCCGCGTGCGGCAACGCGCACGTCAAGGCGATTCTCGGCACGGGCGACATCCGCACGCTGTCGAACATCGCCAAGGCATCGATGATCTGCATGATGGCCGGCGCGGATTTCATCAAGACATCGACGGGGAAGGAAAGCGTCAACGCCACGCTCGACGTCTCGCTCGTCATGGTGCGCATGATCCGCGAATATCTGGCGCGCACCGGCGTTGCCATCGGCTTCAAGCCTGCGGGCGGCGTTTCGACGGCCAAGACCGCGCTCGAATATCAGATCCTCATGAAGGAAGAACTCGGGCGTGAATGGCTCGAACCGGAGTTGTTCCGCATTGGCGCGTCGAGCCTTCTCGCCGATATCGAGCGGCAACTCGAACATCACGTGAGCGGACGGTATTCGTCGTTCAATCGCCATCCCGTCGCCTGAATCACGCATCACGCATCCAACAGACAGCCCTCATGAGCGTAGCCGAATATTTTTCTTCGATGGAATACGGACCCGCACCGGAAGACGATCGCGCCGTGCGCACGTGGCTCGATCAACACGCCGGCCGTTTCGGTCATTTCATCAATGGCGCATGGCGCGATGACGACAACGCCGAGCGTTTCGAATCGCGCGAGCCGGCGACAGGGCGCGTACTTGCGTCCATCGCGCAAGGCACCGATGCCGATGTTGCGGCTGCCGTGGCGGCCGCGCAAGCCGCGCTCGAAGGCTGGCAAGCGATTGGCGGTGCGGGACGCGCGCGGCATCTCTATGCGCTTTCGCGCATGGTGCAGCGACATGCGCGGCTCTTCGCCGTGCTCGAATCGCTGGACAACGGCAAGCCGATTCGCGAGTCGCGCGACATCGATATCCCCCTTGTTTCAAGGCATTTTCTGCATCACGCGGGTTGGGCGCAGTTGCAGGATCGCGAGTTCGCCGACTGGGCGCCGCTCGGTGTCATCGGGCAAATCGTGCCGTGGAATTTTCCGCTGCTGATGCTTGCTTGGAAGATCGCGCCTGCTATCGCGCTCGGCAATTGCGTGGTGCTCAAGCCGGCCGAATACACGCCGCTTACCGCGTTGCTCTTCGCCGAACTGGCGCATCGCGCGGGCTTGCCGGCAGGCGTGCTCAATGTCGTGACGGGCGATGGCCGCACGGGTGCGGCGCTCGTCGAGCATCCACGTGTCGCGAAGATTGCGTTCACGGGATCGACCGAAGTGGGTCGACAGATTCGCGCGACGACGGCGGGCTCGGGAAAATCGCTCACGCTCGAACTGGGCGGCAAGTCGCCCTTCATCGTATTCGACGATGCCGATCTCGATAGCGCGGTCGAAGGTGTGGTCGACGCCATCTGGTTCAATCAAGGACAAGTGTGCTGCGCGGGTTCGCGTTTGCTCGTGCAGGAAGGCATCGAAGCGGCTTTCGTCGACAAGCTGAAGCGCCGCATGGAGACGCTGCGGGTCGGGACGTCGCTCGATAAAGGCATCGACATGAGCGCTATCGTCGATGACGTGCAACTCGAACGTATTCGTTCGCTCGTCGCCAAGGGCGAAAGCGAAGGCTGCGCCATCTTCCAGCCGTCGCGTCTCACGTTGCCCGAAGGCGGCGCGTTTTTTCCGCCGACGCTCGTGACCAACGTGGCGCCTGCAAGCACGCTTGCGCAGGAAGAGATCTTCGGTCCGGTGCTCGTGACGATGAGCTTTCGCACGCCCGAGGAAGCCGTCGCACTGGCCAACAACACGCGCTATGGTCTCGCGGCCAGCGTGTGGAGCGAGAACATCAGCCGCGCGCTGGACGTTGCGCCGCGCCTGCAATGCGGCGTCGTGTGGATCAATGCAACCAATCTCTTCGACGCAGCCGTGGGCTTCGGCGGATATCGCGAGTCGGGCTTTGGCCGCGAAGGTGGACGCGAAGGCGTCTATGAATACCTGAAACCGCGTGCCTGGGCGAAGCTGCCAGTTCGCGGGGAAATGAAGGCAACGCCGGCACAGCCCGATGCGTTGCTCGATACGGGCAATGTCAGCACCATCGACCGCACGGCGAAGCTCTTTATCGGCGGCAAGCAAGCGCGGCCCGATAGCGGCTATTCGCGGCTCGTGCGTTCGCCGTCGGGCGAGATTGTCGGCGAAGTGGGCGAGGGCAATCGCAAGGACATTCGGAACGCGGTGGCCGCTGCGCGCAGCATGACGAAGTGGACGGCCGCAAGCGCGCATAATCGCGCGCAGGTGCTGTATTACATGGCCGAGAATCTCAGTGCGCGCGCCGATGAGTTCGCAAGGCAACTCGTCACGCGTGGCGGGTCCAGCGAACGCGATGCGAAGCGCGAAGTCGAAGCATCCATTGCGCGTTTCTTTACGTATGCGGCATGGTCCGACAAATTCGACGGAGCGGTGCATGCGCCGCCTTTGCACGGTGTGGCGCTCGCCATGCACGAAGCGCTCGGCGTGATCGGCGTGGTGTGCCCCGACGAAGCGCCGTTGCTCGGCTTCGTGTCGCTGGTGGCGCCTGCGCTTGCGCTGGGTAATCGCGTGGTCGCGGTGCCGAGCGAGACGTGTCCGCTGATGGCGACGGACTTCTATCAGATCGCGGAAACGTCGGATGTGCCAGGCGGTGCGCTCAATATCGTCACGGGCGATGTACGCTCGCTGGCTCAAACGCTCGCGCAGCACGACGATGTCGACGCGCTCTGGTCCTTCCACGGCGCGGCCCTTTCGACGCTGGCCGAACGTGAGTCGGTGGGTAATCTGAAACGCACGTTCGTCGATAACGGTCGCGTGTTCGACTGGCACGATGCATCGAGCGAAGGCTTGCCGTTCTTGCGTCAGGCCGTGCAGGTGAAGAATATCTGGGTGCCGTACGGCGATTGATCGACGGTACGCATGTGAGAATTGAAGGGCGAAGACTTCGGGACGAAGCGCGCCCATGCATGGAGGAGACGCTGTGCTGAAGAATATCGATCCACTATTGAATGCCGACATCCTGTACGCGCTTGCCGCGATGGGACATGGCGACGAAGTGGTGATCTGCGATGCTCATTTTCCAGCTGACTCGGTGGCCCGGAAAACGGTGTTAGGCAAGGTGCTGCGCATGGATGGCGCGAGCGCGCCACGTGCGGTGCGTGCCGTGCTTTCGGTGTTGCCGCTCGATACGTTCGTCGAAGATCCGGCAGGCCGCATGGAAGTAGTTGGCAATGCAACTACTTTGCCTGCCGTGCAACGCGAGGCGCAACGCGAAGTGGACGACGCAGAAGGGCGTGCACAGGCTTTCGCGCCGATCGAACGTTTTGCGTTCTACGAACGCGCCAAGAATGCGTATTGCGTGATAGCCACGGGCGAAGCGCGCGGTTATGGCTGCTTCATCTTCAAGAAGGGCGTGCAGCTCGCTGCCGACGCGTCTGAAGGAGAAGCGCGATGAGCGTGGTCATTCTCGGCATCTACGTCACCGACCTCGCGTTCCGTGCACAACGCATGCCCTTGCTTGGCGAAACCGTGGCAGGCTCGGCGTTTGCAATGGGTCCGGGTGGCAAGGGCTCAAATCAGGCCGTGGCGGCCGCGCGTGCGGGCGCCGACGTGATCTTCTGCACGCGCATTGGCAACGACGCGTTCGGCCAAATCGCACAGGCAACGTGGGCGGCTGAAGGCATCGCATCGCGTGCGACCGTGCTGGACGACATCGCCACGGGTGCCGCGCATATTTACGTCGACGAAAACACGGGCGGCAACGCGATCATCGTGGCGGCCGGCGCTGCGGGCACGCTTGGACCCGAAGACATCGAAGCGATCGAAGCGGATATCGCACGTGCATCCGTGTTCGTCACGCAACTCGAACAGCCGCTGCCCGCTGCGCGTCGTGGTCTCGAACTCGCGCGCAAGCATGGCGTGACAACGGTGTTCAATCCCGCTCCAGCGCTTCCGCTCACCGACGACATCTATCCGCTCTGCGACTACATCACGCCCAATGAAACGGAAGCAACCGCGCTCACGGGCGTGGCGATCGAATCGGTCGATGACGCTCGCCGGGCAGCGGATGTCTTGCTCAAGAAGGGCGCGCGTGCGGTGATCGTCACGCTCGGAGAAAAGGGCGCATTGCTGCATACGTCGGGCGGCAAATCCGAACTCGTGCCGGCCTTCGACTGCGGCCGTGTAGTCGAGACCGCAGGCGCGGGCGACGGCTTCACAGGCGGCTTCGCAGCGGCGCTTGCACGCGGCGATTCGGCGCTGGCTGCCGTGCGCTTCGGTTGCGCGCTGGCGAGCCTTTCGGTGACGCGCGCGGGCACCGCTCCGTCGATGCCGCGTCTCGATGAAATCAACGCTGTGCTCGGCGAAAGGAGCGAGGTGCGATGAAGGGATCGAAGTGGCTCGCCGATCGCCAACTGAACTTTCTGGTCGGCGTGAACTTGCTGGTCGTGATCATCGCGACATGGCTTTCCAAAGGACAGTTTCTCGACATCGACAATCTTCAGTCGATGGGCGGACAGTTGCCCGAACTCGGGCTGCTCGCACTCGGCATCATGCTGTCGATGGTGTCGGGCAACGGCGGGATCGATCTGTCCGGAGTGGGGCTCGCGAATCTGTCTGGCATGGTCGCGGCAATGTTGCTGCCGCAAATGGTCTCGGGCGACGATTCACCGGCGCTCTATACCGGCGTGTTCGTATGCATCGTCGTGGCAATGGGTGCGCTTGGCGGTATCCTAAATGGCGTGGTGATCGCAAAGCTGAGGCTCACGCCCATTCTCTGCACGCTCGGCACGCAACTGCTATTCACGGGTATCGCGGTGGTGCTGAGTAACGGTGCTTCGGTGCGGGTGGAATATGTCGATCCGCTTTCCAACATCGGTAACGGCACCTTCCTGCAAGTACCCATATCGTTGTGGATTTTCGTCGCCGCCGTCTTGTTGCTCGGTTGGATATTGAAGCGCACGCCGTTCGGTCTGCGGCTGTATCTCATGGGCACGAATCCGAAGGCCGCGTTTTATGCGGGCATTCCGCGCACGCGCATGCTGATCGTCACGTATGGTCTTTGTGGCGTGCTTGCATCGCTTGCCGGACTCATCAGCGCGACGCATACGTCGAGCGCGAAATGGGATTACGGCAATTCGTATTTGCTGATCGCAATCCTCATCGCGGTCATGGGCGGCGTGAATCCCGCTGGCGGCTATGGACGTATAGTCTGCGTGTTTCTTGCCGCGACCGTCTTGCAGTTTCTGTCGAGCCTGTTCAATCTGCTCGGCGTGTCGCAATTCTTCGGTGACTGCGCGTGGGGTTTCTTGCTGCTTGCATCGCTTGCATTCGCAGGTGGCGAACGCGTGCGCGCAATCTTCGGTATAGGCGGCGCGAAGCCTTCCAGCAAGGTGCCGCAACCGCCCGCATCGACCGGACGTTGAAACGCTTTTATTTCCCCGTGATTCATAAAGAGACCAAGTGACAGAGGCAAAGGAGACAGCACTATGAAACTCAAGAAAATCACCACCGCGCTCACGGCAATCGCGCTTGCGGCAGGAGCCATTGCAGCCGCGCAAGCTGCGAACAACGAGACCATCGTGACGGTCGTTAAAGTGACCGGCATCAACTGGTTCAATCGCATGGACGAAGGCGTAAAGCAGTTCGGCAAGGACAATCCGAACATCTCCGTGTATCAGACAGGTCCGGGGCGTGCCGATGCCGCGCAACAGCTGAAGATCATCGAAGACTTGATCGCGAAGAAAGTCACGGCGATTGCAGTCGTGCCGTATGATCCGCCGACGCTCGAACCCGCGCTCAAGAAGGCGATGGATCGCGGCATCAAGGTCGTCACGCATGAAGCGGACAACGCGAAGAACACCATGGTGGATATCGAAGCGTTCGATAACACCGCCTACGGTGCGGGCTTGAACGAACGTCTTGCGAAGTGCATGGGAAGCCAGGGTAAGTGGGCCGTGCTAGTGGGCTCGCTCGGCAGCCGCTCGCAAGTGCAATGGGCCGATGGCGGTATCGGCAATGCAAAGGCCAAGTATCCGAAAATGGATCTGGTCGAGCCGAAGCTCGAGACGAATAACGACGGCGAGCGTGCTTATCAGGTCGCGAAGGAAGTGCTGCGCAAGCATCCGGATCTGACGGGCTTTCAGGGCTCGTCGTCGCTGGATGTGATCGGCATTGGCCGTGCAGTGGAAGAAGCGGGCAAGGTCGGCAAGATCTGCGTGTATGGCACGGGCCTGCCGACTGAAGCAGGCAAGTTCCTCGAAAGCGGAGCGGTCAACGGCATCGCGTTCTGGGACCCGAAGCTCGCCGGTCTCGCAATGAACAAGGTCGCGCAGATGTTGGTGGAAGGCAAGACCATCGACAACGGTACGGACCTCGGCATTACCGGATACAACAAAGTCACCGTGAGCAAGGGCCCGGGCAAGGGTGTGATCGTGCGCGGCACCGGCTGGGTCGATGTCGACAAGACCAACTACAAGCAGTACCCGTTCTGATGTGACGTACGCGGCGCGTGGTTCATTACCTCGCGCTGCCTGCTTTCTATAAGCCATGACCAAAGAGACACCGCTCCTCGAAGTCGTCGATATTCATAAGCGTTTCACAGGCGTTTATGCGCTGCGTGGCGTGAGCCTCTCGTTTGAACGCGGGCAGATCTATCATCTGCTCGGCGAGAACGGCTGCGGCAAGAGCACGCTCATCAAGATCATCTCGGGTGCGCAACCGCCCGATGAAGGCGAACTCGTGATCGAAGGCGTGAGACATGCGCGGCTATCGCCGCTCGAATCGCTTTCCGCGGGTATCGAGACCGTTTATCAAGACTTGTCGCTGCTGCCGAACATGAACGTGGCGGAGAACGTCGCGCTCACATCCGAGCTCGCCGAACACAACGGCAAGCTCGCGCGCACGTTCGATCGCCGCGCGCTTGCCGAAACCGCTGCACGGGCGCTGGAAGCCGTGGGCTTGCCGGGCGATGCGGATTTTCAGAAGACGTTGATCGAGCAATTGCCGCTCGCCACGCGGCAGCTCGTGGCAATCGCACGCGCCATTGCCAGCGAAGCGAAGTTTGTCATCATGGACGAGCCCACCACGTCGCTCACGCAAAAGGAAGTGGACAATCTCATCGCCGTCCTCGCGCGTTTGCGTGCCGACGGCGTCGCCGTGCTGTTCGTGAGTCACAAGCTCGACGAGTGCTACGCAATCGGCGGCGAAGTGATCGTGCTGCGCGATGGCCAGAAGATGGCGCAAGGTCCTATCGAAAACTATACGAAGGCGCAGATCAGCGAGCTCATGACGGGCAAGCATCTTTCAACCGAGCGCTATCGCGCGCAAGGGGAAGAAGGCGCATCGCAGATCGTGCTCGACGTGCAGGCGCTCGGGCGCAAAGGCCAGTTCGCCGATGTATCGTTCAAGCTGCACAAGGGCGAGATACTCGGTGTGACGGGGCTGCTCGATT
Organism: Caballeronia sp. GAWG1-1; assembly: GCF_023631465.1. Classification (NCBI taxonomy): domain Bacteria; kingdom Pseudomonadati; phylum Pseudomonadota; class Betaproteobacteria; order Burkholderiales; family Burkholderiaceae; genus Caballeronia; species Caballeronia sp. GAWG1-1. The sequence goes on from NZ_JALQDB010000032.1 coordinate 413,084, forward strand.
CGGGCCGTAACGAACTCGCGCGCGCACTGGCAGGTGTCGCGCCCGCCGACATGGGCACGGTCACGCTCGACGGCATGCGCGTGCGCCTGCAAACGCCGGCGGATGCGAAGACGCAACGCATAGGCTATGTCCCGGAAGACCGCCTGAACGAAGGGCTTTTTCTCGACAAACCGATTCGCGATAACGTCGTGACCGCGATGATTTCGAGCTTGCGGGACCGCTTCGGTCAGATCGATCGCAAGCGCGCGCAGGAGCTTGCCGAGCGCACCGTGAAGGACTTGCAGATCGCCACGCCCGACGTCGACAAGCCCGTGCAATCGCTTTCGGGCGGCAATCAGCAACGCGTGTTGATCGGGCGGTGGCTTGCCATCGATCCGCGCGTGCTGATCCTGCACGGACCGACTGTCGGTGTCGACGTGGGATCGAAGGACATCATTTACCGCATCATGCAGCGGCTTTCGAAGGAGGGCATCGGCATCATTTTGATCAGCGACGACTTGCCCGAACTGCTGCAAAACTGCGACCGTATCTTGATGATGAAGAAGGGCCGGATTTCGAGCGAGTATCGCGCGGATCGTCTGAGCGAGGCCGAGCTTTATCACGCGTTACTTTCAGAGGCAGCATGAGTATGAGCGAATCCATCCGCCGCACGGGAAGCGAGCCGGTGCCGCAAGCCGTGAGCGACGTCGCGCCGCGCGTGCGCAAGGGCAGTCTTTATGCGCGGCTGATGCGCAATCCCGAGTGGTTCACCCTAGGTCTGATTCTCGTAACGTGTCTGATCGTGGGTGGCCTGAACCCGCGGTTCTTCCAATTCGCCACGTTGTTCGACTTGTTGCATTCGGCGACCACCGTATCGCTCTTTGCGCTGGGTACGCTCGTCGTGCTGGCTTCGGGCGGTATCGACGTGTCGTTCACGGCGATAGCGGCACTCACGATGTATTCGATCACCAAGGCCGTCTTCGCATGGTGGCCGGAGTGTCCGTTCGCGTTGATACTGATCGCGGGCGCGCTGGGCGGCGTCTTGCTTGGCATCATCAATGGCATGCTCGTGCATCGGTTGAAGGCGCCTTCGCTGATCGTGACGATCGGCACGCAGTATTTGTATCGCGGCTTGTTGCTGACTTTCGTGGGCACGCAGTTCTTCATGAACATTCCGCACAGCATGGATACGTTCGGACGCCTGCCGCTCTTCTTCTATCACACGTCCGATGGTTTGCGTGCCGTGTTGCCGGTCTCCGTGCTCGCGCTCGTGATCGCGGCGGTCGTCACATGGTGGCTGCTCAATCGCACGATGATGGGTCGCGGCGTCTACGCGATGGGCGGTAGTCTCACCATCGCCGAACGGCTCGGTTACAACTTGCGCGCGATCCATCTGTTCGTGTTCGGCTATACGGGATTGCTTGCGGGCGTCGCGGGCATTCTGCATGTATCGACCAACCGGCTTGCTAATCCTTTCGACTTGGTCGGCACGGAACTCGATGTGATCGCCGCCGTGATTTTGGGCGGCGCACGTATAACCGGTGGTACGGGAACGGTGGTGGGCACGTTGCTCGGCGTCGTGCTCGTGACGCTCATCAACAGCGTGCTGATTCTGGTGGGCGTGCCGAGCACTTGGCAGAAGGTGATCATCGGCGCATTCATTCTCGTCGCAGGGACGTTGTTCGCGCTCGGACGACGGCAGTAGTGGGTTGGTCGTTCAGAAGCCGCAGAGAGCCCGCATAGCGTTTTGCGGGCTTTTTTACGCGTGCTTGCGTCTGCGCTGCCCTTCCTCGGTGATGACCGAGTCGAACTCGGAAATCTGTGAGAAGCGCACGGCCTTGACCTTGCCGAGCTTGCTTGCATCGACGACGAGATGGCGCTCCACGGCGCTTGCCATGGCCGCCTGCTTGATCGCCACTTCGTGAAAGTTCCAGCACGTCACACCGCGCGCTTCATCCACGCCACCCGCCGACATGAACGCCTTGTTGATGCCCATACGCCTCAGCGTCTCGACGCTTTCATCGCTCGCAAACGATTCGGATGACGGCACATAGACGCCACCAAGAAGGATTAGCCGGACATTGGGCTTGCGGCGCAGAATCTCGGCCACGTTGAGCGAATAGCACACGACGGTGAGATGCATGTCCGTGGGAATCTGCCGCGCAAGCGTGGTGAGCGTGGTGCCGCAATCGATGAAGATGGTCTCGCTATCGGTAAGCAGATGCGCGGCATGGCTCGATGCAATCGCCTTGGCCTGAGCGAAGTGATCCTTCTCTTCCTCGATGGTATAGCCTGCTGCATTGGGCAAATCCGCCGCGCTGACGATATAGCCGCCGAGGTAAGTGAATTGACCGGGATGCGCTGCGATATCGCGGCGAACGGTCATCTCGGAGACGCCGAGCAAGGCGGCTGCATCGCGCAAGCGCATCACGTTCTGCTTTTCGAGCGCGCTTGAGAGCACGCGCAGGCGTTCGGGTTTGGCCATCGGATTACGGCTTTTATGCGGTGTTAGGTTTTAGTCGTGGGTTGAAAGGATTATAACAATGCGGACCGGCGTGTGAACGCTGGCGCGGGTAAGTACGGGGTTGTCCATATGGCCAAGCAGTCGAGCGAGCGTTAATTATCGGCCGCTCTACGTTATATTCTTGCTCCTCCAAGAACTGACCAAACCGCAATGTCCGAACCGCTCTCCGATGACGCACGACTGGCCGCCGCCATTGACCGCCTGAAAGTCGAATTCCCGAAAACGCGCGAGCTCTACCGGGAAGTCTGCACGCTCCTGTTCTTTCGATTCGGCGTGCCGCCGACGGCCAATCGCCTTTACAGCCTGGTTCGGCGCGGCACCATGAGCACGCCGGCATCGGTGCTGGGCGAGTTCTGGGCCGAGTTGCGAGAGAAGAGCCGGGTACGCATCGAGCATCCGGACCTGCCGCCGGATTTGAGCGATGCCGCTGGCGAACTCATCGGCACGCTTTGGACGCGCGCAACTACGTCGGCACAGGCCGAACTCAACGCGCAACGCGAAGAGCTTGACGCGCAACGCACCGAGGCCGAGCAGAAGGTAGTTGCGGCGCGCGAGGAACTGGGGCGCATGGAAACGACGCTGGAACAGCGCACGATTGCATTGTCGGCGGCACAGGCCGAGATTCGCGAGTTGGAGCGGCAACGCGCCGAAGACGCGGCCACGCGAAAGGCAGTCGATGCCGAAATCAAACGGCTCAACGACGAAGCAAGCGCACGCGCCCGAGAACTGGACAAGGTGCGCGAAGGCTTTTCGCGCGATCTCGAGAAGCTGCGCGAAGCGGCGAGCCGCGCCGAGGAGCGTTTGAGAGCATCGGAGAAACGCGCGCTGCTCGAAATCGATCGCGAACGCAGCGTCACGGCCAAGCTTCAAAAGGAACTGGCCGAGGCGGTCAAACGGGCCGACAAGCGCGATGTGGACCATCGCCGTGCCGTCGATGTCTTGCAAGCGCAAGTTGGCGACGGCCGTCATCATGCCGGCGGGGACTGTCAGATTTTTTGTGTTTGAGGCAGTTAAGGCAACCCGCTTTTCAGCGGGTAGCGGTTTGAGGATCTTTCA